>NZ_MLHS01000062.1 GCF_001999335.1 Rodentibacter sp. Ppn85 | reverse complement strand
AGGCGGTGTTGAATGTAATATACCTTTTCCGGTTCTGAAAGGTAATTGAGTGTTAAAAGTTTCATAATGACGGGCTCAGGATCCAGTTTATCCGCGGTTTTGCCGTAAAATAGGGTGGCAAGCGATAAAAATCCGATGGTGTCTGTTTCATAAAAACGATATTTCAAGCCCATTTTGTAGTGGTATTGCACGACATTTTCGATCTCTTGAAGACTGTAGGTGTCCGTTAGGTAAGGGGCGTTTGTGATTAAATCTTCTATTAACCGGGCAAGTAGTTTTTTATCTTTTTTGGCAATCATTTCCTTCATTTCAAACTTATCAAACTGCTTTTTCGCCGGTTCGATTTTTGAAAAATCCACATTCGGCACATAGCTCACCGCATTTTGTTGTTTTGGCAAAATAAAGCTGTCAATCAAGCCGTTACCCCAAAAGGTCGAGAGTTTTCGTGGATAGTGTTGCAGAAAATCGAAATAATCTTCGAGCACGATCGGATCATAAAAGCGGAAATAAAGCAGGCGATCGTCATAGGTATTCATATAAATGAATTTTCTAAAATGATGTAATAAGGTGTCAAAATCTGCCGAAGAGCGGAAGAAAAAACCAAAGTTTTTATGCCAATGCTGTTCTCCGTCTTCTTGAGGTTTAACCGGTACACTACATAATTGCTCGACAAGCGAGTGATTTTCGGGCAGATGTAATAAATAGGGCGCGACCTTCTTACGCTTTTCGCCTTCTTCACCTTTGAATAAACATTCGAAACGAATGCCTTCACCCTGAAAGTGTCGAGGAAACCAAAAACTGACTGCGGCATTGATAACGGCATAACATTGGCTTTCACTATTTCCTTGCCATAAATGTAACTTTATTGAACGTGGAATAGGCTGAAACAAGAAAGAGGAATGTTCATCTTCTTCCCGCAGTAAAAATTCTTCTTTGATTAAACAAGGCGTAGGGCTTTTTTCGCTTGCTTGGTATTGGTTGGGATTAAAAATGAGCAGTGGGTTATTTTCTGAAAGCGTGGCGGAAAGTTCGGTTAAAGGAGAAATAAAATCGGAATTGGCGTGGCGTTGTAAATATAGATCAAAAGGCAGGGGAAGAAGTTGGTGTGTTAGTCTCAGCCGATGCTGTTGAGCATAAATCCGAATATGATTTTCAGCAATTTCTGCATTGTGGGCGTAAATAAGCAATACCACATTTTCTTGTTCGTTTTCGTGAATGATTGTGCCGTCTACGGCATAAGGGTGAAGAGTATGTTGCATAGAGAATCCTTTTTTTATTTTGTAGGCATTATAAAAAAACTTCATGCAAAATGAAATACAACAAATTGTTCACAATACAGCCTTGTATCGGTGATATAGTAAACGCACAAAATAAAAAATTGATACGAAACGGAGGGGCGCATTGTGTGCGCCTTAGTCGAATTAGTGTCGGACAGATGCAGTGTGTCTCTACGCTCGGATTAAAATGTCAGTTGTGTGCAACAGTGAGAAAATACCTTATTTTTAAACCGCACTTTTGCAGACTATTCTTTATTCTCTTTTGCTAAACCTACACCAACGTAACCACGTTCGCGCATGATCACTTCTTTGGATTTTCGGATCATGCTTTCAATAGTCGTACCTTGTATGAGGATAGAGAAAGTTACTACGGCATAGGTCATTCCCAAAATGAGATCACGCACATCCATATTTAATCCTTCAATGTAGGATTGTCCCATAGGAATAGAAAGTGCCATTGCCAATGCCAATCCGCCGCGTAAGGCTCCCCAAGTCAGCACTCGTAGGGTATAAGGATTATATTTGCGATAGCGTTTCATCACTTGGAAAGGAAGCCATACACTGATGTAACGGCAAACCAAGCAAATCGGAATTGCAAGAGCAATCAGAATTAAACCCTGCCATGAAACATGAATAAGTAGAATGGCTAAGCCGATTAAAATAAATAAAAGTGAATTTAGGAAGTGATCGATCATTTCCCAAAAATGATTGAAATAATGCCGACTTTGTTTTGAAAATCCGGTGTAGCGTGTCCAGTTACCGATTAAAATTCCGGAAACAACCATAGCAAGCGCTCCGGAAACATGGAGTAAATTAGCTAACATAAAACCGGCAGTCGGGATAGTCAGGGTTAATAAAATTTCTAACGAACCGTCATCGGTTGCAGAAATTAAGTAATGAGCAAGTAAGCCGATGACAAAACCAAAAACAATGCCGCCTAATGCTTCTTTGAAAAAGAGCTGCAATACACCGCCGGTAGTAGGCTCTTGCCCGCCGAAGGCAACGGCAAAAACTGTGGTAAAAATCACTAATCCGATCCCGTCATTAAATAAAGATTCTCCTTCGACTTGCATAGCTAAACGCTTTGGCGCTTTTAAGTTTTTAATAATGGCGAGTACGGCGATAGGGTCGTCGGGGGAGATTAATGCACCGAATAGAATGCAGTAGATTAAATCGATGTGCCAACCGAATAATTGACTGATACCATAAAGCATAAAACCGATAAAAAAGGTAGAAGAAAAGGTAGAAAATAGCGCAAAGGTGGTAATTTCCCATTTCTGATTTTTTAATACCGGCAGTTTAATGCCTAATGCACCGGCAAAAAGTAAGAAACCCAGAATACCGTTTAGTAAGAAATCTTTAAAATCAATTCTTTCAACGACTTTTATTGCAATTTGATCTAAATTAAACCAATTTAAATACCCTAATAAAACCAATATTAAAGAACCCAACATGGAGGTGGCGGTAATTGCAATGGTATATTGGATATTGTCATTGATTTTTTGTGTGATAAAACTGATTAGAATCGCAATAGTAGCAAGAAAGCAGAGGTAGGTGTAAATATTCATGGTTTAGTCCCAAACTAAGAAATAGTAGGCATAATTAAATTAAACGTTGTCTAGTATAAGCAAACTGCTATCATTTATAAAGTTCATATTTATTGAAATATATCAAATAATGAAAACGATTAATAAAATTTTTGCATTTTTACTCGTGCTGGGTATTGCAGTCGGAATTTATATTTTTAGCCAGTTTCGTATTTTTGAAACAATTCAAATTGATTTAAAAACGACCTCTCAATTCTCTTTTGAACCTACAAATACATTTTGTTTTTCCCGTGAGGCATCTATCCCTACCCTAGAGAAGAAACACCTTCGATTATTAAGTTGGAATATTCATAAAGGCTCGGATCAAGGTTGGCGGCAAGATTTGGCGCGTTTTTCACAGGATCAAGATTTTGTACTCTTACAAGAAGCCACCGTGGAACAAAATTTGTCTTCATTTTCGAGCGCACTTTTTATTTCAAGTTTTTCTTATAAAGCGCGACAATCCGGCGTGAAAACTTTCAGCCGTTCTGTGCCGAAAAGTTATTGCGGTATTGCTCATCCCGAACCTTGGATTCGTATTCCGAAAGTTGCCGGCGTAATGACATTCCCGTTGAATAATGGTGAGGAATTACTCGTCATTAATGCCCATTTAATCAATTTTGAGTGGGAACCCAGTGCTTACCGTGCGCAGTTGGAACGTATTTTTTCTGTTATTCCTTCTTATCAAAGTGCGGTCATTTTAGCGGGCGATTTTAATGCGTGGAATGCGGAACGAAAACAAATCCTCGATGAATTTATCGGCAAAAAGGGGTTAAATGAGGTTTCGTTTTCTCAAGATGAACGGGTACGATTTTTTGATTATCCACTGGATTATGTATTTGTAAGGGGAGTGAAAGTCCTAACTGCAACATCGAAAAAAGTTGTCTCTTCCGATCATTCTCCGATTTGGCTGGAGTTTGTTTTAGAGTAAGTGAAAGCAACTATTGAGAATATCGTTAGCGAAAAATGTTGTGAAAATCAACCGCACTTTTTTGTTTTGCTTTGTGATCCCTATCACAATATATTGTAAAAACAGTTAAAAAAATATATCTCATTTTAACTGAAAAATGATACAGTTAACGCCATCTGACTTTTTGTCATTTATCGGAAGAATGAACTTGAATTCATTCAATAAAATCATCAACCCAATCATCAAACAGAGGGAAACAGTATGTTAATTGGTGTACCAAAAGAACTGCTTGATAATGAAGCACGTGTGGCGGCAACGCCAAAAACGGTTCAACAAATCCTGAAATTGGGCTTTGAGGTTATCGTGGAACACGATGCGGGCTTTAAAGCAAGTTTTGAGGATCAGGCATTTTTAGACGCAGGTGCAAAAATTGGTGCAGCGGCTGAAATTTGGCAATCGGATATCATTTTTAAAGTGAATCCGCCGACAAATGAAGAAATCGCTCAAATGAAAGAAGGGGCAACGCTGGTCAGTTTCATTTGGCGTGCGCAAAATCCTGAGTTAATGCAAAAATTAACAGCGAAAAAAATCAATGTGCTTGCAATGGATGCCGTGCCGCGTATTTCGCGTGCGCAAGCCTTGGACGCATTAAGTTCAATGGCGAATATTTCCGGTTATCGTGCGGTGATTGAGGCGGCACACGAGTTTGGCAGTTTTTTCACCGGACAAATTACGGCCGCAGGTAAAGTTCCGCCAGCAAAAGTGTTGGTGATTGGTGCGGGGGTGGCAGGTTTAGCTGCGATTGGTGCGGCAAATAGCCTTGGTGCGATTGTACGTGCGTTTGATTCCCGTCCAGAAGTAAAAGAACAAGTTCAAAGTATGGGTGCAAGCTTCTTAGAAATTGATTTTAAAGAAGAAGGCGGCAGCGGTGATGGTTATGCGAAAGTGATGTCGGAAGAGTTTAACCGCCGAGCAATGGAACTTTACGCAGAGCAAGCCAAAGAGGTGGACATTATCATTACAACGGCTGCGATTCCGGGTAAACCTGCGCCACGTTTGATCACCAAAGAAATGGTGGATTCCATGAAAGCGGGTTCGGTGATTGTGGATTTGGCAGCGGCAACAGGCGGTAACTGCGAATATACCCAAGCGGGTAAAGTCGTGACGACTGAAAACCAAGTGAAAGTGATCGGCTATACGGATTTCCCAAGCCGCTTACCGACACAATCTTCCCAACTTTACGGCACAAACTTAGTCAATTTATTGAAACTCTTGTGTAAAGAGAAAGACGGCAACATTAACATTGATTTTGAGGATGTAGTATTACGCGGTGTGACTGTTGTGCGTGACGGGGAAGAAATTCCTCCGGCACAAATTCAAGTATCGGCTCAACCAAAACAAGATGTAAAAGCCACACCTGTGGCAGAGAAAAAAGAAGCCAAACCGACCAATCCGCGTGTGAAATACGGTGTGATGGCAGGTGTCGGCGTATTATTCCTATGGCTTGCTTCCGTTGCACCGGCTGCATTTTTATCACATTTTACGGTGTTTGTATTAGCCTGTGTGGTGGGTTATTACGTGGTTTGGAATGTTAGTCATGCACTTCACACACCATTAATGGCGGTGACGAATGCCATTTCAGGTATCATTATTGTAGGGGCGTTACTGCAAATTCGTCAGCCGTCGGGCAACCTCTTTATTGATGCGTTAGCCTTTGTGGCAATTTTGGTGGCAAGCATCAATATTTTTGGTGGATTCCGTGTAACACAACGTATGTTGGCAATGTTTAGAAAAGGTTAAGGAGAACGTAATGTCTGAAGGTTTAGTACAGGCTGCGTATATTGTTGCAGCATTACTTTTCATTATGAGCTTGGCGGGACTTTCTAAACACGAAACTGCCAAAGCGGGTTGTTGGTTTGGTATTGTCGGGATGACTATTGCGCTTGTAGCGACTATTTTCGGCCCGCATTCCGAAGGGACGTTTTGGATCATCATTGCGATGACCGCCGGCGGTGTAATCGGTATTCAACGCGCATTAAAAGTAGAAATGACGGAAATGCCGGAGCTTGTGGCAATTCTCCACAGCTTTGTGGGTTTAGCGGCCGTGCTTGTCGGTTTTAACAGCTATGGTTTACACGATATTCCAACTATGCCGAACGGTTTGGATGATGTGCAACAGGCACAATTCCTTGCTGAACAGGCAACTCTGGCGACCATTCACAATGTTGAAGTATTCCTCGGGATCTTTATCGGTGCGGTAACTTTTACGGGTTCGGTAGTGGCGTTCGGTAAGTTAAGCGGAAAAATTAACTCAAAAGCATTAATGCTACCGCACCGTCATAAATTAAACTTAGCGGCGATTGTAGTTTCTGTATTATTGATGGTGGCATTCTTAAACAACCCTGAGAATATTTTCCCTGTGTTATTAATGACCGCAATCGCACTTGCATTCGGCTGGCATTTAGTGGCATCTATCGGTGGTGCGGATATGCCGGTAGTGGTTTCTATGCTTAACTCTTACTCCGGTTGGGCTGCGGCGGCTGCAGGTTTTATGCTGAGCAATGACCTATTAATCGTAACCGGTGCATTGGTCGGTTCTTCCGGTGCGATTCTTTCTTACATTATGTGTAAAGCGATGAACCGCTCGTTTATCAGCGTGATTGCCGGTGGCTTTGGCAATGATGTGCAAGTCTCTTCCGATGAAGAGCAAGGCGAGCATCGTGAAACCACAGCGGAAGAAGTCGCGGAGTTACTGAAAAATGCAAGTTCTGTCATTATCACTCCGGGATATGGTATGGCGGTGGCACAAGCGCAATATCCGGTGGCGGATATTACTGCAAAATTACGTGAACGTGGCGTAAACGTACGTTTTGGTATTCATCCTGTTGCAGGTCGTTTACCGGGGCATATGAACGTGCTGTTAGCGGAAGCCAAAGTACCTTATGATGTTGTGCTTGAAATGGATGAAATCAATGAAGATTTCGCAGATACCGATGTAGTATTGGTTATCGGTGCAAACGATACTGTAAACCCTGCGGCAATGGAAGATCCAAACAGCCCGATTGCAGGAATGCCGGTATTGGAAGTATGGAAAGCGCAAAATGTGATCGTATTCAAACGCTCTATGGCAGTAGGTTATGCCGGTGTGCAAAATCCGTTATTCTTCAAAGAGAATACCCAAATGCTCTTTGGTGATGCGAAAGATCGCGTTGAAGATATTCTAAAAGCTCTTTAAACAAGCTGAAAATAAACCGCACTTTGGGAAACTGAAGTGCGGTATTTTTTTGCGTTAAATTTATAACCTCACAAACCTTACCCCACTATGTTGTAACAGTAGTTTTATCGGATCTTCATCATTTGAGACGATTTTTTCTTTGAGTTCGATTAATTTCATCCGCAAGTGTGCCAATTCGTGAATACGTTTAGCTGTATCTTTAATATGACGATCCAATAATTTATTCATTTCTTCAGTGCGTTGCTCGGTTTGGTTTTCAAGGGAAATTAAGGTTTTAATTTCATTGAGAGATAAATCTAAACTTCGGCAATTGCAAATAAAAGACAGACGTTTCAGATGATCTTCATTATATTGGCGAAAATTTCCATTCGAGCGTAGGGGAGAGGGGAGTAGCCCCTGTTTTTCGTAAAAACGAATGGTTTCTACGGTGCAATTTAACGCTTTGGCAAGCTGACCTATTTTCATGATTTTCCTCAAAATTTCGCTTGACTCTAAAGTTACTTCATATTCTATCATTGCTCCCGCTTTTTTAATAATAAGGAAACCAATAAATGCAATTCAAAAAAATAACAATGGGATTAGCCGCACTTTTCACACTGTCTGTGGCAAACGCGCATAATGTATGGCTTGAACCGGCTTCATCACAAGATGAATATGTGATGAAATTTGGTCATACGGAAACGGAATCTTACCCACAACACAAAATTAAATCCTTACAAATTCTAAATTCTCAAGGAAAATTGACCGCACTTGACTATCAATTTAAAAATGGCGAAGCCTACCTGATACCCAAATCCGATATGGTATTTATGACATTTGATAATGGTATATGGTCAAAATTACCAAGTGGTAAATATGTGGAAAAAACCAAACGTGAAGAACCTTCTGCGGAATTTAGCACCAATCCATTGAAATTAGGTAAAGCGATTTTGAAATGGGATGAGCAATCCTTTAAAGCCCATGATGTAGCCTATGAATTGATCCCGCAGATGAAAGCCGAGGCGGGAAAACCTCTTGCTATTCTTGTTTTACACAATGGAAAACCGATTCAAGGTACTAAGGTAGGAGTGGGGGAAGATGCTCCGTTTAATTTAACCGATGAAAAGGGCATTGCCGAATTTACGCCCGTGAGAGGTTATAACAAAGTATGGGCGGAGTTTGAAGAGAATGTGGCGGATAATCCTGATTATGATCGTAAAACCGTTGAATATATGCTGACCTTTGATGCACAATAAATAGGCGATGCCAGAATGAAAATATTGTCTTTTTTTACCGCACTTTTTCTTGCATTGTATTTACCGAATGTACAAGCTCATGCACTTCACGTATTTGCTCAATATGACGGGCAAATCCTTTCCGGTAAATCTTACTATTCCGATATGACACCGGCGGCGGAAACCTATTTAGAAGTGTTTCGCTCGGGAGCGAAAGAACCAATTTTAAATTCCAAAACAAATATGAAAGGCGAATTTCGCCTTGCTGTGCCGAATGTGGCGGGGTCGGTGTTAAAAGTCGTGGTAGAAGGCGAAGAAGGTCATCGTGCCTCTATTGTGGCGGATCGTACATCGCCTTCAAATAATCAAACGGCGGATCTGATGTTGCTACGAGCGGATATTGCCGAGTTAAAAGATAAAATTTATTGGCATGATATTTTAGGCGGAATTGGCTACATTGTCGGCGTTGCCGGACTGATTGCTTGGCGTAATTTACGAAAAACCAAATAAGGATACTAAAATGCATTTATCCGAAGGTGTTTTGCATACGCCGATTTTATTAACCGGAGCAGTTCTCGCCGTGATAGGAATTACGATCGGAATACGCCGTTTAGAGGTTGAAAATTTACCGCTCGCAGCACTTTTTGCCGCCGCTTTCTTTGTCGCCGGTACGATCCATATACCGGTCGGCATCGGCAGTGTGCATTTGATTTTAAACGGTATGGCGGGGCTTTTTCTGGGCTGGGCAGTTTTTCCCGCCTTTCTCATCGCTTTATTGTTACAAGTGTTGTTTTTCTCCTTTGGCGGCTTTGCGGTCTTGGGGGTAAACCTTTGTTTGATGGCAACGCCGGCACTTATCGCTCACTATCTTTTCCGTTCATTTTTGATGCCCCAAATGCCATTAAAAAGTCGTTTATTTGTTGGTATCGGCGCGGGGATTATCGGCGTAGGCGGTGCAGCCGCATTAGCCTCTTTGGCATTGGTGCTTGACGGGGGGAAAAGTTATAGCAGTCTGGTTGGGTTATTGCTCATTTCCCATATTCCGGTATTAGTGTTAGACAGCCTAATCAGTGTTGGTGTGATTTCACTTCTTTGTAAAATGTATCCTGAAGCATTGAATCGTACGGCAATCGTTTCATGAAAATTCATGCTTTAATTCAACCGCACTTTCGTTTGATCGGGCTTTTTCTCTGGGGACTCATAATTAGCGGTTTAAGTGATTTTTCTTGGCTTATTACACTTAATATCAGTGTTGCGACTGTTTTTATCTTGTTGGTTTTAATTCATTCCAAGCCTTTATTTCCTTATGTTAAACGTTGGTTAGGTCTATTAATTTTTATCTTTTTAATCTGGGTGACACTGGTTTGGAAGGTAGGGGAAAAAGGCATTGAAGTTAATATACAAGGAATACGACTTGCCGAAATACTTAGCCTAAGAATGAATCTAGTATTGTTTTCTCTCTGGCTTTTTTTATGGAATATCAACGATGCCATATTGATTCAAGCACTTGGCAAATTACCCTTACCGGAAAAACTCATACAATTATTTGTTTTGACGATACGTTACATTGCATTGCTTGGCGAGCTACGACAAAAGATGGATATTGCAATGCGCGCCCGTGGATATCAAGCGGCATTTAATCGTCGAACCTTTTATGTGACGGCACAAGCGGTGACATTATTATTGATTCATGCCTTATTGAAAGCGGAAACGGCACAAATAGCATTGAAATGCCGAAGTTTTCAATTTGGTAACAGGAAAGAAGATGCTGAACGTTAAAGATATTTGCATTGAACGTAGTGGCAAACCGATTATTCAAAATTTAACTTTTCACCTTGAAGAGAAAAAACGCTTATTTATTCAAGGGGAAATTGGTGCGGGTAAAACCACTTTATTACTTGCCTTACTTGGGTTTGTTCCTATTTCAAAAGGGGAAATCCGATTATTTGGAAAAAACTGTCGAAAAGAGAAAGATTTTGCCCCTTTTCGTGGTGTGGTGGGAATTTGCTTTCAGAATGCCGATGATCAACTTTTTGGCCCGACCGTGCTGGATGATGTCGCCTTTGGCCCACTTAACCAAGGCCACTCTCAAGCATACGCTTATCAACTTGCGGAACAACAACTTGACCGTCTGAGGATTAGCCATTTAAAGGATCGCACGGTGCATACGCTTTCAGGCGGCGAAAAGAATTTTACCGCTCTTGCCGGTGTGCTTGCCATGCAACCCAAAATTTTATTGTTGGACGAACCAACGAACGGATTAGATCGCAAAAATACACAAAAACTGACCGCTCTTTTGCGTGAACTTGGGTTGCCTATGCTAATTTCTTCACATTATCAGGGATTTATTGATGAATTGGCGGATGAAATTATCAATTTGTGATCTTGATAAAAATTTAAAGAACCCACCTATTTGGGAATGTACCCTAACCTAAGCTATCAGAAACAAATTCCGTTTTAGATATTTTTGAATTTACCGAATAATTACGGTATTACGTAGCAGTTGCACAAACTTGGATTTTATCTCATATGTAGGGACGCCACGCTGGCATCCGCTAAATCATTTAATTTTTTACGGACGCCAGTGTGGCGTCCCTACCTTTTCTTTATACTACATAATGACGAATAATTAGCAAAAATTGACCGCACTTTTTATTATTACAACAAAGTGCGGTCAATTTTGTTTTATTTTACTTGATTAATCAGAAATTGTGTGAGTAGCGAAACCGGGCGACCGGTTGCACCTTTATTCGCACCTTGTAACCATGCCGTGCCGGCGATATCCAAATGCGCCCAGCGGTATTTTTTTGTGAAGTTAGACAAAAACGCAGCGGCCGTGCTTGCACCGCCCCAGCGCCCGCCGATATTGGCAAGATCGGCAAATGGGGATTTCAACTGTTCTTGGTATTCTTCGCTTAACGGTAAACGCCAAGCTTTGTCCGTAGTTTGTTGAGCCGCGTTGAGTAATTCGTTTGCAAGGTTTTCATCTTCCGACATTAGTCCGCTATTGTGCTGTCCCAACGCGACAACGCATGCGCCGGTTAGGGTCGCCACATCAATGACAAGTTCAGGTTCAAAACGTTCTACATAGGTAAGTGCGTCGCAAAGTACAAGGCGACCTTCTGCATCCGTGTTTAGCACTTCTACGCTTAATCCGTTCATGGTGGTGAGAATATCGCCCGGACGATAGGCATTGCCATCCGGTAGGTTTTCACAACCTGCAAGCACGCCAATCACATTTAGCGGTAAATTAAGTTCCGCGATGGCTTTCATTGTTCCGAATACGGAAGCCGCCCCGCCCATGTCATATTTCATTTCGTCCATATCGGCTGCGGGTTTCAAGGAAATACCGCCGGCATCAAAAGTTAAGCCTTTGCCCACAAGCACAATCGGTTTGGTATTTTTATCCACTGCGTTGTTAAAATGAAGAAGAGACATATAAGCCGGGTTTGATGAACCGCGGGAAACCGCAAGATAAGCATTCATACCTAACTCGGCCATCATTTTTTCATCAATTACGTCAAGGGAAAGTGCGGTGGATTTTTCCGCTAAATTTCTCGCTTGTTCGGCAAGATAAGCCGGGTTGCACACATTAGGCGGCATATTGGCAATATCCCGTGCCGCTTTTACACCGCTTGCAATAGCTTGGGCGTGATCGATAGCGAGTTGTGCCTGTTGGCAATCAGTATTGAAAGTGAGCGTTTCTAGGCTGATTGGTTCCGCTTTTTTAGATTTGAATTGATCGAATTGATAGTTGGTATGCTCAATGGTTTCAATGGCAAAACGGATGTTCCAGTAAAGATCACGGTTGTTGATTTCAACTTCTGTCAAATAATAAACCGCTTCACGAATATTGGTATCTTTTAACGCTTTTAACATATTTTGAATAAGCTGCTTATATTGGCGTTCGCTGAGTTCGCCTTTTTTACCGCAACCAATAATTAAAACTCGTTTTGCGCTAATGCCATTGAGGTCGCGTAACAATAAAGTTTGTCCTAATTTTCCGGTGAGTTCGCCTGATTGTATTAAACTGTTGAGGTAGCCTTGAGTGGTAAGGTCGATTTCATTGAAACTTTTTGAAAATTCATTGTTCTCATACACACCTATTACAATACATTCGGTAGCTTGTGAAAGTGCGGTTAATTTTGCTTGATATTTCATTTGATTTCCTTATTTTGATTGTTTAAATCAGCGAAAATAAGGTATCATACGCGGTCGATTTTATCTAGTTTTCCCCTCAATTTTAACGATAAACAATAACGATATAAGATGATTTTAACGCGATATTTAACGAAAGAAGTCTTTAAGAGCCAAGTGGCGATTTTGTTCATTTTGCTGTTAATTTTTTTCTGCCAGCAACTTGTGCGTGTGCTTGGTTCTGCGGCAAATGGTAATGTGCCGGCGGATTTGGTTTTTTCTTTACTTGGACTGGGAATGCCGACCATGGCGCAATTAATGTTGCCGTTGTGTTTGTTTATTGCCATTTTGTTGACATTTGGGCGGTTGTATGCGGAAAGTGAAATTACCGTGATGCATGCTTGCGGTGTCGGTCAGCGGATTTTAGTGCGTGTGGCGCTCGTACTGTCTTTGTTCACTACGGGCTTAGCGGCATATAATGCGCTATGGCTTTCTCCGTGGGCGATTCAAAAGCAAAGCACTATTGTGGAAGAGGCGAAAGCGAATCCAACGATGGGAGCACTTTCTTCCGGGCAGTTTATCTCCGGTAATAATAATTTTGTGTTGTTTATTGATAATATCAAAGGCAATCGCATCAATGAGGTTTACCTATTCCAAACCGCACCAAAAGGACAAACCAAACCTTCCGTCATTACTGCGGAAAAAGGGGAATTAAAAGTCTTGCCAAACGGTGATCAAATACTGAATTTGCAAAATACACAACGGGTGGAAGGCACCGCAGCGTTGCCGGATTTCCGTATTACACATTTTGATAATTATCAAGCTTATCTGGGATTTCAAGCTACGGATAACAAATCTGATGAAGCCGCCGCACTTTCTTCCGAAGAGTTGGTGAAACAAAATAGCGAGGCGGCAAAAGCCGAATTACATTGGCGGGTTACCCTCATTTTAGCAGTGCCGTTAATGGCATTAATTGCTGTGCCGCTAAGTAGAGTGAATCCAAGAGAAGGACGTTTTGCGAAAATTCTGCCTGCATTATTGCTTTATCTTATTTATTTCTTATTACAAAGTTCATTTAAATCTGCCGGTTCGGCAGGAAAATTAGATGCGGCAATTTTTATGCCTACCGTAAATGTTATTTTTTTATTGCTTGGGATTGTATTAAATAGTTGGGATAGTGCAATGATGTATAAATTCCGCCGTCTTTTTAGCCGAAAAGGGTAAGCCAAATGATGAATACCTTAGACCGTTATATTGGTAAAAGCATTTTAGGGGCTATTTTTGCAACTTTGCTCATGCTTGTAGGGTTGTCTGCCATCATTAAATTCGTAGAGCAGTTCCGTAGTGTCGGTAAGGGAACTTATGACGTATTACAAGCGGTTAGTTTTACTTTTTTAACCGTACCAAAAGATGTGGAAACTTTTTTCCCTATGGCGGTGCTATTGGGGGCGTTGATTGCTCTTGGTAATTTGGCTAGTCGTAGTGAATTAGTGGTGATGCAATCGGCAGGTTTTTCGCGTTTTAGAATTGGATTGGCGGTGATGAAAACTGCCTTACCATTAGTGATTTTAACGATGGCGATTGGTGAATGGGGCATTCCGCAAACGGAACAATTTGCCCGTGATATGCGAGCTCGAGCAATTTCAGGCGGTTCAATGCTGTCAATAAAAAATGGCGTCTGGGCGAAAGACGGTCAGCGTTTTGTTTTTGTACGTAGTGTTACCGATAATGTCAAATTAAACGATGTTTATATTTACACCTTTGATGATAAGCAACATTTAACGCAGTTAAAACATGCCAATCAGGCGACCTATTCTTTGGAAGAAAACAAGTGGAAACTGCATCAGGTAAACGATTCGACGATCCAAAAAGAAAGTATTGTGACGACAAATCGTTTAACCGAATCTTGGGAAACCAATTTAACCCCGGATAAATTAGGGGCAGTATCATTGCGCCCGACCTCGTTGTCTATCAGCGGATTATATGAATATATCCACTTTTTAAAAGAAACCGGGCAAGACGCTCGGCGCTTTGAATTAACTTTTTGGCGTAAAGTTTTTCAGCCGATTTCTGTCGGTGTGATGATGATGCTTGCGTTATCCTTTATTTTTGGCTCTTTGCGTAGCGTGACGGCAGGCGCAAGAATTGTAACGGGAATTTGTTTTGGTTTCTTGTTTTATGTGGTCAATGAGATTTTTGGGCAAATGAGCGTTGTTTATAATATGCCGGCAGTGTTTGGCGCATTAATCCCAAGTTTGTTATTTATTGCGATTATCTGGTGGCTATTAAGTCGAAAACGGGATTAATTTTAGCAAGGTAGATAGCATAAAAAGTGTAGTGTGGTTAATTTCAAATGAATTTTAAAACTTACTTGAAGGGAATTTGTTTTGGCTTCTTGTTTTATGTTGTAAACGAGATTTTTGAAGAAATGATCGTCGTTTATAATATGTCGGTAAGATTTGGCGCATTACTTCCAAGTTTGTTATTTACTGCGGTTATCTGGTGGCTGTTAAGTCGAAAACGGGATTAATTTTAGCAAAGTAGATAGCATAGAAAAGTGCGGTCAATTTCAAATGAGTTTTAAAACTCTTATGAAATTGACCGCACTTTTGTTTTGGTTGGTTAGTCCTCTTTAAAGGCAAGCATCATTTCTTCTGCTTTTTTCACCATTTGTTCCGAGCCGACAAATAACGGTATGCGCTCGTGTAATTCTTTCGGTTCAATATCTAAAATTCGACGATAGCCGTCAGTGGCTAATCCCCCGGCTTGTTCAGCCAAAAATGCCATAGGGTTACCCTCGTAAAGTAAGCGTAGTTTCCCTTTTGGATAGTTAGTTGCACTTGGGTAAATGTAAATTCCGCCTTTTAACAAATTGCGGTGAAAATCGGCAACAAGGGAACCGATATAGCGTGAAGCATAAGGACGTTGTGTCGCTTTATCCTCTTCTTGGCAATATTTAATATATTTTTTCACGCCTTGTGGGAATTTGAGATATTGCCCTTCGTTGATGGAATAAATACGCCCGTCTTTTGGCATTTTCATATTCTCATGGGATAAACAGAATGTACCGATAGAGGGATCATACGTGAAACCGTTTACACCGTTTCCTGTGGTGTAAACCAACATGGTAGATGAACCGTACACAATATAGCCTGCCGCAACCTGTCTATTGCCGGGTTGCAGGAAATCTTCCATCGTTACCGGTGTGCCGATAGGAGAGATACGACGATAAATAGAGAAAATTGTCCCCACGGATACGTTGACATCAATATTCGAGGAACCGTCAAGGGGATCGGTTAAAATCACATATTTCGCATTACGTCCGCGTTCCGTATCAAAGGCAATAAAACTTTCTTCTTCTTCGGAGGCAAAGCCCGCGACTTCTTCACGTGCCATAAGGGCGGCTTTCATCGTATTATGAGCAAAGAGATCGAGCTTCATTTGACTTTCACCCTGCACATTTTCAATGCCGGATTGACCTAAAATACTGGTGAGCCCCGCTTTATTGATATCACGATGAATGATCTTAGCTAATAAACGGATGGACGACAAAATCCCACTTAGTTCTCCTTTTGCATTAGGGTATTCCGCTTGACGTTCTACAATAAATTCACTTAATGTTTTCATAACTTTTCCTTCTAACAACGCTTGTGGGAATTATATGTCATTTAAAATTTTCGCAAAAAAGACAATTTTCAATAATGAGATCTGGATCACAAAATTTTATATTTTCAAAGTAGGACAACCTAGTGGTAGTAGAGGCTAAGCCACTGGTTATTGGTTGAGATGTCTTGCTAAATGAATATCTACAATATCCACTAAATGTTTGAGAAAAGTAATATCTTGTCAGTTATGAAAACGTTGCGTATCACGTGAGCGAAAGAGTAACATTGCGCTGGGTTTGTGAGTATCTTTTATGCCAAGTAGGCAGCAAGCCACAGAACCGACGGGCAATTCTTGCGGTAAAAATATTAAAGATTTTTCTTTACCGCTTAATTCACCTAAATAAAATTGACGTAACCCTAAACGTTCCAAGCGAATGATTTCAAAGGCTTTACGATCAACCCAATTATGTGGGGGGATATTTTCTGTTTTTTTCCAACTATCGGTAAATAGAAGAATTTTAGCGCCTTCTAATTCATAAGATTTTGCCCATTGATCTAATTTCTTTTCGATAGAACGAAAATCTTGCGCTTGAAACAATTTCTTTTGGAGTGGCATTAAGGCGAAGAAAATATCGGCGTCATGAATCGCCAGTCGGTGCAATTTTTCAAGTTGTGAGGTGAGTGCGGTAATTTGTTGACGCTGTTGGTTTAATTGGGCATTAATGAGTGAAATCGTCCCTTTTTGTGAATGATGAAAAGTCAGTTTTCTTAAGAGTGAAGAATGTCGGGTAAAGAAATCAGGATGGCTTTCAAGGTAATGAATAATATCTTGTTCGTTCATAATATGTGATTCAAAACAGAAGAAAAAAAGACCGCACTTTTAAGTGCGGTCAAAAAATAAGAAGAAAATTATTCTACAAAGGGATCACGTAAAATCATTGTTTCTACGCGATCAGGGCCTGTTGATAGAATATCTACCGGAACCCCGGTGACTTCTTCAATACGTTTGATATAGTTACGGCAATTTTGCGGTAATTTATTCACATCGGTAACACGGAAAGTATTTTCTTTCCAACCCGGTAAGGTTTCATAAATAGGTTCAATACCTTCCCAATCTTTTGCTGAAAGTGGTGCGTATTCTACAATTTCACCATTTGGCATTTTATACGCTACACAGATTTTAATTTCATCAAAGCCGTCTAACACATCCAATTTCGTCATACAAAAACCGGAAATAGAGTTGAGCTGAACCGCCCGACGAATGGCTACGGCATCAAACCAACCACAGCGGCGCGGACGACCGGTTACCGCACCGAATTCATTTCCTTTACGGGCAATTTCAGCGCCTACATTGTCGAATAATTCGGTGGTGAACGGACCTCCGCCTACGCGGGTACAGTAGGCTTTAATAATACCCAATACATAATCAAGATTACGAGGACCAAAACCGGAACCGGTTGCAACGCCGCCCGCCGTCGTGTTTGAACTGGTTACAAACGGGTAAGTGCCGTGATCGATGTCTAGCATGGTGCCTTGCGCACCTTCAAATAGGATATTGTCCCCATTTTTGCGTGCAGTATCCAAAATTGTTGTAACATCTGCCACCATACCGGTGATAACGTCAGCTACCGCCATTACATCATCTAAGGTTTTTTGATAATCAATCGGCTCAACTTTATAGTAGTTTACTAATTGGAAATTATAATATTCAAGAATATTTTTAAGCTTTTCGGCAAAGGCTTTTTTGTCAAATAAATCGCTTACTCGCAATCCGCGACGAGCGACTTTATCCTCATAAGCAGGTCCAATACCGCGACCGGTTGTACCGATTGCTTTTTTGCCAAGTGCCGCTTCACGGGCATGATCCATGGCAACGTGATAAGGAAGAATCAAAGGGCAAGCCTCGGAAATTAATAAGCGCTCGCGGACATTGATGCCACGGTTTTCAAGCTCGCCCATTTCTTGCATTAATGCCGCAGGCGAAAGCACCACGCCATTTCCGATAAGACAGGTTACATTTTGGCGTAAAATACCGGATGGAATCAAACGCAATACGGTTTTTTCACCATTAATAATAAGCGTATGCCCGGCGTTATGGCCGCCTTGATAGCGCACAACATATTTTACGCGATCGGTTAACAAATCAACGATTTTACCTTTACCTTCGTCACCCCATTGAGCACCCAAGATAACGACACTTTTTCCCATTATTTCCACCTTTTAAATTTGGTTGATTGATAAAATGAATAACCGGATATTTTTTATTCTTTTTGATTACCCTAAAAATTAAATTCTATACTTTAATTGAGGGACGAATATTAATTTCGGAATCACGGCTCGCTATATTAAACTATTCTGCTATGACTTTCTAGTTTTGCTGCGCCTTCAATCTAACGGTGAATCAATAGTTTTTCGTTTACGACGAAATAAAAAAGCAAATAACCCGAGTAATAGGCCGATTCCGGCCCCTATGCCTCCCCAACTGTTTCGTCCTTTTGTTTCCGGCTGCTGTGGATTTTTAGTGAAATGAAATGCGGTAAAATTCTCGTCAAGCGGATTAACGGATTTCATCATATTGAGTTTTCCTTGCCAATCTTGAGGTGCCGCATTATTGCCGTAAGAGATATTACCCAAATTGAGTTCTGCTGCAGTTTTTACTTGAGTAAATAAATTTTTCCATTGGAGAATGAGATCGGCATACATCACTTTTCTTGTGATGCTATTGTTATTATCAAGAAGTGAGGAAAGCAATGCTTGTGATTCTCCCAGTTCACTTAATGTGATGGTAATTTTTCCGGTGTTATGACTAAGCGGTTGGAAATGGGTATTTTTGATTAAATCATTTAATAGTCGGGCATTTTTTACAGTGTTTTCACTGATTTTTTGCTTGTAGTAGGTTGAATTTTCCCAAAAGTCTTTTAGGTTGTTATAAGAAACCAACTGTTCGGTAAAATTTTGATAGACTAATTCGGGAACGTTACTATCCGCATTATTTTTCCCTTGCATGAGTTGGTACATAGAGAGGAGAGAATAATAATTGCCGAGTTCGGATCGGGTGGGATGAGTGATTTCCGCTTCGGTTTTCCATTCGGGATTTAGCCAATAGCTTGAGGCATAGCCGATTGCACCACAAAGTGCGGTTGAAATTACGAGTGTTTTTAGCGTCTTCAAATACGACATATTATATTTCCTATTCGTTTTTTATTGAGGTTTTATTTAAGGTTCCCCTCCTTTCCGCATTATTTACAACTTAGTAAGAATAAAGGGTAACAATATTGAAGTCACATTTTGACTGGTTCAAAAGTGACTTCATTTAGGTAACGGGTATTATTCAAATAACGATTTATGTAACGAACCGACCACCTCATCGGCGTGTTCACTCCGTACTAACATACAAATGTTATTAGTACTGGCGCCGTAGCTGATCATTCGAACATTGTAAGATTCCAGCGTTTCAAAAATACGTTTTGCTATGCCCGTTGCAATATGTAGTTCGTTTCCGATAAGTGCGACAAGAGATAAATCGGTATCTACTTTTACCGTGCAATATTGGCTTAATTCTTCCAATAGTTCGCTCGAAAGTAACTTGCTACCGGACGAGCTTGATCCTATTTTATCAAGAGTTAAGGCAACACTTATTTCCGATGTGGTAATGGTATCCACTGAAATTTTGTGTTTTGCCAAAATGTTGAATACGTTTGCCAAGAAACCTTGGGCATGTAGCATATTCAGGCTGGAAAGGGTCAATAATGTTTGATCTCGGCGCAGTGCGATAGCGCGAAAAGTCGGTCTGGGCTGCGGATTGCGGGTTACCCAAGTTCCTCCTTCTTGTGGAGCTTTACTGGAACCCACATATACAGGAATATTACTTCGAACGGCGGGTAATAATGTTGCCGGGTGAAGTACTTTTGCGCCGAAAGTCGCCATTTCTGCCGCCTCTGCAAAACTCATTGTGTCAATGCGTTGTGCTGCGGGTACAACACGGGGATCCGTGGTGTAAATGCCGGTAACATCAGTCCAAATTAACACATCTTTTGCATTTAATACCTCGGCTAATAATGCAGCGGAGTAGTCGCTGCCACCGCGCCCTAATGTGGTTGTTTTCCCGCTAGGTTCACGACCGATAAAACCTTGAGTAATGATTAATTCACCACGGTTAATCAATGGTTTTAAAATATTGTCGCTATTGTGTTGGGTTTTTTCGTCATCCGGTACGGCTTTGCCAAAATGATTATTGGTTGCCACAATGTTACGCACATCTATCCAGGTCGCACTTGTATTTTGTTCACGCAAAATTTCAATAAAAATTTGTGTTGACATCATTTCGCCGTGGCTGATTAATTCGTCTGTTAATGCGGTTGAAGTGGCGAGGCTTGCCGCTTCGGAAAGATATTCAATATTCTCAATGTAGTTTTCAATGATTGGTCGAACAAGAGAATCATCTTTCAGTTCGTTTAAGATATTCTCTTGAATTTGACGTACTTCACCAACTAATCTTCTACGTTCTTTTGCTTCCACGCCATTAGCGAGTTCCACCAAAAGATTTGTGATACCGGCGGAGGCCGAAAGCACAACAACCCGAGTATTTGGATCATTAATAATGATTTTTGCACAGGCTGTCATTGCTGCGTAGTTTGCAACGGAAGTACCGCCAAATTTAGCGACAGATAAATGAGACATACAGTATTCTCCTGTTAAATGAATGTTCTAAGTATAGTGTTTGCAGGAGTATAGAAATAACGATTTAGTAAAAAATTGTCAAATGGATTTCATAAAAAATTGGTTAGATTTTTCATTCATTATCGGGAAGCGGGAGAGGCTCCGGTTTGCCTAGAAAATAAGGTTGAATACCGATTGCCAAATCGAAGATTGCTTTCACGCGGGCAAAGGTTTCTCGAATACGTGTGCCGAAATAAACATCGGGCTGTTTTGCTGCGAAACAAATCGCATCAATATCATAATGTTTGGCGATAAACAGAGCGCGCTCGCAATGAAATTTTTGGCTAATGATAATATAAGAAGGGACTTGGAAAACTTTATTGGCCCGCACCACGGAATCTAATGTACGGAAACCGGCAAAATCCAGGAAAAGACGATCTCTCGGGATATTCATTTTCCGTAAATCCCTCAACATCGTGCGCGGCTCATTATATTGTAATGTCCGATTATCGCCGCTGAGAAGAAGATAGCTCACTTTTTGATTTTCGATGAGTGTTTTGGCGGCAGTAAGACGATTCGTGTAATAATCGTTGGTTTTGCCGGTGGTTACATATTTTGATGTGCCAAGTACGACGCCGTAGGGGCGGTAGGGCAATTTATCCACATCTTCAAATACGCTATCACGAACATAGAAACTGATAAATTGATCGATTATCAGACAAATTAAAAGAAAAGATACGCTCACGCAGCACATCCGGCGAATCATTTTTTTTAAACGAACACGATGCCAAAGGGAAAGAGCGGTCATTTTGAGAGATATTTTTGGATCAATCATATGATTAAAATAATGAAAACTTGAGGTAAGTTCAAGCTGAATTTTATGTTCACTGTCCGCTATCTTAGTTTAGCCGTTTAGACGGCTAAAATTTCTTGACAAAGATAATAAGCTGTTGATAATTGGAAACATCTTTAATTTCACGCAGTAGGTTTTCAATGTCGTCTGTCCAAAATGTGATGCTTTTTCAAGATAACCCGCTACAACTGATGCTGGGCGGTGAAATTTCGCCGATTAACGTGGCTTATCAAACTTACGGGACATTGAATGCGGATAAAAATAATATCGTGCTAATTTGCCATGCGCTAACGGGGGATGCGCAGCCTTATTTTTCGGATAAAGAAAAAAATGGCTGGTGGCAAAATTTTATGGGCGATGGTCTTGCCTTGGATACTTCCCGTTATTTCTTTATTTGCTCGAATGTATTGGGCGGCTGCAAGGGTACGACAGGACCGGCTTCCGTTAATCCTAAAACGGGCAAGCCTTATGGTAGCCAATTTCCGAATATTACTGTGCAGGATATTGTGCATGTGCAAAAAGCACTATTGGATCATTTAGGCATAACACACTTGAAAGCAGTGATTGGCGGATCTTTCGGTGGAATGCAAGCAACCCAATGGGGAATTGAATATCCGGATTTTGTCGAGAATATCGTTAATCTTTGTTCATCACTTTTTTTTAGTGCGGAAGCTATAGGATTTAATCATGTTATGCGTCAGGCCGTTATTAATGATCCCAATTTTAATGGCGGAGATTATTATGACGGCGCTCCGCCTGATCAAGGTCTATCCATTGCCCGTATGTTAGGAATGCTGACTTATCGCACGGATTTACAGCTTGCTAAAGCATTTGGACGAGCGACTAAATCGGAAGGGGATTTTTGGGGAGATTATTTCCAAGTGGAATCTTATCTGACTTACCAAGGTAAAAAATTTCTTGAACGCTTTGATGCTAACAGTTATTTGCATTTGCTTCGCGCCTTAGATATGTATGATCCGAGCTTGGGCTATTCGGATGTTAAAGCAGCGCTTTCACGCATCAAAGCACACTATACGCTGATTTCCGTAACAACCGATCAACTGTTTAAATCCATTGATTTGCATAAAACCAAACAGCTTTTAGAACAAAGTAATGTTTCCTTGGATTTTTACGAATTTCCATCGGTTTACGGGCATGATGCTTTTTTGGTAGATTACGATGGATTTGATAAGTGGATTAGTGAAGGCTTGGCAGGTAAAAATGAAAAAGTGCGGTAATTTTCACCGCACTTTTTTATAGATAGCTCACAAATTCTTCAATATTTACGTTTCGGGATTCACGTTCAAGTTTTTCCGCTGCCGTACCAAGCATCAATAACGCTACAATTTTATCTTGTTCGCGACAGCCAAGTGCGTGCCGTAATGCATTTCCATTGATCCATTTTCCCGTAATCCAAACATTATCAAAACCTTGCGCATTAGCGGCAAGTTGAATGCCGTAAGCGGCACATCCGGCGGTAAGTAATTGTTCCCAAGTCGGTACTTTCTCCACATCAGGATTAATTTTGGCTATAACCGCAATGACCATAGGCGCGCGATGAGCAAGTTTTTCGGCTTTTTTTAAGCGTTCTTCGCCAAGATTAAGTTCCAGCGCAGCTTCTTTGAGTAAATATTCTAATTTATCTAGTCCTTCATTTTCTATCACAACAAAATGATAAGGCTGCAATTTGCCATGATCCGGCGTGTGAAGCGCGGCCTGAAAAATTTGCTCAAGTTGGGCTTTACTTGGAGCGGGAGAGATAAGTTTTTTGTTTGAGCGTCGTGTTGTTAACAGGGTTAATGTATCCATTTGGTTTCACAGAATAAATAAAAGTGCGGTGGATTATAGCATAGTTTTTAGACTGAGTTTATGTTACGCTAATCACAATTTTTTCAACCTCTTAAAACCTTTATGAACCCAATTTTCCGAGTGATTAAATTTTGTTGGTATGCGCTAAATTTTATTCGTGATTTAGTGATGAATTTTTTCTTTTTAATTTTCATTTTGCTGCTGATCACAATATTCAGTATTACTGCAAATACTAAAAAAAGCGCAGTGAATTTAAATGCGGATAAAGGCGCATTATTGCTAAATTTAGACGGTTATTTGTCCGACAATCGCGATGATGCCTTCGGTTGGCAGCAGATATTGCGAGAACTAAATAGCGGGGAGCGTATCCCGACTAAAATTTCGACCTTTGATGTGGTATATGCCATTAATTTAGCAAAAAAAGATGAGAATATTCGAGGATTAGTGTTGGATCTCAATTATTTTTCAGGTGGTGATTTGCCGGCGATGAATTATATCGGTAAGGCCATTCAAGATTTTAAAACTTCAGAAAAGCCTGTTATTGCCTTTGCTAACAATTATTCTCAAGGACAATATTTCTTAGCCAGCTTTGCCGATCGGATTTATTTAAATCCGATTGGTCAAGTGTCTATTCGAGGGCTGGCGCAAGAAAATCTCTATTATAAAGATTTATTGGATAAGATCGCCGTGACACCGCATATTTTCCGTGTGGGAACTTATAAATCCGCCGTAGAGCCTTTCTTGCGTAATAATATGTCGCCGGAAGCCAAACAAAATATGAATCAATGGCTAAATGGCATGTGGAATAACTATGTGCAAATTGTGAGCGGAAACCGTCATATTTCCGCGGAAACCCTGTTACCGAGTGCCAAACAATATTTGGCGGAATTAAAGGCATTGAAAGGCGATAGTACGGCTTATACAAAACAGCGAAAATTGGTGACGGACATTGCCGACAATCTTGAATTGGATAAAAAATTGACCGCACTTTTCGGTAAAAATTTAGAAGGTGAGGTAAATATGATCGGTTTTTCGGATTATTTATCCGGTTTTGAGGATCGGATGGCTTCATCAACGGATGAAAATAAAATTGCGGTAGTCAATGTTGAAGGTACGATTATTGATGGCGAGAGTACAGAAGACGAAGTAGGCGGTGACAATGTGGTCCGTCTGTTACGTAAAGCCTACGCTGATGATCGGGTAAAAGCGGTCGTTTTGCGTGTGAACTCACCAGGAGGCAGTGCTTTTGCTTCGGAATTAATTCGTCAAGAAGTGGATAATTTACAGAAAATAGGCAAACCTGTGGTTGTGTCTATGGGATCAATGGCTGCCTCGGGCGGTTATTGGATTTCTGCAACTTCCGATTACATTATTGCGGATAAAAATACTATTACCGGTTCTATCGGTATTTTTGCGATGCTACCGACCTTTGAAAATGCAATTAAAAAAATCGGTGTGAATACGGATGGTGTCGCCACGACCGAACTGGCCGAAAGCTCCGTTTTCAGCCCGCTTTCAAAAAATACGCAAGATATTTACCAATTAGAAATTGAACACGGCTATGATAAATTTTTAGATTTAGTGAGTCGTGGTCGTCAAATGTCAAAATCTGCCGTAGATAAGATTGCACAGGGACAAGTATGGTTGGGGACGGATGCCTTTAAACATAATCTTGTGGATGAACTGGGGGATTTTGATCGGGCGGTAGAAAAAGCAGGCGAATTGATGAATCTTCATCGTGAAACCGTGATTGAGAATTTTACGGTGGAATGGATAACAGAAGAAGATAGCAGTATGATCGGCAAATTATTTCGGGATCTTAAATATAACGCCCAACAGTTTATGCTGACTTGGCTTGATTTACCAAAACCGATTCAACAGCTCAAACAGCATTTAAATCAACTGAATAAGTTTAATGATCCGAAAGGGCAGTATTTGTATTGTTTGAATTGTGGCGGAGTAAAATAATTGAATCTAAAGCAATGTTACTTTTTAAGGAAAAAGCAGGGGAGTCCCTGCTTTTTTATAAAGAGCGGTCAATTTAGCGCTTATTTTTGATTTTTCATATTTGAGAAAATATTCGCAAGTATCGGGCCGGATACATTGTGCCAAAAACTGAATAATGCACTGGGTACGGCTGCAATTGGATGAAAATGTGCCGCTGCGAGCGCTGCTCCTAAACCGGAATTTTGCATTCCTACTTCAATAGCAATCGCTTTACTATCCGCAGTATTGAGCTTGAATAGGCTTGCCGCTAAGAAACCGATTAAATAGCCTAAGCAGTTATGTAGAACGACAACGCTGAAAATTAATAAACCGGATTCAACGATTTTATCCTTACTTACCGCAACGACAGCTGCCAGAATTAAAACGATTGAAACAACGGAAATAAGAGGTGTAATTTTGCTTGCCTGTACAATAATATCTTTAAATAAGGCACGAATGACCAAACCTAAGAAAATTGGGAAAAGAACCATTTTTAATACCGACATAAACATTGCGGAGGCGTTAATATCTAACCATTGGCTTGCCAATACGAAGAAAATTGCAGGAGTAAGCAATGGGGAAAGCAATGTTGAGATTGTTGTACAAGCCACGGAAAGTGCGGTATTACCTCTTGCAAGATAAGTCATCACATTAGAAGATGTTCCGCCCGGGCAAGAGCCGACTAAAATGACTCCCACCGCTAAATCCGAAGGCAGATTAAACACTTTGGCAAGTAAGAATGCAATGGCAGGCATGATAATAAATTGCCCTGCAACCCCAATAAATACCGCCTTAGGATGTTTTACGACCTCACTAAAATCATTGAAAGTGAGAGTAATTCCCATACCAAACATAACTAAACCGAGCAAGTAAGGGATGTAGGGCGCAAAAATTTTGAATTCGGTAGGGAATAAGAAAGCAAGAATAGCGAAAACAATTGCCCATAAAGCAAAAGTTTTGCTGACAAATTGAGTGAATTTAAGCAATGTTTGCATGGATTTTCCTTGTTGTCATGTAAATAAAAGAAGGATTGATTCTAAAGATGTTTTTCTTTCAAATCAATCATCCATAGTAGGGCGAACCCATGAGCTTTCATCAAGTAATCTGCCAAAATGACTTTCTACCAAACGTTCTGTTATGGTTGTTTGGGGCTGACAAAATAGCTCCTTAGGTTTACCATACTCAACCATTTTTCCTTCATCCATCACTAATACATTATCTGCAATATGTTTAATCAAGCCTAAATCTTGTCCGACATAAATATAAGCAACCCCGAGGCGAGCTTGAAGATCGAGAGAAAGATTCATTAGTTGGGCGCGAACGGATGAATCAAGGGTACTGAAAGTATCATCTATAATAATAATTTCCGGTTCTAAAATAAACGCTCGGGCCAGCGCTACCCGTTGCTTTTGACTGACGGAGAGATTTTTAATTTTTAAATTAGTGTAATCGGGATAAAGCCCCACCATTTGGAGAGTTTCAAAAATTTTTTGATTGCGGCTTTCTTCATCCCAATCCGTTGTTAAACGAAGAGGTGTGTCTAAAGCTTGTCCGATATTTTGGCGAGGATTAAACGCAGAATTCACATCCTGGAACACCATACGAATGTGTTGGGTGCGATAGTGCGAATCCTCAAAATTAAGCGTGACGCCGTTAAACTTTATTTCACCTGAAGTTGGCTTTATCATACCTGCAATCATTTTGACCAAGGTGGATTTCCCCGAACCGTTTTTACCGATAATTGCGAGAGTTTGTTTTTGTTCAAGATTAAAATTCACTTTTTCTACGGCATTAAACACTCTTGAACCAAACCAATGGGCAGGATCATTAAAAGTTTTAGACAATTCAATTACTTCCAATAATGGCATAAATTATTCCTTACTTTGCTCGGTGGATAACGTTAGCGGTGAATTGGCTAATGTTTCTTTTAAACGTTTTTCCCTAAGATTAACTGGAAAATGGCAGGAAAACTCATGTTGTTTAATTCGATGACGGGTAGGTTTTTGCATACATTCTTTTTGTGAAAACGGACAACGAGGCCCAAAGCGGCAACCCATAGGCATTTGTTCTAAGAGCGGTACTGTACCTTCTAATGTTCCCAATTTTGTTTTAAAACCAAGAGGTTCGGTAAAATCCGGCACAAAATGAATTAATGCTTGAGTATAAGGATGATGAGGGGATTCCAACAATGTTTGAGTCGGTGCCGATTCGGCATTTTGACCACAATACAGCACAGACATTGTGTGGCAAAGATCGCTAATGCTACGAATGTCGTTGCTTGCTAGAAGAATACTTGTTCCCTGATTTTGATTCATACTGGAAAGCAAACGGAAAACTTGATTTGCAGTGATAGATTCTAAAGTATTGGTTGGTTCGTCAGCGATTAATAAGCGTGGTTGATTCGCCACGGCAATCGCGATCATCACCTTTTGCCCTTCACCTTCCGTAAGATCGTTCGGATAGCTTGCCATAATTTCTTGATGATTTTTTATTCCGACACGATGTAATAATTCGATAGCGCGGCGTTTTTTCCAACCGAACCAATTCCACCATTTTCCTCGATATGTCCAGTTTGGAATGGTTTGAATGAGTTGTTTTCCAATTTTTTGGCTGGGATCTAAACAGGTAAGCGGATCTTGAAAAACCATGGAAACTTCTTTTCCAACGAGTTTTCTACGCTGCGCCGGTGATAATTTTAAGAGTTCTACATCATTGAAGCGAAAGCGATCTGCCGTGATAATCCAATCTTCTTTTATTGAATTTGCAATGACTTTTGCAATCAAACTTTTTCCTGAACCTGATTCGCCCACTAACCCCAAAACTTCCCCTGTGTTGAGAGTTAAATTCACCCCGTCAACGATTTTAATTTTGCCGTTTGGCGTTTTAATTTCAATGTTTAGATTACGAATATCCAGTAGTACCATAATTATTGATAATATTGGTTAATGGCTTTACATAAGCCGTGGGTAAACAAAATACTTAATAAAATAGTAATAATAATTGCAAAACCCGGAAGTAATACCGTCCAAGGTGCAAGATGAAGAAGCTCCAGCGAATCTTTAATCATTGCCCCCCATTCGGGCGTTGGGCGTTGCGCGCCGAGGGAAATAAAGCTCAAAGCGGTAATGTCTAAAATGGCAGTGACAAAAGCTCGTGAAATTTCTTGAATGTAAGTCGCGGTAATATTCGGCAAAATAGTGCTGCGCAACAATTCAATCTTGGAAATACCGTCAAGTTTTAGAATAACCACGTATTCTTTTTTTAGCTCTTGTTGAACTGCTTGGTAAATGGTATGAATGAAATAAGGCAGCACCGCCAATATGGTCGATACCATTGCATTCATTAAACTGGGTTCCATAAAGGTAGAAATAATGATAGCAATTAATAAAATAGGGATTGATAGAAAAGCATCAAAAATATGTCCGAGAAAACGCGCTTTAATGCCTCCCGACATTCCGGCTAAAATGCCTAATGTACCGCCGATAATTGCCACGAGACAAACAACAATGAGTGAAGAACCAAGCGTATAACGCGTTCCCATAATAACTCGGCTCAATACGTCGCGGGCAAGATCATCCGTACCGAAAAAAAAGGCGATTTGCCCTTTTTCTACCCAAGAAGGCGGCATGAGTTCTTGCCCGACAAACTCCATACTATCGCTATAAGGAGCGATAAAAGGGGCGAAAAGAGCGGTCAAAATTAATAGAAAAAATAAGTAAAAGCTGAATAAGGCGATACGGTTTTTACGAAACTGTAACCAAATTTGATAAATTGATGTGCTTTCACGAAATTCATCAGATTCTTTATCTTGCATACCAACCTTTCTTATTAAACGGATCGAGAATAAACATCAGAGTTTTTGCCAAAGTATCAAGGCTGATAATACAAATTCCCAATGTAATTACACCGGCCGAAATACTGTTGTAGTCTTGATTGCTTACCGCATCAATAAGCCAACGCCCTATACCCGGCCAACCGAGGACGGTTTCAACCAACATACATTGTGTGATAACCAATGTGAATACGCGCGTAATTTGCGGTACCAATAAGGGAAAAGTATTTCTAAAAACATATTGTTGTAAAATTTTCCATTTTGACCAACCACGAGTTAGAGCGGCTTTTGTATAATTTTGTTGCAGGATATATTCTACACGTTGCTGAATAATGCGGATAATTTCCATAGTGGGCAAAATACATAAAATCAGTGTAGGCAACGCTAAATGTTGTAATACGCTTTGCACAATTTTTATGCGATAGGGCTTATCTACGAACCATACATCAATCACTGGAAAGCCGCTAATCGGTTTAATTTCATAAAGTAAATTATATTGTCCCGTGGCGGAGATTTCCCAGCCGTAAACCGCTGCAACATAAAGTAAAATCGGCGCAAGCCAGAAAACAGGGATAGATAAACCCACATAAGAGAGAGTTTGCAGGCTTTTTGAAAAAATACCCTGATTATTAACCGCACTTAGAATACCAAGAGGAATACTTAAAATTAAAGCAAGCAGAAGTGCGGTGAAGCAAAGTTCCAAGGTGGGCGGCAATACGGTAAAAATCAAGGATTTTAAAGATTGCCCGCCATTATAAGTAATACCAAAATCACCTTGTAACAAAGAGCTAAGATAGTGAAAGTAAGCATTATAAATACTATTTGTGACAAGAGCCGAATTAAGCGGATCACGCATTAAAATAGCAAAGCTGAGTAAGGTTAAAATACATAATAATAAACAAACCCAAAGGAGATGACGTAGCGCTGACCACAACATTATTTCTTATCCTTTGCAAAATAGAGTGTCGAAAAATGCATACTGCCAAAAGGGCTCATTTGCACACCTTTTATATTGCCGTTTGCTACTATAAAGCGTTTCGCACTGGCAATGGGCACAATCGGTAACTCTTTTAATACTAGATCTTGTGCAAGATTATAATTCTTCGCACGTTCTTGTAATTGTGTGCTGGAAAGAGCATTGTCCATAAGTCGATTAAATTTAGGATTGCACCAGTTGGATAAATTCGTGATGTCATCTTTAGTATCACAGCTTAAAATTGGGCGCATAAAACCATCGGGATCTAAATCTCCGGCAAGCCAACCGGTGAGAATCATATCGTAATCTTCCGTTTTTTTAGCAAGCTGATCGAGTAAAAATACTCGTGTAACCGACCGCACTTTTACCTTCACACCGGCTTGAGCTAAGTCCCATTTAATGAGTTCTGCCATTTTTAGAGGGGAGGGATTATACATCTGTTCTTCATTTAATACCCACATATTCAGATGAAGATTTTTGCCCGATAGTCTATTTTTCGCCGATTTGGGGGCGTAATCAAACTCAAATTCAGGCGTATTTACACTGGATGCCCAAGAAACATTAGGAATAATATTATTCGCTACAGTAGCCGTGTTGTGATAAATATTGCGTATGATGCGTGCGCGGTTAATACTTTGAGAAATTGCTTGGCGAATTTGCTCATTTTGCATAAGCGGCTTATTAAAATTAAATGCGAGATAGGAAAGATTCATCCCATCGGTCGATTGTAAATAATAACGTTCGTCATTATCGTGTAACATACCTAATTGACTTACTTCCGGATAAGCCGCAATTTGGCATTCATTATTGAAAAATTTGATCAGCCTAGTGGTTCGCTCGGTAGATAAATCAACCAAAATGTGTTTGATTTTAGCATCCTTGTTCCAATAGTTGTCGTTGCGCAATAGTCTAACGTATTGATTATACACATAGTTTTGTACCTGGTAAGGCCCTGTGCCGACAGGGTGGGTATCCAATTGTGCAAGATTATTGTCCGCATTTAATTGATAAGCATATTCTTGCGAGAAAATAATCGCATATTGGCTGGCAAGATGAGACAAAATAGAGGAGTCCGGCTCAAATAACTCAATTTTTACTTGGTAAGGATTTACCTCAGTAATAGATTTTATTTTTTTGTTTAATTTTATGCTGTCAAAATAGGGAAAGCGTACTTTTTTGGCCTGCTCATGAAATATGCGATATTGCGGATTTTTATCATACTCCAAATTATCTTGATCTAAAATCGGCAAATAGGTGTCATGTCCGAGTACGCGGTTAATGGAAAATACCACATCTTCCGCATTAAAATTACGGGTTGGAGTAAACCATGGTGTATGGTGAAATTTTACTCCTTTACGGAGATTAATTAAAATCTCTTTGCCGTCGGGTGAAACAGAATAAGATACCGCTAAAGAAGGAGTAACGGTTGCACTGTGATTTTTTATTTCAAACAGCTTATTATAAATTTGTTCCGTGACTACGTTCATACTAGTGCCGGCATCCGCAGTTTGCGGATTAAAAGAGAAACCCGATACATTGGTACAATAAATCAAACCGTTTTCCGTTAAACTTTCCGGCACACGCGGTGCGGCTTGAACTTGCGCAAACAAGCCCATATTTAGTAGAAGGCAGAAAAATATTGGATTTCTACGTAACATAATAAGTGCGTTATGGTAAATTATGGCGCAGATTGTAAGATATATTAGTAAAAATGGCTAGGCTATTGAATGTTGAACATATTCTCAAAAGAGCTCAATCAAATAATTAATCGCGGATTTGACCGCTCGTTACGCCTTGCAGTAACAGGGTTGAGTAGGAGTGGCAAAACCACATTTATCACTAGTCTGATCAATCAACTTTTATCCGTTAATCAAGTTTCACAAAACACTTTACCTTTATTTGAGGCTGCCAATGGAGCGATTATTGCGGTAAAGCGTGTGCCGCAACAAAATTTAAACGTCCCTCGTTTTGATTACGAAGCCAATTTAACCGACCTTTATCGAAAACCACCTCAATGGTGTCAATCTACAATAGGTGTGAGTGAAACACGTTTAGCCATTCGTTTTCAGCGTCAGTCAGGATTACTCCGCCACCTGAAAGAGCGTGGAACACTCTATTTGGACATCTTTGATTATCCGGGGGAGTGGCTGTTGGATTTGCCTTTGCTACATTTGGATTTTGCACAATGGTCATTAGAGCAAGCGCAAATTCATCAAGGAATGCGCGCCGAGCTTACTCAACCTTGGCTGGAAGATGTAAAAAAATTAGATTTAAGTGCGGTTGTTAATGAAGATGTTTTAGCAAAACTTGCAAAGGCTTATACGGCGTATCTTCATCAATGTAAAGCACAAGGGATGCAGTTTATTCAGCCGGGCAGATTTGTTTTACCGGGCGAATTGGATGGTGCCCCGGTATTGCAGTTTTTCCCGTTACTTCACCTCACGCAGACGCAATGGAAAACCCTTAAAAAAGAGGCAAAACCAAACAGCTATTTTGCCGTATTGAATAAACGTTATGATTATTACCGCAATAGCGTGGTGAAAGGGTTTTACGAAAATTATTTTTCAACCTTTGATCGCCAAGTTATTTTGGCGGATTGTTTAACGCCGTTGAATCATAGCCGCCAAGCGTTTTTAGATATGCAGACGGGGCTAAATCGGTTATTTCAAAATTTTCATTATGGTAAACGGAATTTTTTGAACCGTTTGTTTTCTCCGCGTATTGATAAATTAATGTTTATTGCTACGAAAGCGGATCATATCACGAGTGAGCAAATACCGAATTTAGTGAGTCTGATGCGACAATTAGTGCAAGAAGGCGGTCGTCATGTGGAGTTTGAAGGCATTGACACGGAATACACGGCAATTGCGGCAATTCGTGCTACGAAGCAAGTCATTGTGAATCAAAACGGTAAACAAATTAGAGCGATTCAAGGCATACGCAGTAAAGATAAGCGGTTAATTACCCTTTATCCCGGCAGTGTGCCGAGCAAATTACCGAACCAAGAATTTTGGCAAAAACAACCGCACTTTGCAGAAAATGCGCCGCATTTTGAATTTGACAGTTTTGACCCGCAACCGCTTGAACAAGGTGAGACAATCCCCCATTTGCGTATGGATGCCGTGTTGCAGTTTTTGTTGGGCGATCGGTTTGATTAAGTTCGCTGAAACGGCTTTGCGATCTCGCTTGTGAGGCTATCCAACATGTCATAACGTTTGCGATACATTGAGCGTTTTTTACTGGCAATGTCTTCTAACGGTTTACGTTCAATATCGAGGGGAAGTTGCCAATAAGGATCTTGATAAATTCCTTGGTTTTCTTGCCAAAATTCATCATAGTTAAATAGGATTTTACTTCGTGCGGATAGGCGATATTTACCTTGAAATTTGTGTGGAATACCGACCAAATCACATTGCCAATGTTTGGCTAGCTCGCGGAATACGTGCATCAACATAAACATCGGACGAACTCCGTGTAAATCTTTCGTTGCTTGTTTGATTAATTCTTGTGTGTTTCCGCGGCTAGGGCCTTGTATGGAGCTAATCAACAATTTATTTGGCGCTAAAAACGTGAATGACGCATCATAAATTCGTTCGTGATTTTGATTACGGATATTGATGGCAAAGTAGCCCTCAAAAGGGTCGATAAAATTTAGACTTAAATTTAGGGAAAGATCATCAGTTAACTGGCTTAATAAAATGACTTGCTCGTTAAGTAATGTTGTACAGAACGGTAACCCCCATTTTTGTTCGGCAATTTGCAGATTTTGTGTTATAGCCGTAAAACGTTGGGAAGCGGAAAAACGTTTATCGCAATAAGTGATTAAAAGCGGATTAAAACGATAATAATCTTGTGTAAAAAGAGCTTGCCATTGAGGAAAATTATTTAAAAAATCAATAAGCTGACGGCATTGTTTTTTGTAAATAAAACTATAGGCATAATAACGACATTTCTCGCGCAACTGTTTTGCTAATGGGCGATCTTTTGAATAAGGGTACATTTGAACATAAGTTGGAAAGGAAATATTAGTTGGTATTGCCATTTTGAACACGATATTAGTTAAAAAGTCACACTTATGTGACGATGGAACGGAAAAAATAGGGCTTATTTTATAATGGAAAAACAAATTTTCAACCAATATGATGAACCGACGGTAGAACGCTTTCAGCCAAAGCAAGAATTTACCAATGTAGAAACTATTTTGGACGAACCTTTAGAAGGGGAATTACTTGATGAACAATTTGATCGGGCAATGAAACCACAATCAAAAGGTTGGAAAACGGTGTTAAAATTTACCGCAGTTTTATTTGGAGTTGCAACCGTGGCGCAATCGGTACAGTGGGTTTTGACAAGTTTTCAAAATCAACAATGGATTTATTTCGCATTTTCTCTTGTCAGTTTGGTTGTTGTGTTGTTTGGTGCGAAAGAGATCGTGGGCGAATGGCGGCGTTTAATCTATCTGAAAAAACGTGAAAAATTACAGCAACAAAGTCGATTACTCCAGCAGAAAAGTGCGGTCAAAAATGCGGATGTTTTTGCAGCTGGTGGTGAGCAAGGGAAAAAACTTTGTTTAGAGATGGCAAAAGGTTTGCAATTAGATGAGCAATCGCCCGCTATTGTTCAATGGCAAAGCCGATTGAATGAGGCTTATTCTGCACAAGAGGTGGCACAATTATTTAGCCAAAATGTGCTTAAATCTTTTGATCTAAAAGCGAAAAAGTTGATTAGTAAAATGGCGGCGGAATCTGCCGTAGTAGTAGCGATTAGTCCGCTTTCTTTAGTGGATATGTTTTTTGTCGCCTGGCGAAATCTTCGATTAATCAACAAAATTGCAGATATTTACGGTATTGAACTTGGCTATTTGACCCGTATTCGTTTATTGCGTATGGTATTAATAAATATCGCATTTGCCGGTGTAACCGAAGTAGTGCAGGAGGTAGGTATGGATTGGCTTTCACAAGATATTACAGCAAAACTTTCCGCCCGTGCGGCACAGGGGGTTGGCGTAGGTTTACTTACCGCCCGTTTAGGGGTTAAGGCAATGGAGCTTTGTCGTCCGCTTGCTTTCCAGCCAAAAGAAAAACCAAAACTTTCACATATTCAAAAAGAACTTTTAGCGACAATTAAAGAAGTAGTATTGAATAAAAAAGTGAAAGAACAGGAATTCGTTTGATAAAGATAAAGGTTAATTAAAAAGCGTTTTACTTGTAAAAAATCCCAACTATGCTTGAGCATAATTGGGATTTTTATATCGTGAGTGGAATTTAACCTACCATTTATAAGTTAAATTCGCACTGAATCGGCGTCCTTCACCGTAGTAACAAGTGCTATAAAAACAACTTGCAACATATTTTTTATCAGTGAGGTTGGATAGGTTTGCTTGTAACTCCCAATTGTGGCTAATGCGATATTTCAACATTAAATCAGCTAAAGTTTTTGCCGGTGCTTTAATATTATCCGCTGTGCCGTTTGATGAGGTGCCGATATAACGAATTGCCGCACCGCCAATTAAATTATCAAGAAATTGATGGGTGACTTGCGCCGAAGCAGTATGACGGGGAATTAATGCCGGACGGATAACATCGCCGGTTTCTCGAATATCTTTTACGCGATTAAACGTATAACCTAATGTCATTGCGGTGTTTTCTGCAATGTTAAAATTTGCCGTAACTTCCACACCGTTACTTCTTAATTCCTTGGTTTGGAAAGCATTACCTGTCGCACTTGGCGTGAAGGCGTTATCCTGTTTCAAATCAAAGTATGCAACGGAGAACGTTCCATCAATAAAACTTGGTAAATATTTTATACCGATTTCATATTGTCTGCTTTCAGTCGGTTTATATTGTGCGGTTTCCGGCACAAAAGATTCGGAATAACTAAAATAAGGCGCAAGCCCGCTATCCGCTACATACATTAACCCGCCGGAATATGAGGTATGGTTAATTTTGTAACGCTTTTCCCCTTCTTCAGCCTTAGCCCGGTCATTGCGTATGCCGCCGGATAAATGCCAGTTACCGATTTTAACTTGATCTTGTAAGTAGAAGCCTAATTGTCGCTGAGTGACATCATAGTTTGGACGGGCGTTATTTGGCACTTGAATGCCATTATAAACGGGCGCAAGACTGTTGAGTGTATAACGTGGCGTATAGCTTGCCGGCACGGAATACGGCATATAGTAGCTGTTGTAGCTTCCTCTTGCCGTTAAATATTGATAATCAATGCCTAAGGTCAAACTGTTTTCTACATTATCGAATGTCCAGTTTTTCGTGAGGCGGTTATCAATAGAGTGGCTACGTGTGATCACCTCGTTAAATACCGCTCCTTGCCCGATGATTGGAAAAACCGTTACGCCGTTTGAGAAAGCGGATTGTTGCTTCACATCCTGCATATTGAATTTGTAATTTTGTGAGAAGGTTAAGCCCTCATCAAACTTATGGCTAAATTCATAACCTAGTGAATATTGTTTACGATTTAAGGTATCCGTTGTGGGATCGCCTAGGTTGGTACGGCGATCAATTTTCCCCAAATTAGTGTAAAGCGTTCCCTGCATTGGGAAAAATCCTGTCGTTGGCACGCCCACGTCTTTTTGTACGCTTGCTAATAAGGTGAGGGAAGTGCGGTTAGAAATATCCCAAGTCAGACTTGGCGCAAAATAATAGTTTTCTAACCACGTGCCGCGTAGTTCACCTTGTTTTTTGTTGTAATCGGCCACAAGGCGATAGCGCACATTTTCCGTCGCTTTATCGCTGATATCTGCGCTAATGCCACGTTCGTGACGATTGCCTAGTTTGAAATTGACCTCGCCTTTAGGTTCCGTAGTCGGGCGTTTAGTGATTAAATTGATCAAACCGCCACTTTGTGCCGAACCGTAGGTTAAAGAATCCGCCCCCTTTACCACTTCCACCGTTTCAACACCATACATATTCGGTGTCCAATGGCTGTAACCCGTGTTATAAACGGCAGAACCGTCAACAGTTAAACGGGTATCCATTCCCCGTATTTTGATCCAATCATTCGTATCCAGATCTGTGCCGTAAACTTGTGATAATGCCCCGGTTTCATAGCGAAGACTTGCATCAAGTTGAGTTAATGCCCAGTCTTTTAATGTTTCATCATTGAGCACGGCAATAGAACGTGGTGTCATATAGTCAACTTTACCGGTTTTGGCAATTGAACCGACTACGTTGATTTCATCCAATTCTTCGACTTTTTGCTCTTCGGCGTACGCAGAATTCATCGCAAAAATGACCGCACTTGCTAGTGCGCTGTAAACAAAGGTTTTCTTCATGTTGAGTCCTCTATGAAGGTGAATAAATTACGTTAAACTTTTCGCATCATCAATAAGAAATAAGTGCCGCCCACTAAGGTTGCGACTAACCCCGCGGGAATTTCGTAAGGAAATAAAAGTTGTCGCCCGATCCAGTCGGCAATGAGCATAATGGTGCTGCCAAGCAGTGCGGAAATGAGTAATTGTTGCCGTGCTTTATACACACCTAAAAAATGGCTTAAGTGTGGCACAAGCAAACCGATAAAGCTCAATGGGCCGATCATTAGGGTGGCAAGTGCAGTTAAAAAGGCACTAAAAATAATCAGTATCCATCGAGTGCGTTTGATGTTCAAACCAAGGGCTTGTGCCATTGGGGTTTGAAGTGATAATAAATCCAGCCAACGGCTAAAAATCAAACTCATCGCTAATAATACTAATGTCAATAAAATAAACGGTATGGCAAGATTCGGATCGGTATTTTGTGTCGAACCCGAAGTCCAGCTGATTAATTGATTCGCACGCGGATCACCGGTGGCGACGGCAAGACGTTGAAGCGTGTCGAACAGGGCGGAAAGGCTAATCCCTGTCAGTAACACTTTTTCCGGCAGCATTCCATTACGTTGATTAATGGCGGCTAGAATCATTAATGCAATAAAGGCACCACTGATACCGGCAAGCCAAAACCAAACTGTTGCTTGGGCGGAAAAAATAAAGAGTAGGGCGAGAACGCCCATGCTTGCACCTGACGATACGCCAAGTAATTCAGGGCTTGCCATCGGGTTTAAGGTTAAACGTTGTAATAACACGCCTGCTATGGAAAGCAAAATTCCGGCGCAAATCGCAATCAATATGCGTGGATAACGTAAAGCGAGAATCTCCAAATCAAAGGCATTATCGGGAACGAGGAATTTCCATTGTGGATGGAATGCGTCTTTACCAAGACAAAGCGCAATAAGCAAACTGAGTGCAAACAAGGCAATTATCAACAGGGTAAAGTGCGGTCGATATTGGCGGGGTTTTTGTGGGGCTGCGTCTGTCAAACGTCCGCTATGCGGGAGTGTGCGGAACATCAACCAAAGTAATAACGGCGTGCCAAGTAAAGCCGTGACTGCGCCGGTCGGCAGGCTGATTTGAGCGTAAAAATTGATGATTTGCAAGACTAAATCGGTGATCGCCAATAGCAATGCGCCGACGATAAAAGCAGAGATTAATTGCCACGTTAAGGTGCGAACGCCCAGTTGGCGTACGACGGTGGCTGCGGCTAATCCCACAAACCCGAGCATGCCTACTGCACTGACGACGGAAGCGATCAAATAAGCGCTCACCACCACGCCGATAAAACGGAGTTTTCCTACCGGAACACCAAGGCTTTTAGCGTTATTATCATTTAAGGCAAGCATCGTGAGCGGGCGGCGTAAGGTAAAAATTAAGGCAAAACTCACCGCACTTTGCACAAACAGTAATTGGCTGTCGTGCCAACTTTCCTGGACTAATGAGCCGGCGCCCCATTGTGCCAAACCGCGTGATTCTTCAGGGTAGAACAACATCATCATACTACTGAAAGAACCAAAATAGAGGTTCACCACAACCCCGGCTAAAATCAATAATAACGGAGACATTGTTTTGCGTGCTGCAAGGGTCATCACCAATAGCAGACTGAATACCGCTCCGGCGAGGGCAATAACGCTTGAACCGTATTCCAATAAAGTTGGCGCAAAAATAGCGACTAAAAATAGGCTGAATTGTGCACCGCTGTTAATGCCCAGCGTGCTGTCGGAGGCGAGCTGATTCCCCATTACTTGTTGTAATAATAGACTGGCGAAGGCGAGGCTTCCTCCGGCTAGTAGAGCAATGGCAATGCGTGGAAAGGTATAGCTTTGTATTAACAATAAATCAAGATTATTGGTGAAATAAAAAAGCGCAAAAATAGGATGATCAATAGGAAGTTGCACATTCAACAAGAAACCGGTAAGCACAATGAAAATGCCACTTAACACAAAAATGAAAGCCAGACCGCGATTTACCATGTTTCACCGCCCTGTAATAAGCCGTTTGCAAACACAGTGATAAAGCGTTCTGCGGAAGGTAAGGCGCCGAATGTCCAAACGGCAGGTAAAATCAAGGGTTCTTTCGCCATTGGTAAATGCTGCCATAAGGTATTATGCGTGAGTGCCGAGGCAATATTATTCGGATAGGGTTTAATCACCACAAATCGTGTATTTTTTGACAATTTTGCCAGCTCGGTAATCTCGATATTTTGAAAGCCCCAATAGTTCACGTTATGGGGATAGGCATTTTGAAAGCCAAGTTGCCGAATCACCGCACCGAGCAGACTGTTTTCGCCATAAATGCGCAAATGGCGTGTATCAATAAATTGTACCAACGCCACAGGGCGATCCGTAAAAGGCATTAAGTGCGGTCGATATTCGGCAATTTTTTTCTGATAATTTTCAAGTAAGGTTTGTACGGCTTGTGGTTTACCGATGATATTGCCGATTTGTTGGGTCGCCGCCACGATGTTATGCCACGCATTTCCTTCTTTATAAAACTCCGCGTTGTAGACTTTTCCATACGCAGATAATTTCTCATTCAACGCTGCATAAAAATTGCTGTGAATAAACGTCAGCGGTTGTGCATTTAGGGAATGTGACAAGGTGGAAATCAGTTCAAAATTAGGCTGTAAACGGACACCTAAATCAACTGTATTTTTAGGCAATGCTGGTTCCATCACCCAAGTTTGATAGCTTTTCACATCGCCCACGGCAAGTGGTGCTTCGCCTAGCGCAATTAAGGTTTCCGCCACCGACCAATCCACCGTCGCATAACCGGCTTGCGATTCGCCGGCCGATACTTGCAGGCAGCCGAAAAGTGCGGTCAGAATCGTGAGCGTTTTTTTAATTAGGTGCGGCATATTAATAAAAACTCACAGGACGATGGGTTTCAGGGTGTTGGATCACATTGAGTTCAATGCCGTAAATTTGTTGTAATGAGGTCGTATTGACAATATCGTGGGCATTGCCTTGTGCTAATAATTTTCCACTGTGCAAGGCGACTAAATGATCACAAAAACGGGCGGCAAGGTTGATGTCATGAATGACAATGATGATGCCAAGGTTTAGTTCACGACTCAGTTGGTGAATCAGTTGCATGACTTCTACCTGATGAGCGATATCTAAGGCAGCTAAGGGTTCGTCAAGCAATAAAAAGCGGCTTTCTTGTGCTATCAACATCGCAAGCCAAACTCTTGAACGTTCCCCACCGGAAAGGGTATCGACTAATTGAGTGGCAAATTTTTCGGTATGGGTAAGTTGTAAAGCTCGTGTAATGGCTTGTCTATCCGCCTCCGTTTCACGCCCAAACAACCCATTCCACGCGTAACGCCCCATGGCGATGAGTTCTTTTGCCATCATATTGGTGGCTTGTGGCAAATGTTGCGGTAAATAAGCCACCTGTTTGGCAAAATCCCGACTATTCCAGTGCTGAATAGAATGATTATCCAACAAAATATCGCCGCTAGAGAGACGTTGTTGTCGTGCCATTAGCTTGATTAATGTTGATTTACCGGAACCGTTATGCCCGATTAACCCATAAACCTTACCGTTTTCAAAAGAGAGGGAAGTCGGGTGGAGCAGTGTTCGCCGGGGAATTGAAAATGACGCTTGCCGAAGTTGAAACACAAATTATCCAAAAACTACAAAAATTGGTACAATTTTATTTGAAAATTATTCTTATTTCAAGTTTGGGGTGTCACTCATAGTAACGGACTGAATAAAAAGAACAAGCGTTCAATAATACGATTATAAAAGGGACGGGACAGCCATTTTTCTCGATCCAGACGATCTGAATTTGCGATATAGCCCTCATGCAGAATCGACACTTCATTAGCAAAGGCGAAATCTTCTACGGCAAGTGCCAGTTCAAAATTTAAGAAGAAACTGCGTAAATCCATGTTCATTGTACCGACTAAGACGAGCTTGTTATCAATAAGCACGCTTTTAGTGTGTAATAAACCTGCTTTAAACTCGTAGATTTTCACGCCGGCAGCAAGGAGATCGTCAAAAAAGGTACGGCTTGCCCAACTCACCATAAGGGAATCATTTTTCTTCGGTAGAATAATTGAAACTTCTACGCCCCGTAAGGCGGCGATGCGTAGAGCTTCGGCAATACTGTGGCTTGGCACGAAATAGGGAGAAGTGATGACAATGCTTTGTCTTGCGGCATAAATAGCTAAAGCTAAACTTTGCGGCGCAAGATCATCGGGGAATGCCGGGCCGGTGGCGATCACTTGAACGGAGTGTGTGTCATAATCATCAATCGGCACAAGCGGACAATTTGGTAAAAATAATGGCAATTCAACACCGGTTTCTATTTCCCAATCCCAAGCGTGTAGGCTGTTTAATACGGCTGATACCGCGCCATTAACCCGCACCATAATATCTACCCAACTTCCGACTTTGCTATCTTGTTTGAAAAAGGCAGGATCCACCATATTCATACTGCCGGTATAGGAAATTTGATTGTCAATAACAATGATTTTTCGATGTTGGCGCAAATCAATCCGACTAAAAAACATCCTAAATAAGTTAACATAAAGGGTTTCGACAATTTCGATGCCTTGCTTGCGTAACTCTCGACATTCTTTACTTTTTAGAAAAGGGCGACTTCCCACGGAATCTAATAAAATGCGGATTTCCACCCCACGTTGTTTGGCCTCCGATAAGGCTTGACTTACTTTTTCCACCATGCCTTTGTTCGACCAAATATAAAACACCATATTAATGGAATACTGCGCTTTTTGAATATCCTTGATAAGACTGTGAATAATGCTTTCAGGCGTGTCTAGAATATGCAATTCATTGTCTTTAATACAAGGAATGCCTAGGCGTTGATAATTCAGATCAAAGAGCGGTCGGTATTGTAGATTTTTGGGCGTACTGACGAGAGAAGATTGTTGTGATAAATGAGCCAGCCACTTTCTATATTTCGGGTGTAACGTTTTGAACGCCTTGGCACGTTTTGTACCTAATTTTATCTCGCCAAAAATTAGATAGGCAAAGACGCCGATAAGCGGCACTAAATAAATGATCATCAGCCAAGAAAGAGTGGCGGAAACCGCTTGTTTTTTTACGAGCAAACGCAAAGTAACAGAAATCACTGATAGCCAAACTATCATTGGGACAACATAAACCAGTATAATATGTTCAAAACTCATGAGATTTTAACCGCACTTATGGAATTCGACATTCTTTATCAACACCGTGATTTTATCATTATTTATAAACCTTGTGGCGTAAGCGTGCATAAAGATCGGGAAACCATTGGTCTAACCACGCAAGTGGCGAATCAACTTGGTATGGCAAAAGTGTGGTTGGTACATCGATTAGATAAAATTACATCGGGGCTATTAATTCTTGCCTTAAATGCGGAAAGTGCGGCTGAATTTTCGCGACTTTTTGCCGAACATAAAATACAGAAAACTTACCTTGCGTTAAGCAATCAAAAGCCGAAAAAGAAACAAGGTCGGATTATCGGCGATATGAAAAAAGCCCGTAATGGTGCCTGGAAACTTTGCCAAAGCAAAGAAAATCCCGCGATTACCCAATTTGAAAGCATTAGTTGCGAACCGAATTTACGCTTGTTTATCCTTAAGCCCCAAACCGGCAAAACCCATCAATTACGGGTTGCTATGAAAAGCCTTAGCAGCCCGATTTTAGGCGATGATCTCTATGGCAAAAACACAACTGAAGTTGACCGCACTTACTTGCACGCCGCAAGGTTGGAATTTGAATTTCACGGTGAAAAATTTGATGTGAGAGCAATGCCGAAAGAGGGGGAATGGTGGCAAAAGGAATCTGTGATAGCAAAAATAAATGAAAAGCCATTTTTCGGAAAGGGCAAAATCCCTGTATAATACTTCACAATTTTTACAAACAGGAACTTAAATGAAATTTATCTCTTTTAATATTAATGGGTTGCGTGCACGTCCTCATCAATTGGAGGCAGTGATTGAAAAATACCAACCGGATGTGATTGGTTTGCAGGAAATTAAAGTGGCTGATGAGGCTTTTCCTTATGAAATCACGGAAAATTTGGGTTATCACGTATTTCACCACGGACAAAAAGGGCATTATGGTGTGGCGTTATTGACCAAACAAGAGCCGAAAGCCGTTCGCCGTGGTTTTCCGACGGATAATGAGGATGCGCAAAAACGGATCATTATGGCGGATTTGGAAACGGATTTTGGTTTATTGACGGTAATTAACGGCTATTTCCCGCAAGGCGAGAGCCGCACCCACGAAACCAAATTTCCGGCAAAGGAAAAGTTTTATGCGGATTTACAACGTTATTTAGAACAAGATCACGATAAAGCCAATCCGATTTTAATTATGGGAGATATGAATATTAGCCCGACGGATTTAGATATTGGCATTGGTGAGGAAAATCGCAAGCGTTGGTTGCGTACCGGAAAATGTTCTTTCTTGCCTGAAGAACGCGAATGGTATCAGCGTTTATATGACTACGGCTTGGAGGACAGTTTCCGCAAATTGAATCCAACGGCAAATGATAAATTCTCGTGGTTTGATTACCGTTCAAAAGGCTTTGATGATAATCGTGGTTTACGTATTGATCATATTTTGGTGGATCAAGCATTAGCGGAACGCTGCGTTGATGCCGGCATTGCCTTGGATATTCGGGCAATGGAAAAGCCTTCCGATCACGCACCGATTTGGGCGGAATTTAAATAGGAATAAAATATGGATATGGCAAATTGGCAGAATTATCGTTCCAGTGTGAATGATATGCCTGCCGTGTTTACCGCAAACATTGAAAACATCGATCGATTTCATGGTAATAATTGCAATAAAATCGTGCAGTTCGCCATTAATTATGAGAGTGATGAGAGCGGGCTTCCGTCGGAAGAGGAGTACGATAAACTTATTAATCGTATATTCAAAATTTTGGCACAATTGACCGCACTTCCTAATGTGTTTTTTGCTGGACATTTTATTTGTAACGGACAGGCTAAAATGCATTTCTATTGTGAGCATTCGGAAATTTTAGTTGAGACTTTATCACAAATTGATTTTGTGGAAGAGGTGAGTGTTCAAGAGGATCCCAATTGGGATATTTATTTTGATTTTTTACTTGCTTCACCGCTTGAGATAAAAATGAATGCCACCGAAGAATTGTTAGGTTTATTGCAAAGTAAAGGGCGTGATTTAAGTGATACTTATCTAGTGGAACATAGTTTTCATTTCGATGAAGAACAGAAAATGTTTCCTTTTATGGATGAATTGAGCTTAGGCGATCATTCCTTTTCCGCATTGCAATATTCGGCACAACCTATTCAGTTTAATGAAGATGACGAACCTTATTATTTAGTCAAGCTTGAGCAGGAATTATCCCTTGATAATGGCGAGATTTTTGAACAAGTCGAAAAATTTGAAAAATTAGCCCAACAATTTATGGGAGATTATATTGGTTGGGAATGCGATAGTTTGATGGATGATAATAAACAGTTGAATTAATGTCCCGTTTTGACGTTTTGACCTAGGGTAAATGTTACCCTAGGTTACGTATGGATTTAACCCTTTTGAGGCTGTTTTAATAGACAACAGTTATTTTACCCAAGTGACAATTTCATCCATCGCTTTGCGGGATTTCTTCGTAATATCGCGGGCGCGGTAGCCAAATGTTGCGGCAACGGATACGCCATATTCATTCGGATCAAACAAGCCTTCTTCAGCAAGCGCCTGATTCATTAAGTCATAATGGAAACCTTCAATCGGGCAGGAATCAATTCCCATCGCCGCCGCACCGGTCAGCATATTGGCTAGGGCGATGTAAGTTTGTTTACTGCACCAGTCGAATAAAGTGCGGTCACTTTCCAGCAATTTCATATCGTTTTCTTGCAAGGTTTTGTATTTTGCTAAGGCTTGTTGTTGCTGTTCTTCCGTCAGCCCTTTACGAACCATCACGTCAACAAAAAACGGGCTATCATAGCGTGCGTTTTTCTTCGCCAGTAAAATCACCAGATGGCTACAATTGTCCAACTGATTCATCATGCCCCAGCTAAATGGCTTGATTTTATCTCTTAACGCTTTGTTTTGAATCACTAAGAGTTTCCAAGGCTCTGATCCCACAGAACTAGGGGAAAGGCGTGCACATTCCAAAATGGCATGGAAATCTTCATCACTGATTTTTTTACTCGGATCGTAATAACGGGTTGAGCTGCGTTGATTGAATAATTCAATAATTTCTTGCGCAGTAAGTTTTACCATATTTTCCTCTCTATTAAGTTTCTCTATTTATCGATTTTGATTAGCTGTGAGCTAAACATAGTCGATTTGTTTCGGAAAGCCAAGTTCAATGTCTAAAGTGCGGTCTGTTACAACAACATTTTGTCGATTGGCAATAAAAAATCTTGAGGTCATTGTTTTCTCTCCATGATTTAAGAAAATCTCTATAATCGAACGATCCAAGAAAATTTCCACTGTGCGAAGAGCGGCGATTTCACAATAACGTGTCGTACCAAATTTTTCCATTAATTCCGTTTGTTCGGATTGACTGCGATCCAAACAAATTAAGCCGTTTTGATAGGATAACTGCAAGGTTTCACCTTTTTCATTAGTAAAGAAAGACAATTTGAATGGCTGATTTTCTGCATCAAATTTCAAATAGGCACGATCCAAATATTCAATCGTAGCTTTTTCTTGCAGGGTTTGTGCAGAAAGTGCGGTTATATTTTCATAAATTTGGGCAATAGGGCGTTGATATAACCGATTATTTTCAATACGCACTTCGCGTGGCATAGTGAGAGCGGAATGCCATTTAAATTTATCTGTCGGATAAGTTAAATCCGGTAAGCCGATCCAACCAAACATAATGCCGGTTTGTGAATGATCTAAACCGCTAAAAGTTTGAGGAGCATAAAAATCAAAGCCTTGATCCAGTTCGGCAATATGCTCTGCGATTAATGTATTATCGTTTAGTTGTCCAAGCGCATAAGTAGCGTGATAGTTATTTTGGAATTGATGTGCTTCACGATCTTTACCTTGCGGCGACCAAATAAAAAGATCTTTATTAGCCAATTTCAGTAAATCCGGACACTCCCACATAAATACATTGTGGTTATTAAAGGCAGGAATAGACAGTTCACCGATTAAGCGTGGCATATCATCCAAATGATCCATTTCAAAAATAATTGCCGTACCGGTCAGATTTTCACGTTGTGCACCGCAGACAAAGCGGATTTTCCCTTCTTTTGTCAAGTAAGGTTTGGGATCGCGCACATGCTCGGTATAGCCTTTAGGGGCATTTTCAATTAATGGGCGTTTGCTAAGCAATTTACCGTCTAAATCAAAAATTGCTAGATTTTGGTAAGGCACACGTTGGTTATCGCTTGCACGACGGGTATTGCCGGTATAGAACATGGCTAATTTATTACCTACTTTTAACGCCCCTCCGGAATAGCAACCGTGTGATTCAAATAATTCGCAAGGGATCAAATCGTCGGCGGATTGATAAGATTGAAAATCCTTTGTGACGAAATGTTTCCAATGTTTCATGCCATGTATGGCATCGAAAGGAAACCATTGATAAAAAAGGTGATATTTTTCGCCGTCAAAAATAAGCCCGTTAGGATCGTTTAATAGCCCTGTGGGTGGCGCAAGATGATAAACCGGATAGAAATGCTTATCGGTTTCTACCGTTTTACGTATCGTATCGAGTTCGCCTTGTTCTGCTGCAAGAATACTTTTGTATTTGCCGTTGTTGAAGATAATCATCGTTGTCCTATTTGGGATAAGTTTCGTTTAAACAAGCATAACGAGCGTTCATTTTTTCCGCCCATGATTTTAGTGATTCCATCGCGGAATGTTTTGTGGCGTAGGTCCAATCATTGCGAAAGAGCAGAAAATCAATGACGCAAACCGTATTTAGCGTACCGATATTGAGTGCTTCACCGAATAAATCAATGGACTTTTGAATTGCTATGAGGCTTTGTTCGGTACGTTGGAAAATTTGTTGATGGCGCTCTATCCACCATTCCGACTGAGGGCGTAGGCGCTTTTCCGGTATAACGGATACTTCATTTTCTAAAATACCATCGGCTAAATAATGTAAACGGAGAATTTGCCAACGTTGTTCGCTATCGCCATAAAGCGAAGGTTGCGAACCTAAATGATCGAGATATTCTGCGATCAGCGAACTGTTATATAACCATTCGCCGTTTGCCGTTTGAAGTGCAGGTAAGCGCCCGAGAGGGGTGTCTTGATTGTGTGGGGAATGTTTATCCATTCCACTGGTCGCTTGTAATAATTCAATCTGATTTTGTAATTGGTGATAATAAATCACACTGCGTACTTTTCGAACGTAAGGGCTGGAATAGGAATACCATAGTTTCATAAAAATACCTCCATTTATGACCGCACTTAATAGGAAAGTGCGTGAAATATGAATTCACACACCTTGAGATTAATTCGCCAAGAACTCGGTTAATTGTGTTTTATTTGGTAAAGCGGACATCGCTCCTTTTGCGGTTGTGGCAAGGGCACCGCAAGCATTGGCTTGGCGTATAATTTTCACTAGTATGTCGTTTTCTTTCCAATTTTCGTATTGAGAAAGTCCGGCTAATAATCCGCCTACAAAGGCATCGCCTGCCCCTGTTGTATCAACCGGTTTCAAGGCTTTACCCACTACCACATCTTTTTTACCGGCAAGATGATATAAAGCTCCCTCTTTGCCAAGGGTGACGATAATCAGTTTTTCCGGATAAAGTGCGGTAATTTTTTCAAAGGCTTTATCAAGACCGTCGGTATTAGTTAAAAGTGTAAGCTCTTCTTCGGAGAATTTTAATACGTCAGCTAACGCCACGGCTTCCATCACAACGGTCTTCATTTCCTCTAGGGTTGCCCACAGCGATTCGCGTAAGTTGGGATCAAAAGAGAAGAAACCGCCCGCCGCTTTAATTCGGCGAATCGCTTCAAAGGTAGCCTCACGAGAGGGATTATTAATCAAGGCGATAGAGCAGCAGTGTAACCATTCACCGTTTTGAAAAGGGGGCAAATCGGTTGTTTGCAAGAATTGATCCGCACTTGGATTGACCATAAACGTGAAACTGCGTTCGCCATTATCCAATCCGACAACGACAGTTGAAGTTCGATGTTGCGGATCTAAAATCATATGGGCGGTATCCACATTTTCAGCATTCAACGTTTCTTGCATAAATTGACCTAAGGGATCATTTCCTACACGCCCGATAAAGGCGCTTTGTCCGCCTAAACGGGCTACGCCTACCGCTACATTTGCCGGTGCGCCGCCGGCACAGCGTAAATAATGATCTTTGCCGTCAGGAATTAAATCGACTACGGCATCGCCGGTTACCCAAATTTTCTGGCTCATAGTAATCTTCCTTATAAAACAGACTAGGGAGTAAATCATTTTAGAAAATAACCGCACTTTAAAAAGTACGGTTATTTCGCAGGGTATTTTATTATTCTACTGTCACACGGGCAAATTTACGTTTACCTACTTGATAAACATTTGTACCTTTTGGTGCGTTTTCTTTTACATTATCAACTTTTTCACCGTTGATTTTGACACCGCCTTGTTGTGCGGAACGAATCGCTTCGGAAGTGGAAGGTACCAAACCCGCTTGTTTTAATAACGTTGCTAAACCCATTTCACCGATAAAAGTAAATTCAGGCATTTCGTCCGGCATTGCTCCTTTTTGGAAACGATTGATGAATTCTTGTTCTGCTGCTTCTGCGGCTGCTTCATCGTGGAAACGGGCAATTAATTCTTTAGCGAGTAAAATTTTGACATCACGCGGGTTTTTACCATTTTTTACATCGACTTTTAGTTGCTCAATTTCAGCTAATGGACGAAACGAAAGAAGATTATACCAATCCCACATTAACTCATCGGAAATCGACATTACTTTACCGAACATATCATTCGGAGCATCGGTGACACCGATATAGTTGCCAAGGGATTTTGACATTTTTTTCTCGCCGTCTAAGCCCACAAGTAATGGCATGGTGATCGCCACTTGCGGTTTTTGCCCGGCTGATTTTTGTAATTCGCGACCAACCAATAAATTGAATTTTTGGTCGGTACCGCCAAGTTCGACGTCCGCATCTAATGCCACGGAATCGTGCCCTTGTAATAGAGGATAAATAAATTCGTGAATCGCAATAGGTTGATTATTGGTAAAACGTTTTTTGAAATCATCACGTTCCAGCATACGGGCAACGGTATAATTACTTGCCAGGCGAATCATTCCTTCCGTACCCAACTTACCTAACCATTCGGAATTAAAGACGATTTTGGTTTTTTGCGGATCAAGAATTTTGAAAATTTGCTCTTTATAGGTTTCTGCGTTGCGTAGTACATCTTCGCGGCTTAATGGAGGACGGGTGGTATTTTTACCGGAAGGATCGCCTACCATACCGGTAAAATCACCAATTAAGAAATAAACTTCGTGACCAAGTTGTTGAAATTGGCGTAACTTGTTTAGCACAACGGTATGCCCTAAATGAATATCCGGTGCAGTAGGATCTGCGCCTAATTTTACTTTTAATGGGCGATTTTCTTTCAATTTTTCAATTAAATCCGTTTCGGAAAGAATTTCATCGGTACCCCGCTTCAGCTCCGCGAGAACAGTGTTAATATCAGTCATTATTTATTTCCTAATTATGATTTTGAGATAGTTTATTATAGGGATTCTAAAAGATTTGTGAATAAAAAAATGATGTTTTTAGTTCGTTAAAAACTCATTTCATATCAATGCGTTATTAGTAGTAAATGTTAGGAGAGTTCCAAAATTATGAGGCGTGTTGCGAAACTAGATTTTAGTAGATGAGATAATTTTATCCTTGTGGATGTAACGTTTTGTCATTTATGGAGAGATATGCCCAAGTTATTTTTGTGTCGTTTCCGTACTAAAGGAAAGGAATTTATCAAAAGATACATAGATCACTTTTCGACGATCTTCTTGCGTCTGCCTAGTTCATTTTTGCATGATCATTAACAATCTACAGTCTTATTGTTAATAGGTTTTGTCAAGCCTACCATATCTGGGGTTATCCTATATTTTAGTAACCACGAGATAGAATGGAGCATACCATCGTTACTATCATAGTTATTAAAAACGGCGGTCAAAGGCGATTTAATACCAAAAATTACGATAAGAGAAATGCGGAAAAGCCTTACGTTATAGAACAGATATGTTTGAAGTATGATAGGGATCGCTTAATTGCGAGATAGTTTTACTATGGCAGAAATGCACTATTTTAATTATCCTCTTGAATTTGAATCTAAATAATAGTTAGCAGCTTTAACAAGCTATTGTTAAATCACACCTCTTACATTTATACTAAGCCGTATAAATCCATCTCAACTTTAAATTAAGAGGACATTTATG
>NZ_MLHS01000061.1 GCF_001999335.1 Rodentibacter sp. Ppn85 | reverse complement strand
ATCCCTCTTGGAAAGGCATCTAAAATTAAATGGCGGATTTCCAATTCATCGGCATTCACCCGACGCACGGAATAACCCAAGGTGTAAGTGCGGTAAAAATGAAGCCATTTTTCGAGAAGTTTCATTTGATTCCTTTAATATTCAAATCCTAAAGTGCGGTCGATTTTTACTAAATTTTATTATCCATTTTTAATTCCGCCAGTTGTTGATTGACGCTTTGTTGTTGGCGTTGTACCGCTTCGAACCAATGCTTTTTACTGTTTTCAGTGCGTTTTTTCCAGGCTTTTAGTTCCGTCTCAATCTGTTTATCTGCCAGTTTTTGGTTAAACGGCATACGGAAAATACTGCCCACGTTAAACAGGAAAATTAACGGATTTAGCCACGGGAGTTTATAGTAACGCCCGACATATTTCAGACTTGCCGGATTGTCTTCACGCACAAAATCCCGAATGGCACGCAAAAGATAACGGTTGTGTTCAAGGCTTGGATTCGGGTAGCAACCGTACATTAAAAAAGGCAGTTTACCGTCTTTCTCGGGTATGCCGATTTGTAAAGAATAACGCCCTGTTAGACTAAAAGGATAAAGCCCGTAAAGGTTATAAACAATACCGCTTAGCGGGTCACCCTCGTCCGGTATAAACGCCAACCAATATTCTTTGCCCAAATGTTGTTGATAAATCACTTTTTTCTTTCGGTTGATCCGAATCCCACGAGGGCGTGGCGGGAATAGAATACAAAGAAGCAATAACGGCCAAATGAAATGAAAAACAGGACGAACTAAGCGTAAACTATCCCGTTCAAGATATGGTTTTCTATATTCTTCATAGGGAAGTATCTTTTCATTTGGATATTTTCTTTGAAAACTTTCCCTAGACATTACTTCAAGTTCTATATCATATATTTTTCTTATGCTCTTATCAGGATCAAATGCCCAGTCAAAATTATATTTAATCGCACTAATTTGATTATCAAAGGGGCTAACGCCATGTTGAAGATCAATAAAGGCAATGACACCTAAAATCGCCAAAAAAATCAGACGAATCATCCCTCTGGGAAAGGCATCTAAAATTAAATGGCGAATTTCCAATTCATCGGGATTTACCCGACGCACGGAATATCCCAAGGTGTAAGTGCGGTAAAAATGAAGCCATTTTTCGAGAAGTTTCATTTGATTCCTTTAATATTCAAATCCTAAAGTGCGGTCAATTTTCGCTAGATTTTATTATCCATTTTTAACTCCGCTAAATCTTGATTGACGCTTTGTTGTTGGCATTGTACTGCGTCAAACCAATGCTTTTTACTGTTTTCGTTGCGTTTTTTCCATGCTTTTAATTCCGCCTCAATCTGTTTATCCGCCAGTTTTTGATTAAACGGCATACGGAAAATACTGCCCACGTTAAACAGGAAAATTAACGGATTTAGCCACGGGAGTTTATAGTAACGCCCGACATATTTCAGGCTGGCGGGATTGTCTTCACGCACAAAATCCCGAATGGCACGCAAAAGACAACGGTTATGCTCAAGACTTGGGTTTGGGTAGCAACCGTACATTAAAAAAGGCAACTTCCCTGCTTTATCCGGTATGCCGATTTGTAAAGAATAACGCCCTGTTAAACTAAAGGGATAAAGCCCATAAAGGTTATAAACAATACCGCTTAACGGATCGCCCTCGTCCGGTATGAATGCCAACCAATATTCTTTGCCTAAGTGTTGTTGGTAAATCACTTTTTTCTTGCGGTTAATCCGAATGCCACGAGGACGTGGCGGGAATAGAATACAAAGGAGAAATAACGGCCAGATGAAATGGAAGTATGCCCTTATTATTGTAGCTTTTCGATCAGAAATATATGATTCTTTATATTCAATATAACTTGGTATAGGTTTATTCAAATTATATTTTTGAATATTTTGAGGATTTTTTAAAAATTTTATTTCCTCTTCATACATTGGTTTTAAGATTAAGTCTGAATTAAATGCCCAAGTAAAATCTCGTTGAATAACCTTAATCTGATTATCAAAGGGCCTGACGCCATGTTGAAGATCAATAAAGGCAATGACACCTAAAATTGCTAAAAAGATCAGACGAATCATCCCTCTGGGAAAGGCATCTAAAATTAAATGGCGGATTTCCAATTCATCGGCATTCACCCGACGCACGGAATAACCCAAGGTGTAAGTGCGGTAAAAATGAAGCCATTTTTCGAGAAGTTTCATTTGATTCCTTTAATATTCAAATCCTAAAGTGCGGTCGATTTTTACTAAATTTTATTATCCATTTTTAATTCCGCCAGTTGTTGATTGACGCTTTGTTGTTGGCGTTGCACCGCGTCGAACCAATGCTTTTTACTGTTTTCGTTGCGTTTTTTCCAGGCTTTTAATTCCGCCTCAATCTGTTTATCCGCCAGTTTTTGATTAAACGGCATACGGAAAATACTGCCTACGTTGAACAGGAAAATTAACGG
>NZ_MLHS01000060.1 GCF_001999335.1 Rodentibacter sp. Ppn85 | reverse complement strand
AACAGGAAAATTAACGGATTTAGCCACGGGAGTTTATAGCAACGCCCGACATATTTCAGGCTTGCGGGATTGTCTTCTCGCACAAAATCCCGAATGGCTCGCAACAGGTAGCGGTTGTGTTCAAGGCTTGGGTTGGGGTAACAACCGTACATTAAAAAAGGCAGTTTACCGTCTTTCTCGGGTATGCCGATTTGTAACGAATAACGCCCCGTTAGACTAAAAGGATAAAGCCCGTAAAGGTTATAGACAATGCCGCTTAACGGATCACCCTCTTCCGGTATAAATGCCAGCCAATACTCTTTGCCTAAGTGTTGTTGGTAAATCACCTTTTTCTTGCGGTTAATCCGAATGCCACGAGGGCGTGGCGGGAAAAGAATGCAAAGGAGCAATAACGGCCAGATAAAGTGAAGAACCGGGCGAACCAAGCGTAAGCTATCTCGTTCGAGATATGGTTTTCTAAATTCATCGTAGGGTTCGATTTTATCATTTGGATAAAGCTTTAAATATTCAGGGTTAGTTATTGTTTTTAATTCTCTTTCATACGCGATAGAAATACTTTTATCAGGATTAAATGCCCATTCAAAATCATATTTAATTGCTTGAATTTGATTATCAAAGGGTCTGACCCCATGTTGAAGATCGATAAAAGCAATGACGCCTAAAATCGCCAAAAAAATCAGACGAATCATGCCTCTTGGAAAAGCATCTAAAATTAAATGGCGGATTTCCAATTCATCGGGATTTACCCGACGTACGGAATACCCCAAAGTGTAAGTGCGGTAAAAATGAAGCCATTTTTCGAGAAGTTTCATATTCTATCCTTTAAAATTTAAATTCCGTTTTATTTGAATGTTTTCGATATTCACTGCCCTGATAGGTGGGAATTGACACACTCATTGATAAATAATTAATGCTGCCATAATCAAATTGCACCGGTGTCGGAAAATAATATTGTTTTGCCCGTAAATAGCCGGTGACTTGTTGCGGCGGAATGGTAATTTTTGCCACGCCTTCCGTTTCAAAAACGACCTGGTAGCGCAATGCATTTCCCTCAATTCGATATTCATTATAGGGTGGATCATAGATATTTTTTGGGGTTGCCGGACGGCGAACCGTTATCGGGCTTTCAATCCTGATGCTATCCGCATCCGCTTGGCTATAAATGCCTTTATAGTTCACAAAAAAGAGAAATTGACTTTCATCATGCAGTTCAATTTCACTAGAAAAATTAAAATAACGTTGCATTTCAATATGATAAAACTTATATGCTTCTTCTGTATATGTATTTTGAGAAGAATTAAATACACTTTGATTTAATTGAGTTCTAAATTTCTCAGGACGTTTTAAATCTCCCCACTCATAAGCTCTTACCTCTCTCCCCCAATACAGCTCACTTCCGCCCCAGAATCCATTATCCACCCAAGTGACAATATCCGGTTGTTTGAAAAAGTCGGTGATGATACCTGCCACTAAAATCACAGAACCGGCAGCCAGCCCCACATAACCAAATCTGACCAGCCATTGCATATTGGTGGTGGCTTTGGCGACACCGATTAAACCGATTGAGGTACTGGACAGTAAAGAGCCCGAACCCCGCATGATTGCCGCATACATGCCCACGGTATCGCCTTTGTAATAGGCTTCGTAGCCGTAACCGATTTCAATTACCACGGCTAACCCTGCCAATGCAGTGTTCATACTGATAAAGGCGGCTTTTAAATGGGTGAGAAAATTCGGTTTGGTTTCGGCTAATAATAATTGTCCGACTTTTGAAAATGTGGCTTCTTTTTGGATTTCATTGGCGGCACGTTCAATGGTTTTTTCTAAATAACTCTTTGGGGCGTTTAAGCCGGCAAACATGCTGATGACACCAACAGTCGGGTCGTTGGAAAAACGCCCTAATGCGGTGGTTGCCGTGTTGCTTTGCCAGATATAACCGAATATTACCGAGTAACCCAACATTTTTTGTAAGCCAGCAAGTTGCCCTCTCGGATTGAGCACCCGATAACCCTCTTCGTGGATTTTTAAGGTCGGTGCGCCGTCCAATTGGTAGAGTGGGTGCGATTTGGGATGGGATTGGCGGGGCGAGGGATAACGGGCTTTTATCCGAATGTCACGGTTTATAACTTCGTTTTGTTTGATTTCCGCCTGTTTGGTAAAGGGGTTAATTTCATAAATGCGGTGAATATGTTTGACCGCCCGTACCACTTCGTTTTGTTGGCGTGATTTGGTATATTTTGCCGTTCGGGTATAGAGTTTGTCGGCAATCAGCGACACCAGAAAATCAAATTTTAATACTTCAAAATGGCTGGTCTCCGCAATACTGACGCTACCGGCAATAATCGGATAAACGGACATCGAGAGGATGGGGTGAAGCTGTTCTACCGCCGCTTTATCTAAGGTTTGCGATTCAGGCGGTAATTTAAAATCATCACGATAAACCGCTTCCAATAAGGTGTTGTAACCGTAAGTTGATAAATCAACACCCCAAAGCAAGCCGTGTAGATAAAGACTATAACTGCCGATAATTGCGGCAACGGTCGGGGTATGTTGGGATGATTGGAGTAATGATGTCCAGTCTGCTAATTTCTCTTTTTGTGACAGTATGTGGGCTAAATGGACGCTGACGAGATGCTTAAAATGTTCGCCGTAGAGCGTGGGGAGTTTCGCCATTTTTTCGACGGCATTTATACCACTAGGAAGTGCGGTTAAATTTAGCGCGGTTTTTAAGGTTTCAAAAATATCTTGATGACTTTGTGCCTTCAAGTGGATGTCTTTTACCTTTAGTTCCCGATAGATTTGTGCTTTTTCTTTGACGGTTGGCGTGTACCAGGCCGCATTACCGTTTTCATTGGCAATGTCCCGTTCATTGATTTGCGCTATACGTCGTTTATGGACTTCCGCTTGAATCAATTGCGCCGTGCTAATTGCG
>NZ_MLHS01000006.1 GCF_001999335.1 Rodentibacter sp. Ppn85 | reverse complement strand
ATATGGGGTGTGGCTTGACAGCTTAAATGATAATGAGTGAGCCAAATTTGCCCGGTCGGTTGTGGTGTGGACATAGCATTATCTCCTGTCGTCCTGTAATAGACCAAAAGTGCGGTTGTTTTTCAGATGTTTTTGAGCATTCTAATCATTCTTCAACGATCCGACGAAAACAAACTGAAATTCAACCGCATTTTCTCCTTATTCTTTATATTTTTATTTCTTCTTTTGAAACCAATCGACAATCAGCTTTCCACTTTCTTATTCTTCATGTCTTCACAGGCTTGGCAAAGTTCCTCACCTTGGTTTGCCATAAAGGAGAGCGTTTCGATTTTGTCCGGAGCACCGCCACGAGTGATAAGGTCGCCTTTGACGGTGACTTTGCCTTTCAGGGTAATTCCTTTGGCGTCAATAATAACGGTACCGCCAGGACCTGCCACACGCACTTTATTTTCTGCCTCCATATTGGCGTGTTTGGTGTGATGTTTTAATAATTGTCCAACTTCAAGAATTGCTTTAGCTTCCACTCGATGTTTATAGTCCCGCCCTGTTTTACTCTCTTGATTAGCATAGACATCCAATGAAAGGTTGTTGCCGATATTGAGCACCTCATCCTTTTCAATCTTAGTCATTCGGTTGCGATTGATTTTATTGGATTGGTCACGTCCGACGGTGAGGGGTTCGTCTTGTCCGACGGTTTCGGTGCGGTTATTACCGATGGTGATAGTTTCGTCGTTTCCTACTTGTTCTGTACGGTCATGACCGATTTGGGTGGTTTCATCGTTTTTCACCACATTGTTTTGGTCACGCTCGGCGTGGATAAATACTTCTTCTTTGCCGTTTTCATCTTCAAAACGTAGTTCGTTAAAGCCGTTACCTTTGTGGGTTTTGGATTTAATGGTCATACGGGTTTTATGCTCGGGCAGGGCATAAGGCGGTTCGGTGGTACTGTGATAGGTGCGCCCCGTAATGACCGGTTGGTCGGGGTCGCCCACTAGGAAATCCACCATCACTTCATGACCGATACGGGGAATGGCAATATGCCCGAACTGTGCGCCCGCCCAACCTTGGCTGACTCGAATCCAGCAAGAGCTGTGTTCGTTGTTTTGATCTTCATCTTGGACTAGAGCTCTACTGAGAGAGTCCTGCGATTTTTTGAAAATAAAGTAAAAAACAACCGCACTTTAGTTTTTTTCCTCAAAAATAGCTGCGTTTTTAATAAATCTCAGGGTTATTTTCAAGCCATTGTTGGATTTTGGCTTCGGTTTTCTTTTCATTATAGCCACGGGTCGGGAACAGGCTTAAATGATAAAAGAAGTTTATATAGTCCGACCATAAGCGTTTTTCTTTTTTGAAGTAACGGGCAAATTCTTCATCGGGATTTAGGCTTTGCATATAGTCGGTTAAAAATTCTCTTAATACTTGATCTTGAAAATCACAAGCGGGGCGGAAAATCCCTAAATCTACCCGAACTTTATCGTCGGGATCGGTTTCATGGGGAATGGTTAATACCAATGCCGCATGTTCGGGATTAGTTAAACGTGATTGATAAGAATAAGGCTGAAATGTTTTAATCGGATTGGTTCTTTCATCATAACGGGTAATATAAAATTTGCCGAATAACCAAAAATAGGCGATACGGCGGTTGGTGTCGATACGTAATGGGCGCCAGTTTGGTGAGATTAGTAGTAAAAATAAGAATATTGGAGACAGGATATAGAAAAAACCGACATAAGTGCTTCCTTTATGACGTTTAAGCATACTTTCTTTATATTCAACATATGGTTCTAGTTGTTCTAGTTTATTATGAGATTCATATACTCTAGTCAACCTATCATACTGTTTTTGTAGTTGAACATCGGGATCTAGAGCCCATTTTATGTCTTTATAAATACTCCTTTCATTCATTGTGTCATATGTTCCTACTCCAATAATTGCAATGATCCATAACCAAATGAATTGCTTAAATTTAGCCTCACTATAACGGCGTATTTCAATCACACCCTCTCTAACCCGCTTGATATTTCTTGAGATCGTATCGGGTGTATAAGATGTCGTTTGCTTATTGAAATTAAACACAATATCTCCTAAATTTCATTTTTTCTAAATAAACGTTGAACAATAAAATAGTCCGTCGAAGAACCCAGTTTGGGGTATTTTAAGGTTAATACCCCTTGTGTGGCGATAACGGTTCTGCCTTGATTGCGCCAATCCGGCGCAGGCGTTGCCACGCCAATTGATTGTGTGTCGGAAAAATCTAACTCAATACAGTTTGACAGTATGCGTTTTTTCTTCACTTTTGCCGAGCCTAAATCCGAAAACTGTTCGCCACGCTCGCCCGGTGAACCCCATACCGTTTGTTGCCACCATTCAATTTTATGAAATCATTTGATTTTTTACGGACGCCAGCGTGGCGTCCCTACCTCAAAAGTGCGGTTAAAAATAGCTGCGTTTTTAATAAACCTCAGGGTTGTTTTCAAGCCATTGTTGGATTTTGGCTTCAGTTTTCTTTTCATTGTAACCACGGGTTGGGAACAGGCTTAAATGGTAAAAGAAGTTTATATAGTCCGACCATAAGCGTTTTTCTTTTTTGAAGTAACGGGCAAACTCCTCGTCGGGGTTTAGGCTTTGCATATAGTCGGTTAAAAATTCTCTTAATACTTGATCTTGAAAATCACAGGCGGGGCGGAAAATCCCTAAATCTACCCGTACTTTATCGTCGGGGTCGGTTTCATGGGGAATAGTTAATACCAATGCCGCATGTTCGGGATTAGTTAAACGTGATTGATAAGAATAAGGCTGAAATGTTTTAATCGGATTGGTTCTTTCATCATAACGGGTAATATAAAATTTGCCGAATAACCAAAAATAAGCAATACGGCGGTTGGTGTCGATACGTAATGGGCGCCAGTTTGGTGAGATAAGCATAAAAAATAAAAATACCGGAAAGAACATAGCAAAAGCACCGGTGTAACGGCGTGAGCCATGGATCTCTAACATTTCCTCTTTATATTCCTCATAGGTAGGATATGATTCGTTAATACTAATCATCTTATTTTTATAATCACTGTACTGAGGTGCTAGTTTAATATCTGGTGAGATAGCCCATTCAATCTCATCTCGTATAATCTCCCTATATTCGGGATTGAATCCGAATACACCAAAAAGCGCAATAATCCAAAGCCAAAAAAATTGTTTAAATTTAGCCTCACTATAACGGCGTATTTCAATCACCCCCTCTCTAACCCGCTTGATATTTCTTGAAATCGTATCGGGTGTATAAGATGTCGTTCGATTATCAAAATTAAACATAATTTCCCCTTATATTTCATTTTTTCTAAATAGGC
>NZ_MLHS01000059.1 GCF_001999335.1 Rodentibacter sp. Ppn85 | reverse complement strand
TCTACGTCAGCCCCTTAAAAAATTACTCATAAATTTTATCTCATAGGTAGGGACGCCATGCTGGCGTCCGTAAAAAATGAAATGATTTGAAAAATTGTATGGCGGACACTGGCGTGGCGTCCCTCCATTTTCTTTAAATTGTGCATTTGCTACATAATGTCGGATAAAAGCCTAAAGTGCGGTTGATTTTAAAAATATTTTTGTCAATCCTCAGTACCGATACTGACCGATAAAGTATGCAAACAGTTCCTCTCTCAAGGGGAAATATTGATTGATATGACGCAAATTAGCAGTTTGCGAAACTATCGCTATCTTTCCGATACCAAAGGTAATAAATAATGCAATGAAAACCTTAACAGTAAAAATCAAATATCCGAAACTGGGCGAAGAAGTGTCAAACTGGTGGAATAGATTTAATGCGGATTATTTCGAAAATGAAATCACTTATGTAGGAGTGAAATAGAATGTTTATCTCTCAATATAATCCTGATGTGATTGCACGCAATGTAAAACAACTGGGCGATGGCGTAATTGAGGTACGTCGTTATAATGACGGACACATTAGAGCGGATCTCTCTTGGGTGTGGTTTTTATGTACGGTAGGGTTTCTTATTTATGACTACTTTACTACTCAAACTATATTTAGAGATATTCAATGGGCTATCTCTGTCGATTGGGCTTTAGAAGATAATTGGAAATGGCGTACGGAAACTCTTGCAGAATTAGGAAACGAAATACCTGAAAGGTATTATAATGAATACAAAATGGGAATGTTAAATAAGCATTGGGCAAGAATTTATTGGGGCTGGTTCTACATCCTTTTCCTTCTTTTCTGGTTTTTTATGGTTGCCTCCCCAAAATGGCGTCCGGTGCGTTTCGATGCCAAACGGCGTTTAGTATATTTTTGGTCGTGGGGGCAACTGTATATTATGCATTATCCTAAATCCGTACAGCGGGAGCGGGATCAGTTGCTCAATTTTTTAAACCCGGAGTTTTTCACCCCCTGGATTCGCCCGAAACATTTTGGCAGCTTGGTGTTTAATATCCCTCACGAAAACCCCGAGAAAAAACGCCCTCGCCGTGTGCCATTGGGGATTTACCGCCCTGCTTGTGAAGACCAAAATCACGCATTACTGACTTTTATTTTGGACTATCTTGGTAGCGAAAATCCGGACGAAGAATACGGCAAGTTCTTTAAAAAAGAAAAACGCATTGCCAGCGACTACTTCAACTGGTTTTATCAATTTAGCCTGTTCTCACCAATCGGATACAACGAAAAGAAAACCCAAGCCCGCATTCAGGCATGGTTGGATAAGCATTAAAAAATTACTCATAAATTTTATCTCATAGGTAGGGACGCCACGCTGGCGTCCGTAAAAAATGAAATGATTTGAAAAAATTGTATGGCGGACACAGGCGTGGCGTCTCTCCATTTTCTTTAAATTGTGCATTTGCTACATAATGTCGGATAAAAGCCTAAAGTGCGGTTGATTTTGAAAATGTTTTGTCAATCCTCAGTACCGATACTGACCGATAAAGTATGCAAACAGTTCCTCTCTCAAGGGGAAATATTGATTGATATGACGCAAATTAGCAGTTTGCGAAACTATCGTTATATTTCTGATACCAAAGGTAATAATGCAATGAAAACCTTAACAGTAAAAATCAAATATCCGAAACTGGGCGAAGATGTGTCAACTTGGTGGGGCAGATTTAACTCGGATTATTTTGAAAGTGAAATCACTTATGTAGGAGTGAAATAGAATGTTTATATCTCAATATAATCCTGATGTGATTGCCCGCAATGTCAAACAACTGGGCGATGGGGTAATTGAAGTGCGCCGTTATAATGACGGACATATTCGAGCCGATCTCTCTTGGGTATGGTTTTTATGTATGGTAGGGTTTCTTATTTATGATTATCTTACGACCCAAACTATGATCAATGACATAAAATGGGCTATTTCGGTTGATTGGGGATTAGAAGATACTTGGGATTTTTATACAAAAATGCTTCCAGATAAATTATCTATTCCAGGAGCATATGAAACATTTAAAGCAGGAATGATAAAAAAACATTGGTCAAGTTTCTATTGGGGCTGGTTCTATATCCTTTTCCTGTTATTCTGGTTCTTTATGGTTGCCTCGCCAAAATGGCGCCCGGTGCGTTTCGATGCCAAACGGCGTTTAGTGTATTTTTGGTCGTGGGGGCAACTGTATATTATGCATTATCCTAAATCCGTACAGCGGGAGCGGGATCAGTTACTTAATTTTTTAAGCCCGGAGTTTTTCACCCCCTGGATTCGCCCGAAACATTTTGGCAGCTTAGTGTTTAATATCCCTCACGAAAACCCCGAGAAAAAACGCCCTCGCCGTGTACCGTTGGGAATTTACCGCCCCGCTTGTGAAGACCAAAACCATGCCTTGCTGACTTTTATTTTGGATTATCTCGGCAGCGAAAACCCGGACGAAGAATACGGCAAGTTCTTTAAAAAAGAAAAACGCATTGCCAGCGACTATTTTAACTGGTTCTATCAATTTAGCCTGTTCCCGCCAATCGGCTACAACGAAAAGAAAATCCAAGCTCGCATTCAGGCATGGTTGGATAAGCATTAAAAAAACACCGAAAAATCCGACCGCACTTTGAGGAGAAAGAAGTGTGGGAGCGTACTGTGTGTGCCCTATTTGAAATATCAGTTTTGTGTAACTGCCGCATAATATTGAGTAATTTAAAAAAGTACGGTTAAAAACGACCGCACTTTTTTAATGTTTTAGCGAGAAGGAAATATAAAAATTTATTTAATTTTAACGACTATGAGTGAAAAATAAGTTATAGTGCGTGAGCTTTATTAATGTATTACCGAAGTAAACACATTTCTATATTTATAAGAATTATCTAATAATATTAAAACTCATGAGGAGAATTTCGTATGTCTAGTTGGTCGGAAGGTTATGTTAGCGATATAAACTATACTTTTGGTTATTATTCTGAACTCAATCCTAATAATGCCATTGTTCCTTTTTTAATGGCGGGAATTGCGTTACCGGAATCAATTTCAAGCTCTCAATACAACGCTTGTGAGCTTGGGTTTGGGCAGGGGATATCGGTTAATGTGCATGCGACAGCCGGCCATGCGAAATGGTATGCAACGGATTTTAATCCGTCTCAAGCTAATTTTGCCCGTTATCTTTCTGATGTGGCGAATAACGGTGCGTTAATTGCCGATCAAGGCTTTAATGAATTTTGCAAACGTGATGATTTGCCGGAATTTGATTTTATCGGTTTACATGGTATCTGGTCTTGGATTTCTGATGAAAATCGTGCCATTGTTGTGGATTTTATTCGCCGTAAACTCAAAGTCGGGGGCATCTTATATATCAGTTATAATACGTTGCCGGGATGGTCCGCACCGTCGCCGGTACGTCATTTGTTGCTTCAACATCATAATACAATGACTGCACATTCTAATAGTCGCCAACAAAATATTAAAGACAGTATAGAATTTGTAGGAAAAGTGTTTGCTCAAAGTCATAATCTAACGCAAAAATCACCGGAGCTGCTTTCTCGTGTAGATCAACTTAAAAACCATGATCCGCATTATGTTGCCCACGAATATTTGAATAAAGATTGGCAACCGATGTATTTTGCGGATATGCAAAAATGGTTGGAATCGGCCAAATTAACTTTTGCTTGTTCCAGTAATTATTTAGACGATTTTAATGAAACGCTATATAACAAAGAGCAACATGAATTAATGTCAAGTTTTAATGATCCGTCATTTGCTCAAACAGTTAAAGATTTTATCTTAAATAAACAATTCCGCCGGGATTTTTGGGTAAAAGGTGCACGTCGGTTAAATAGCTATGAACAAAAAGAGGAATGGAAAAAATTACGCGTTTTGTTACACACTCCTCGTAAGCAAATTGAAATGAAAGCGTCAAGCCATTTGACTGTTGATTTGAATGGGGATCTATTTAATCCGATATTAGATATACTGCAGGAGCAAAAAATCCATTTAGTTAAAGATATTGTTGATGCATTAAAAGGTCGTTTTAATGAAACAGATATTTTTACTGTTTTGGCTGTTCTTATCGGTAAAAATAATTTGACTGTGGCGCAATCAGAACAAGCAATTGAGCAAGCACGCCCGCATTGTGCCGCATTTAATCGCTATGTATTGGAACAGTCCCGTTCCCCGCAATTCAATATTAACTATCTTGCCAGCCCAATTACCGGCGGTGCATACTCTCTTGATATGATACAACGTTGGTTTTTATTGGCACATATTGAGGGCCTGACGAAGAAAAAACAATTGGATTTTGCTTGGGGGTTATTAAAAGAAAATGGTCTGTTTATGGCAGAAGGCGGAGAAACCCTAAGGGATGATGCGGAAGGAAAAGTGGTAATGGAGAGAGTCTATAATGGGTTTGTAGAAAATCAATTGCCGAATTTAAAATGTTTAGGGATTATCTAAACTAGATAACGCTATAATTTTATTCACGACAAAATACGGCCGGGTATTTTCTGAAAATATCCGGCTTTAAATATGTTCCTAATATAGAAATATTTTATGGAAATTAAATCGGCACCTGAAAGGTGCCGATATTAATATAAGTGCGGTCAAAATTTGATTACTTTTCCGCTTTAGCCGATGTTTCTTTTTTAAATCCAGATTCTACATTGCTCATATCGGGTAACCGGTGGGCAATACCTTTATGACAGTCAATGCAGGTTTTTCCCTCTGTTTTGATTTTCTCGTGCATTTTCGCAGCAACAGGGCGTTGTTCATTGAAATTCATTCGATCCACATTATGACAATTACGACATTCTTGGGAATCGTTGGCTTTCATTCTTGCCCATTCGTTTTCTGCCATTGCTAAACGATGTTGATTAAATTTCTCCAGCGTATCCACTTTGCCGGTGTAATGAGCGTAGACTTCTTTTGCCGCAATGATTTTACGTTTCATCTTCGGACCGAATTCATGCGGTACGTGGCAATCGGGACAGCTTGCTCCCACGCCGGTACGGGTTTGGTAATGCACGCTGTGGAGATATTCGGGATAGGCATCATTCATATGGCAGCTTGCGCAGAATTGTTCGGTATTCGTTTTCTCTAAACCATAATTGAACCCTACCCAAGATAAAATACCGCCGATAAAAGCAAGGCTAATGATTGTTCCCACCGCAAGACGGCTCGGTTTACGAAACCAATGCCAAAAGCGTACGATGAAATTTGTTTTTTTCTCTGACATAATCCTTCCTTCTTAGTTACCGTAACCTTTCATCGGTTTGAAATCATTTGGTACGATAGGATCGACATTTGATTGGGATACGTGGCATTGTAAGCAAAAATAACGGCGTGGCGATGAGCTGGAACCAATGTTTCCGTCGCGATCCATAAAGTGTGTCGGGCTGATTCGGGTTGCGCCGCTTAAACGTGAATTTTCAGGGCTATGGCAGTTTAAGCATTGATTCACATTTTTTGTCACTTGATAATTAGCCACACTATGCGGCACCATTGGGGGTTGGTTCACATAATTTAATGCCGGTAAGTCACTGTTACGTGGTGCAGTGTGAAATGCCGGTGCAATATTTTCCGGCGATTGGGTTAAATCTTTACCGATAGGTTGAACGTCATTTGCCATTAAATAACCGGCAAAAAGTGCGGTCATTAATCCCACTAAAATTTTAGATACCTGATTGGTCATATTAATCACTCCCCTGAATGATCGAAACGAGTTGAAAATTTAAAAACTTTTTCAGCACAAACGTCAATACAACGTCCGCAGCTGATGCAATCTTTAGAAAGTACAAGTAGGCTGTCGTCTTTTTTTCCGTGTAAAGGTGAACGTAGCACTTGTGCTTCCGGACAGACATTATAGCAATCCATACAATTGTCACATTTAGTGCGATCAGTGACTTTAATTCGGAGAATACTTTTGGCACCGATAATGCCGTAAGTGGCACCGATTGGGCATAAATGCCCGCACCAACCGTGTTCGACAACTAACAAATCAAAAAGAAAAATTACCACCATTAACCAAGCTGTCGCGCCAAATCCAAATATAAAAGCGCGCCCTAATGCCGCAACGGGATTAATCCATTCCCACAGTAGCGTTCCGCTTGCAGCACTACCGACTAAAATCATCGCCAAAATACCGTAGCGTAGCCCTCGTGAGAGCTTTGCAGTTTGGCGAATACCTAGCTTACGGCGTAGCCATGCTGCGGTGTCTGTCACGATATTTAGCGGACAGACCCAACCACAAAATACTTTACTCCCCAGCACTGCGTAGCAAAGTACGATAATTACCGCACCGACCAGTGTCAGTTCGTCGGGTAAATGTCCTGTCGCAAGGCTTTCTGCTGTGATTAAAGGATCGCTTAAAGGGATCGTATCAAACAGCAGGCTACCACTGTAATTACCTTTTAAGATCCATATCCCTAAATAAGGGCCGCTTAAAAACATTGCTAGAATGCTTAACTGGCTTAAACGCCGCCAGAATAAAAAGCGGTTGGCATACCATCGGCCCCATTTTTGGCGGGCTTCTCTGCCGGTATGTTTAGGTGCATTTGCTGCCATTATTTGGTTACCTCTAAAATTGGTGCCAAAACAGGTTCTGCCGGCTCGGGTATTGTTGTAGTCTCCGGTGTGCGGGCAGGTAAAGAAATCATATCTTTCGGTGCAAGAGAATGACCGGCTTTTTCCTTTTCTTCCCAACTTAAGCGATAGTGTTTACCCAACATGCCTTTTGCAAGCGCCATCGGTAAAACCTTAATTGCCGCTTCTTCCAACACACAGGCTTGTTCGCATTTGCCACAACCGGTGCAGGCATCGGAATGCACTGTCGGAATGAACAAAGCATGTTTATCCGAACGGGGATTATGTTGTTTTTCCAACGTAATCGCTTTATCAATTAACGGACAAACCCGATAGCATACATCACAACGCAGCCCTTGCCAGTTAAGACAGGTTTCGTGGTCTAATAGCACGGATAATCCCATGCGTGATTCATTAATATCCGTTGCATTGCGATCTAATGCGCCACTTGGACAAGCTTGTGCACACGGAATATCGGGACACATTTCACAGGGTTTATCACGCGCAATGAAATATGGCGTACCTGCTTCTACCGACGACAGTAATGATGCCAGATGCAGCATATCGTAAGGGCAAGCCTGTACACATTGACCGCAACGGATACAAGCTGCAGAAAATGCTTTTGCATCTTGTAATGCAAACGGCGGACGTAACGGCACGCCTTCACGGGCTAAGCTTTGATTTTGTTGTAATCCCAGTAGAATTCCCACTCCAGCAAGACCACCCGCAGTACGGGTAGTCTCTTTTAGAAAACGTCGGCGTTCGGAATTCAGCGTGGTTTTTTTCATTTCCTCTTCAAATTCTCTTCAAATATTGATCGCATTTTGAGTAGGAAATGAATTAATAACGAGTACGCCATATTTCATTTCCTACATTCTAGTGACAAGTGCGGTTAGTTTTTACGTTGTTTTTACGCAGCCTTTTCCACTTTTACCGCACATTTTTTAAAGTCGGTTTCTTTTGAAATCGGGTCTGTTGCATCAAGTGTTAATACATTAGCAAGCTGACCGGCATCAAAGAAAGTGGTATAAACTAAACCGCGAGGCGGTTTGTTACGTCCGCGTGTGTCTAAATAAGAAATCACCTCTCCGCGGCGTGATGAGATTTTGATTTTATCTCCATGACGTAAACCTCGGGCTTGTGCATCTAGCGGGTTCATCCACACTAAGTTATTTGGGAATGAACGATGTAATTCTTGTACCCGACGAGTCATTGTACCGGTGTGCCAGTGTTCGAGAATGCGGCCGGTGGATAACCACAAGTCGTATTCCGCATCCGGTGATTCTGCCGGCGGCTCATAAGGCACGGCAAGGATAATCGCTTTTTTATCCGGATAGCCGTAAAACGCTACGCCTTCGCCTTCTTTTACATAAGGATCGTAACCTTCACGATAACGCCATAAGGTTTCTTTTCCGTCTACTACCGGCCAACGCAAGCCACGGGCTTTATGGTACATATCAAACGGTGCTAAATCATGACCGTGACCCCGACCAAATTCGGCGTATTCTTCAAATAATCCTTTGTGTACGTAATAACCAAAATGCTCTGATTCGTCGTTTAGTTGCCCTTCGGCAAGTTCACTTAATGGGAATTTATCGACTTGTCCGTTTTTGAATAGCACTTCATATAATGTTTTTCCGCGATATTCCGGCATTTGTACAAGCAATTCTTCCGTCCACATTTCATCTGTTGTGAAGTATTTGGCAAATTCCATTAACTGCCACAAGTCGGATTTCGCTTCTCCCGGCGCTTTTACTTGTTGACGCCAGAATTGGGTGCGGCGCTCTGCATTACCGTATGCGCCCTCTTTTTCCACCCACATTGCCGTTGGAAGGATTAAGTCGGCGGATAAAGCGGAAACCGTTGGGTAAGGATCGGATACAATTACGAAGTTGCCTTCTTTACGCCAGCCGGGCAAACGATCCGCATTGATATTTGGCCCCGCTTGCATGTTGTTGTTACACATTTGCCATAATACGTTCATGGTGCCGTCATGCAGTGCACGATCTTGGGCGATGGTATCCAGACCGACTTTTTCGGAAATTGTCCCTTTTGGTAGTTTCCAAATACGTTCTGCCGTTTCACGGTGTTTTGGATTGGTTACTACTAAATCTGCAGGTAAACGGTGTGGGAAAGAACCCACTTCACGAGCAGTACCGCAAGCGGAAGGTTGACCGGTTAAAGAGAACGGACCGCAACCCGGCAGTGAAATTTTACCGGTCAGCAAATGAATGTTATAGATCAGATGATTCGCCCAAACACCGCGGGTGTGTTGGTTAAAGCCCATTGTCCAAAAAGATACGACTTTTTTATTTGGATCGGCATAAAGTTTTGCCAGATTTTCAAGTTGAGCTTTATCTACCCCCGACATTTCTGATACTTTTTCAAGGGTATATTCCGACACTAATTGCTTCAATTCTTCAAATGAGGAATCGTGCATTTTACCTGCGGTTTTACGGTTGGTGTCTTTCTCTAACGGATTTTCAGGACGTAAACCATAACCGATATTGGTTTCACCACGTTTAAATTTGGTATGTTTATTAACAAAATCCCAATTAATCGCATTATTTTGAATGAGATAGTTAATGATGTAGTTCATAATGGCTAAATCGGTTTGCGGGGTAAACACCAAACCGTGATCGGCAAGCTCAAAACTACGATGTTCAAAAGTGGAGAGTACGGCAACTCTCACATCAGGATTCGAAATGCGGCGATCCGTAATACGAGACCACAAGATCGGGTGCATTTCCGCCATATTGGAACCCCAAAGCACAAACGCATCGGCACGTTCAATATCATCATAGCAACCCATTGGTTCATCCATGCCGAAGGTACGCATAAATGCAACAGCCGCAGATGCCATACAGTGACGGGCATTCGGATCAACGTTATTAGATCGGAAACCGGCTTTCCAAAGTTTGTTTTTTGCATAGCCTTCCCAAATGGTCGATTGACCGGAACTGAACATTCCCACTGCATTTTGACCATTTTTCTTAAAGGCTTCTTTGAATTTTTCAGCCATGGTTTTAAAGGCAATATCCCAAGAAACGGGAGTAAAATCCCCATTTTTGTCGTATTTTCCGTTGGTCATACGCAGCATTGGTTGCGTAACGCGATCTTTACCGTACATAATTTTCGGTAAGAAGTAACCTTTAATACAGTTTAAACCGCGGTTTACTTCTGCATCCGGATCGCCTTGTGAAGCAACAACACGTCCATCTTTAGTACCCACCAATACGGCACAGCCGGTACCACAAAAACGGCATACTGCTTTATCCCATTTTATTTCGGATTCTGCCGCAACTACATTTTTGACCGGGATGGTTAATCCCGCAGCCGTTGCCGCTGCCATAGCCGCATTGGCTTTCATAAAGTCTCGACGACTTAAACTCATCACGCTTCTCCCACATTACATGTTGATTTTAAAAATTAAGTTTATATTTTTCGAATTTCACGCCACTAAAGATTGATTAATACACAAAAACGGATTATTTTTTCTTTTCGTCTTGTTCGTGATATATCAGTGAAACATTAACTACGCCGTCAATGTTATTCACGCTTTCCATATTATTAAGCAGAATATGCTGATCATGGGATTGCATCACGACGACCAATTTACCGTTTTTTTCATCAAAAGTGGGTATTTCAGTGTGTTCAATTTCCAAAAGTGCGGTCTGAATTGCCGCCATTTTTTGGGGATTTCCTTGCACGATCAGTCCGACTACATGCCAATCCTGTATATTTTTATCTATTAAATTTTCTTTATTCATTGCATTTTAGATGATTAATTTTTATGGCATTAACCGGACAGTTTTGCAAACAAGCACCACAGCCGTTACAAGTATCTATGTTTACAAAAGGTTGTGCCACACTACCCACTTGGAAATGAAAAGAAATGGAACCCACAGGACAGTTGTCTTGACATGAGCGACATTCAATGCCCAGTTGCGTTAAACAATTCGTATTAATTTCAACTTTATGTGCCCAAGGTCGCTCATTTGAGGGACGGAAAATCGGTCGTTGACAAATTTCAACGCATTTTCTACAAAAAGTACATTCGCTGTTCTCAAACTGAACTTCCGGAAAACCGCCGTCACCTTTCACCAAAATTTTAGTTTCGCAAACTGACAGACAGTCGTCACAGCGCGTACATTGTTCAATAAATTCATTATTGGAGACGGACCATGGTGGTCGAATTCCTTCAAATCCTTGTTTTTGTTCGTTTTCAGTGTGTAATGATGTTAAAAATTTACCTCGTAAAAATTGCCTGCGGGGTAAGTTTTCAACGCTCATTCGGTTTGCCTTTGTGGATAGTTATATGCCTTACTTTGGATAGTGAATTATCCAATTGTGATCGCAATATATAAACTACCAAAAAGAGGTAGATTGATAACGACTTGAGGTTTTGTTGTGTTAGATCAATAAAAGGATATTAGTTATTGATTTTCTTATAAATATTTTATAATGGTGAGTGATGTTTTTTATATTCTTTAGCGGCAAGTGATAAGTTTTAGGAAACTGGAAAAATATATTTAAACTTGTTTAAATAATAATAATTCTTATTGACGGTGGTGGGATAAACTTTTAGAATCGTATCGAATAATAAACCTAGCCCTATGGAGAAAGTCCAATGAAAAAATCCCTTACCACTATTGCGTTATCTCTTTCCGCACTATTTTCAACTTCTGCGTTTGCGGCAGAAGAAGTCAATGTTTATTCTTATCGTCAACCGTACCTGATTGAACCGATGCTCAAAGAATTTGAGAAAGAAACCGGTATTAAAGTTAACGTAATTTTTGCCGATAAAGGTTTGGTTGAACGCGTGAAACAAGAAGGCGAATTAAGCCCGGCAGACGTACTATTAACAGTGGATATTTCACGAGTGATGCAAATCGTAAATGAAGGTCTGGCACAACCGTTTACTTCTAAAATTTTAGATGAAAACATTCCGGCGCAATATCGTGATACTGAAGGGAAGTGGTACGGTTTAACGACACGTGCCCGTGTTATTTATTCTTCAAAAGATCGTGTAGGTAAATTACCTGCGGATTTCAATTATTTTGATTTAGCCAAACCTGAGTTCAAAGGTAAAGTATGCGTACGTTCAGGTAAAAATTCATATAATGTTTCACTTTTTGCCTCAATGATCGAACATTACGGTGAAGCAAAAACTAAAGCCTTTTTGGAAGGTTTAAAAGCGAATCTTGCTCAAAAGCCTCAAGGTGGTGACCGTGATCAAGTCAAGGCAATTAAAGAAGGAATTTGCGATTACTCCCTTGGTAACAGCTATTATTACGGTAAAATGTTAGATGATGAGAAGCAAAAAGCATGGGCTGAAGCGGCAGTGATTAATTTCCCGGCCGGCAAGTACGGTACACATGTTAATATTAGCGGGGTAGCGTTGGCGAAATACGCGCCGAATAAAGCAAATGCAGTAAAATTAGTCGAATATCTAAGCGGTGAAAAAGCCCAAAAACTTTATGCCGAGCTCAATCATGAATATCCGGTGAAACCGGGTGTAGAACCTTCCGAGTTAGTGAAAGGCTGGGGAACATTTACACCGGATACGATAAAATTAGAAACTATCGCTAAAAATTATGAAAAAGCACTAAAATTAGTCGATGAAGTGAAATTTGACGAATTTTAATCGCTAGTATTTCTTATTAAACAAAATAACGGGCTTTGAGCAAGCGATAGATTTTATCTAACATTTGTTGAAGCTCGTTTTGTGTCTAGAATGCATAATCCCGTTTCAAGTCAAATAATTTTTAGGCTATTCGGCAACGTCTGATTTTTTACATTAATATAATTAAATGAAGTACCATCTTTCTTGGAAATTGTCTGCAATTTTGACCGCTCTTTTGGTTTTGCTACCGTTGTTAGCGATTGTTTATCATGCGTCAAGCGGTGAAATGGATAACCTTATTCATTTTTGGAATACCATGCTTGGACATTATGTTATCAACTCTGTTTTATTGGTGGTCGGAACTGTGGCTTTGGCGTTATTTTTTGCGTTGCCTTCAGCTTGGTTGGTTGCCAATTTTCAATTTTGGGGACAACGCACGTTGCAATGGTTACTTTGCCTCCCCCTTGCCATGCCTGCTTATTTGATTGCCTATCTTTACACTGATTTACTTGATTATTCCGGGGGATTTCAGTCTTTACTGCGTGATATTTTTGCTTGGCAGACTCCTAGAGATTACTGGTTTCCGCAAATTCGTACACTTTATGGTGCATGTTTTGTTCTCGCCTTAGTATTGTATCCCTATATTTTTTTGCTTGTACGTGTCGCATTTTTAGAACAATCCGAAAATTTACAACACAGTGCCAAAATGCTTGGCGCCACGCCGAGTCAAATTTTCCGTCGCATTACTTTTCCGCTTATTCGCCCTGCCATTGCGGTAGGGATGGCGTTGGTGGCAATGGAAACGCTGGGTGACTTTGGTACGGTTGCCTATTTTGCCGTGCCGACGCTTACAACGGCAATTTATGACTCTTGGCTCAGCTTCCACGATTTAGGTACGGCAAGCCGTATTTCGATTTTTATGTTGATGATGATTTTCTTATTCATCAGCCTTGAACGGTACAGTCGCCGTAAACAAAAAAGCTATCAACGTGGTTATGAAAAGAAAACACATTTGAAAACCTTAACAGGCTGGCGTAATGCTTTAGCGTTAGCTTGGTGTTGGGGGTTATTGGCTATCGCATTTTTTATTCCCTTCGGTCGATTGATTTTTTGGTCAATTGACTATTTTGAGCAGTCATGGAATTTAGACTTTGTGAAGTTTGCTGCAAATAGTTTGAAAGTATCCTCTATTGCTGCGCTCACAACAGTTTGTGTCGCACTTCTATTGCATTTTGCCCACAGGCTTTCCAAGGAGAATCGGTTATTTAGCAAAATGACCCGATTATCGCTCGGTTTATCCGGTTTTGGTTATGCGATTCCGGGCACTGTGTTGGCTATCGGCTTGCTTTCTCCCCTTACCTTTGCCGATCATCAATTACACGGTTTACTTAAATCATTAGAGTTAAAACCGGTCGGATTGATTTTCTCCGGCTCATTGTTTGCTTTAGTACTGGCTTATACTATTCGTTTTTTGGCTATGGCAATTGGTACTTTGGGGGCTTGTCTTGAACGAATTTCTCCTACGTTGGATATGGCAAGTCAAAGCATGGGGAAAACGGGTGTCGCTATGTTTAAAAATGTTCATGTTCCTTTGATTTCAAAAGGAATGATTACGGCGATATTGATGGTTTTTATTGAAAGTATGAAAGAACTCAATGCATCATTATTACTCCGACCATTTAATTTTGATACCTTAGCTACCTACGTTTTTACTTTTACCTCGGATGAACAGTTGGAGCGCGCTGCCTTGCCCGCTATTGTATTAGTGTTGGTAGGGCTGATTCCCGTGATTTGGCTGACTCGTTCACTAATTTCGCAATCACAAAAAGAGCGTTAAATGAAATTACTTGAAGTTCAGCAACTTAGCTGTCAGTTTGAACAAAATCAGATTTTAAAAAATCTTGAGCTTGAAGTCGCAGAAAATGAAATTGTTTGCTTACTCGGGGCGAGCGGTTGTGGTAAAACAACATTACTTAAAGCGATAGCCGGATTGGTTCCCACTACACAAGGCATAATAAAATTAGCAGGCAGGGTGATTAATCAAATCCCCGTAGAACAACGTAAAATCGGTTTAATTTTTCAGGATTATGCCCTTTTTCCACATCTAACCGTTGCGGATAATATTCAGTTTGGTTTAACTAAATTAGCAAAAAGTGAGCGGCAAACCATTATGCAAAAAATGCTTAACGTGGTGAAGCTAGAGGGATTTGAACAACGTTTTCCTCACGAATTATCAGGCGGGCAGCAACAAAGGGTTGCTATTGCCAGGGCCTTGGCTTGTCAGCCGACCTTGCTTTTACTAGACGAGCCTTTTTCTAACATCGATAGTCAGACAAGATATTCAATGATCCAAGAGATCAAACAGATTCTAAAAAGCCAAAAAGTCCCTGCAATTTTTGTTACGCACAGTAAAGAAGAGGCTTTTGCTTTTGCCGATAAAATTGCGGTAATGGATCAAGGAAGAATTATGCAAATTGGCACCCCAAACCGACTTTATCATCAGCCAATCAACCGTTTTGTTGCTGATTTTCTCGGTAGTACAAACTATTTGTCTTGTGAAATTTATGCTGATCGGCGTTTCAAAAGCCCAATCGGTAGTTATTGTTTGCCTTCTGACACGGAATACGCTGTAGGTCATTATCAATGGCTTCTTCGTCCCGAGCAACTCCTCATTAAACCCGACAATACAGGACAAGGTCAGATTATTAATAAACTTTTTTTAGGGCAATACTATCGTTATCAAATTGCAATAAACGGTATTCATCTTACCGCTTATCACATTGCAGATTTACCTCTGCAATCTGCGGTGAGTATTGAGCTTCATTGTCAAGATTTTATCTTTTTCCCCACTGAATAAAGTATTAAGCTGAAACCAATATATCAATGACAAACTTGATTTTATAGTGAATGCTAGCGTAATCATGTTAGCTGAACAAACCATAAAAAAACAGCATGAAAATAATGTTTTCCCATGCTGTTTTTATTGTGAAAAATTTAAGCTTTTGAGGCTGGGTATTCCCACCAAATATCAAATAATTCACTGATTTCAATTTGTTGTAATCCGTTGGCTTCCAGCCATTTTTTCACGGTTTCACGGTGGCTTTCATCACATTTACCGATTTTCTCTAAGCAAACTAAGCCTTCCCAGTGTAAATAGCCGCTGCCCTCATAAGCCAAGCCGTTTGGTTGAATGACTTCTTCAATAAAACGATCAATCATTTCATCAACGGTTTCGATTGAAGTGCCTTCAGCAAACTGAAAGTTTACAAGAAATCCTAACTCTTGGAATTCCGCAAGATGGAGTTTCTTACGTTGGCGTTGGTTGTAGGATTTAGACATATTGTTCTCCTGTTTTTGTTGGTAGTAAGGATAAATCGGTTTATTTATATTAAATTTTGTTGTTAAAAACATTAAACCCAAACAAAAATAAATATATTTTCAATGAACTAAACATTATTTTTAATGAAAAATAAATCCCACACGCCATGTCCTAATCGATGCCCGCGGGCTTCAAATTTTGTTAGCGGACGAAAATCCGGGCGTGGAATATAATCTCCGGTTGCTGAAGTATTCACTAAATTCGTATTGGATTGTAGCACATCCAACATTTGCTCGGCATAGTTTTCCCAGTCCGTTGCCATATGGATAAACCCGTTTTTGTCGAGTTTTTTTACCACTTGTTCTACAAAGTGCGGTTGAACGATGCGGCGTTTATGGTGTTTTGCTTTATGCCAAGGATCAGGGAAGAATAGTTGTAATCCGGCGAGCGTATGATCCGCAATACTATCGCGTAAAATTTCGGTGGCATCATGGCAAATTACGCGAAGATTTTTTACCCCTTTTTCCACGGCATAAGCAACACAAGCACCGACACCGGGGGTATGTACTTCAATGCCAAGATAATTTTTATCGGGATTCGCAACAGCCATATCGACAAGAGATTTTCCCATGCCAAAACCGATTTCTAAGATCACCGGATTAGTGTTGCCGTAAATTTTTACGAAATTGAAAGGGGTAGTTTGATAGTCTAGCCCTAATTCCCCCCAATGAGCGTTCATCATCGATTTTTGAAAGTCGCTCAAACGCCCGGTGCGTAATACAAAGCTACGTACTTTGCGTTTGTAGCGACCGTCTTCGGTAAATTCTACGGTTTCTACGGTTTTACGTTTTTGATCGGCAAAAGTCTGTGTCATTACTTCTGAATAAAAAATAAGTTGGTAAAAAAATTGGCGGTGATTATACATGAAATCGAACGCTTTTCCCGTATAATAAGCCAAATTTTTTCCCAAGAGTTGTTATGAAAATTGTTCGAGTTGCACTTGCCGTGCCGCTTCCCCGTTTATTTGATTATCTTGCACCGGACGACACTGCATTGGTTGTGGGGGCACGCGTGCTGGTTCCTTTTGGAAGACAAAAACGGGTTGCGATAGTCGTGATGTTTCCTACCGAATCCGATGTGGCGGAGGAAAAACTAAAGAAAATCATTGCGCCTTTGGATAGGGGATCTTTATTTTCTTCGGTGACATTGGATTGGCTGTACTGGGCGGCAAATTACTATCAAGCGCCAGTGGGAGAAGTATTATTTCAAGCCTTACCGGTGAAATTACGCAACGGTGAAAATGTGGTGAAAAATGACCGCACTTTTTGGCGCATCACGGAGGAGGGAAAAAATGCGCTGTTGAACGGTGAATTAAAGCGTTCCAAAAAGCAGACTGAAGCCCTGCAATGCTTGTTGGAAAATTATTTGGAAAAAGGAAATAATGATTTTACTTCGGCCGTTTGGTCCGCTTTAAGAAGTAAAAATTTTGTCCAAGAAATCCGTGTTCAACAGGAGCAAAAAAGTTGGCAAGCCGTTTTGCACGATAAACCGTTAGTGAATGTTAATGATCGTCTTACTTTAAATAAACAGCAAGCATTAGCTTTTAGCCAATTGATGTTTCAACGTGAGTTTAATGTCTGGTTGTTGGAGGGAGTAACGGGTTCGGGTAAGACGGAAATTTATCTGCAATACATCGAGGAAATATTAAAATCCGGTAAACAAGTGCTTGTGCTCGTACCGGAAATCGGTTTGACACCTCAAACGGTGCAGCGTTTTAACGCGCGTTTTAATGTGGAAATTGATGTTTTGCATTCCCATTTGAACGATACCCAACGATTGAATGTATGGGAACGTGCGAGAACGGGGCAAAGCGCCGTAGTAATCGGCACAAGATCGGCATTATTTACACAATTTGCCAATCTCGGTGCGATTATTTTGGATGAAGAACATGATGCTTCTTTCAAACAACAAGACGGTTGGCGTTATCATACCCGCGATTTAGCCATTGTGCTGGCACAAAAATTAGCCATTCCTGTACTGATGGGCTCGGCGACACCCAGTTTAGAAAGTATTAACAATGTACAAAGCGGTAAATATAAACATTTGACGCTGTCAAAAAGAGCGGGAAATACGACTGCACTTCGACAGTTTGTAATCGATTTAAAAAATCAACATGTACAAAACGGATTGTCTAAACCACTTTTGGAACGAATGACGAATCACCTTGAAAAAGGCAATCAGGTCTTGTTATTTCTTAATCGTCGCGGATTTGCACCGGTTTTACTTTGTCATGAATGCGGTTGGATTGCACAATGTTCTCATTGTGAAAAACCTTATACCTATCATCAGTATCAGCGTGCCTTGCGTTGTCACCATTGCGGATCGCAAAAGACCGTTCCTCGCCAATGTGATCATTGCGGTTCTACGCATCTCGTTACAACCGGACTTGGTACGGAACAATTGGAAGAAACATTAAAAGCTCGGTTTCCTGATTATTCTGTGGCAAGGATTGATCGTGACAGCACTGCCCGTAAAGGTAAATTGGAAAGCTATTTAGAAGATATTCAACAGGGAAAAAGCCAAATTTTGGTTGGCACACAAATGTTGGCAAAGGGACATCATTTTCCGAATGTAACGTTAGTGGCGTTGGTCAATGTGGATAGTGCGTTATTTTCCTTAGATTTTAGAGCGGAGGAACGATTAGCACAACTTTATGTACAAGTGGCGGGGCGTTCCGGACGTGCGGAAAAACAAGGCGAAGTGGTACTACAAACCCATTATCCGGATCATCCGTTATTGACAACCTTATTAGCAAAAGGCTATCAGGCTTTTGCCGAAGAAACCTTACGTTTACGCCGTTCGATGGGGTTACCTCCTTTTAGTTTCCAAGCATTGTTTAAAGCTCAAGCCCGTTATTCGGAGCAAGCGGAACAGTGTTTAATGCAAATTACGGATTTTTTTCGCTCGCAGAATGTCGAAGGATTATATATTTTAGGTCCTATGCTGGCCCCATTCGGTAAAAAAGCGGGACAATTCCGTTGGCAGTTGCTTTTGCAACACGCTTCCCGTATGGTGTTACAAAAAGTTTTACATGATTATCAGCAAACAAATTTAGAAAGAAATAATCAAGTACGGTTGATTTTAGATGTTGATCCGCAGGATTTAAGCTAGAAAATCACGGTATTTTTCAGTACACTTGACAGGTTTTACAGAATTTTTAGAAATCATTAAAGTTTAGGATTTTATTGTGGCACATCGAGATTTTGCCGCTCGTCGCGGTTCAAATAAGAAAAAGAAAACAAATAAAAACATATTGATTGGCATTGCCCTGACGGTATTGCTTGCTTTCGGCATTGGTCTTTATTTCCTAAAAAGCAAAACCCCTGCGCCTGCTCCCGTAGCGGTTCAACCCGAAAAGCCACAACCGAAAAGCGTATTACCCAATCGTCCGGAAGAGGTGTGGAGCTATATTAAGGCATTGGAAACCCGTACCGTGCCGGTTGACGATAAACCCTCCAGTGTGGAAAAAAATATGCGCTTGACGGAAGAACAGCGTCAAGTGCTGATTCAAATGGAAAAAGAGCAAAAAGCGGCGGAGGAAGCACGCAAACTGGCGGAGAAACGTAAAGCGGAAGAAACGGAAAAGGCACAACAAGCAGTAGAAACAGGGAAGACCGAAACTCCGAAACAAGAAACGAAAAAGCAGACGGATGTAAAAAAAACAGAGCCGCTGAAAAAGCCCGAGCCGGTAAATGTTGAGACAGCGAAAAAAGTAGAAACAAAACCGACAGAAACTGCCGGAGCGGGAGGGAAACGGTTTGGTTTACAATGTGGCGCTTTTAAAAATCGTACTCAAGCAGAAAATTTACAAGGGCGTTTAGTGATGTCAGGGGTAAATGCTCAGGTAATGGTTCATGGTGAGTGGAATCGTGTTCGTGTCGGACCGTTTGCAAACCGTGATGCAGCAGCACAGGAACTTAATAAAGCAAAATCCGTGGCAAGTTGTGTGATTATCGGTATGTAACGCTATACGAGAGGAGAAAAGTGCGGTAAAAAATACCGCACTTTTTTTGATTTAGCTTGCCAAAAAATGAAAAATCTCTAAAATGAACGCTCGTTCATTCAATATGACTTGAATGTCTTTTCTTTAATTATTTTCAAAATTAATATTTTATGCGATACGCTAAAACTAATCTTGTCGAGCAAATTTTTATGGCTACGGATCGTCTGATGGCAAAAGAGGGTCTGAATCAACTATCGATGCATAAATTGGCAAAGGAAGCCAATGTGGCGACAGGAACAATTTATCTTTATTTTAAAAATAAAGATGAATTACTAATACAATTTGCTCGACGCGTGTTTGCTATGTTTATAGCGGCACTTGAGAAGGATTTTGATGAGTCTGAATCCTTTTTTCAACAATACAGACGAATGTGGTGGAATATGTGGCAATTTTTGCAGGATAATCCGACCATTTTGTCTAATTTAAATCAATATCGGTCTCTCCCGGAATTTACGAAAATTTGTCGAGAGATTGATAATAGCCGTTGGGATCATTTTTGTCTTCAAGCAAGGGCTGCAAATGAATTAGCGGATTTACCAGATGATGTTCTTTTTCAACTAAGTTTAAAAACAGCGATGACAATGGCATCGGATATTAAGTTTTTAAGAGTAGAACTCACCCGTGAAATTTTAGAATCTGTGGTTGAACGCTCTTGGAGGGCAATTCAGAAATAATCATTATTTTTTATTTTTTATTGGAGCTTTTATAAAATGAGTCAAACTCAAAGCAGTCGGCCAAAACGCTCGCATATTTTCTATATGAAAATTATTCTTGTCGTGTTTGTCCTAATTTTTGTCAGTGTTATCGGTTTTAACGTTTTTCGTGGCATTATGATTGGTAAGGCATTGGCCAATATGCCGGAAGCCTCCAGTCCTGTTACTGCACTTGAGGTTAAAGCCGGTGAGTGGACACCGGTTATAAATACCACTGGTCTTGTACGACCAAATCAAGGCGCGATGTTAAGCGCACAGAGTGCGGGAACCGTTTCTAACGTATTTGTTCAAAACGGGCAAAATGTCAAAAAAGGCGATCTTTTGGTTGAATTGGATAGCTCGGTGGAACGTGCAAGTCTGAAAGCTTCCCAAGCACAACTTCCGGCATTGCGTCAAACCTATAAACGCTATGCGAATTTATTAGCAAGCAATGCGGTTTCCCGCCAAGAGGTGGATAATGCAAAATCCGCTTATGATGCACAAGTGGCGAATATTGAATCATTAAAAGCAACTATTGAACGTCGGCAGATTGTTGCACCTTTTGACGGAAAAGCCGGTATTGTAAAAGTTAATGTCGGTCAATATGTGAATGTGGGTACGGAAATTGTTCGTGTGGAAGATACCAGTTCAATGAAAATTGATTTTTCGATTTCACAAAACGAATTAGATAAATTACACCTCAATCAACGTGTTACCGCAACCACGGATGCCCGTCAAGGCGAAACCTTTTCAGCCCGTATTACTGCAATTGAACCGGCAATTAATTCGTTAACCGGTTTAGTGGATGTTCAGGCAACTTTCGAGCCTGAGGACGGGCATAAATTGCTTTCAGGTATGTTTTCCCGTTTACGTGTTGCGCTACCGACGGAAACCAACCAAATTGTCGTGCCACAAGTGGCGGTGAGCTATAACATGTATGGCGAAATTTCTTATTTGTTAGAGCCTTTATCCGAAGAAGATAAAGCGAAATTTGCCGATAATCCAAAATTAGATTCACTCTATCGTGCAAAACAAATTACGGTATTTACTAAAGATCGCCAAGGTATTTACTCTCAGCTACAAGGCGATGAAGTTAAAGTCGGTGACAAAATTATTACCGGCGGTCAACAAGGTATCGGCAATGGCAGCCTTGTTGAATGGATCAAAAAAGATATCGTTGGCGGTATTGAACCGGCGGTGAAAACCAATCTGTAATAACTTAGGAAATACGAATGAAATTTACTGATATATTTATTCGTCGCCCCGTTTTAGCGGTTTCGATCAGCCTGCTTATCATCATTTTGGGTTTGCAGGCTATTTCAAAATTAGCGGTACGTGAATATCCTAAAATGACGACTACGGTGATTACCGTAGCAACTGCTTATCCGGGTGCTGACGCGAATTTGATTCAAGCGTTCGTTACCTCCAAGTTGGAAGAGTCAATTGCTCAAGCGGATAATATTGACTATATGTCTTCATCCAGTGCGCCGAGTTCTTCTATCATTACCGTAAAAATGAAGCTAAATACGGATCCTGCCGGTGCGTTAGCTGATGTATTGGCTAAAGTCAATGCGGTACGCTCTGAATTACCGAGCGGAATTGAAGATCCAACGGTGGCATCCTCATCGGGTGGTTCGGGGATTATGTACATTAGTTTCCGCTCTAAAAAATTGGATTCCAGCCAAGTAACGGACTATATCAACCGCGTAGTGAAACCACAATTCTTTACAATTGAAGGTGTAGCGGAAGTACAAATTTTTGGTGCGGCGGAATATGCAATGCGTATTTGGCTTGATCCGCAAAAAATGGCGGGACAAAATCTTTCAGTCCCACAAGTAATGTCCGCACTTTCTGCTAATAATATCCAAACTGCTGCAGGGAGTGATAACGGTTATTATGTGACCTACCGTAATAAAGTCGAAACAACCACTAAATCCGTTGAACAATTAGGTAATTTGATCGTTGCATCGAATGGTGATGATTTAGTACGTTTGCGTGATATTGCAACCGTTGAATTGAATAAAGAAAGTGATAATTCACGGGCAATCGCGAATGGTGCGGATTCCGTTGTATTAGGTATTAACCCAACCTCTTCGGCTAATCCATTAACGGTGGCTGAGAAAATCCGTCCACTCTATGAGAGCATTAAAAACCAACTTCCGGACAGTATGGAAACGGATATTCTTTACGATCGCACAATTGCGATTAATAGTTCTATTAACGAAGTGGTTAAAACTATCGTTGAAGCGACAGTAATCGTACTCGTGGTGATTTTGATGTTTATCGGTTCATTACGTGCGATTTTGATTCCGGTATTAACTATTCCAATTTCTTTGATCGGGGTGTTAATGATGTTACAAGGTTTGGATTTCTCCATTAATCTGATGACCTTGTTAGCCCTAATTCTCGCGATAGGCCTCGTGGTGGACGATGCAATTGTAGTATTGGAGAACGTTGACCGTCACATTAAAGAGGGGGAAACACCATTCCGTGCAGCGATTATCGGTACACGTGAAATTGCCCTACCGGTTATTTCGATGACTATTTCTCTCATTGCGGTATATTCACCGATGGCTCTTATGGGCGGTATTACGGGAACACTTTTCAAAGAGTTTGCGTTAACCCTTGCCGGATCAGTATTTATTTCCGGTGTTGTGGCACTAACCCTTTCCCCAATGATGACTAGCAAATTGCTGAAATCGAATGCAGAACCAACGTGGATGGAGCGTAAAGTAGAGTATACACTTTCTAAAATGAATAGCGTGTATAACTATATGCTGGATATTGTGATGCAAAATCGTAAATCCATGGTGGTATTTGTGGTAGCGATTTTTGCAACATTACCATTCCTATTTAACTCACTTTCAAGTGAATTAACACCAAATGAAGATAAAGGGGGGTTTATTGCGATTGGTTCTGCACCTTCTAATGTGAATGTGGATTATATCCAAAATGCAATGCAACCTTATATGAAAACGGTGATGGATACGGAGGAAGTTTCTTTTGGAATGAGTATCGCGGGCGCGCCGAGTTCTAATCAATCTTTAAATATTGTGACATTAAAAGATTGGAAAGAGCGTTCGCGTAAGCAATCGGAAATTATGAATGAACTGAATGCAAAAGCAAAAGGATTACCGGAAGTCTCAATTTCTGCGTTTAACTTCCCTGAAATTGATACGGGGGAACAAGGTCCGCCGATTTCTATTGTGTTAAAAACGGCTCAAGATTATAATGCCTTGGCAAATACCGCAGGAAAGTTCTTACAAGCTATGCGAGCATCGGGTAAGTTTGTTTATACCAATCTCGATTTAAAATATGATACCGCCCAAATGACAATTTCCGTTGATAAAGAAAAAGCAGGAACTTACGGTATCACCATGCAACAAATCAGTAATACACTGGGAAGTTTCCTTTCCGGCGCAACCATTACCCGCGTAGATATTGACGGACGTGCTTATAAAGTAATTTCACAAGTAAAACGTGATGATCGCTTATCACCGGAAAGCTTTAAAAATTACTACTTAAATGCAAGTAATGGTGAATCCGTACCTTTAAGTAGCTTGATTAGTATGAAACTTGAAACACAGCCTACCTCGTTGCCTCGTTTTAGTCAGTTAAATGCGGCAACGATTCAAGCCGTACCAATGCCGGGAACATCAACAGGGGATGCGGTAGCATGGCTACAACAACATGCCGATACCACCTTACCACAGGGTTATACTTACGATTTTCGTTCTGAAGCCCGTCAGTTAATCCAAGAAGGGAATGCCTTGGCGGTTACCTTTGCGTTAGCGGTGGTGATCATCTTCTTAGTATTGGCGATTCAGTTTGAATCAATACGTGACCCGTTGGTGATTATGATCTCTGTACCATTGGCAGTGAGTGGAGCATTACTAACGCTGAATTTCTTATCTTTCTTTGGTGTTTCGGGAACGACTTTGAATATTTATTCACAAGTAGGGCTTATTACCTTGGTTGGTTTGATTACAAAACACGGTATTTTGATGTGTGAAGTGGCAAAAGAAGAGCAGCTATTGCACGGTAAAAACCGTATTGATGCGATTACCGCTGCGGCTAAAGTGCGTTTGCGTCCGATTTTGATGACAACCGCCGCAATGGTAGCGGGTTTGGTTCCATTGCTTTACGCAACGGGTGCTGGTGCGGTATCACGCTTTAGTATCGGTATCGTTATCGTAGCCGGTTTATCTATCGGTACAATCTTCACATTGTTTGTACTTCCGGTGGTTTATAGTTATGTAGCAACCGAACACAAACCATTACCGGTATTTGAAGAAGATGAACGCAAAACGGCTCATTAATAAAATACCTTAAAATTCAACCGCACTTTTGGAAACGAAAGTGCGGTTTTATTTTATGTTAGAGCAGCTGTGGCAAAAGCAATATTTACCTCGCCCCTAGTTTGAGCCTACAAAAAACCGCACCTTAAAGTGCGGTCAATTTCACAAACATTCTTTATTTTTTTGAAGCTTCGTAAAGTTTCATCACCTCTGGGAGTAAACGGCGTAAGTTTTCTTGGCGATATTCATCTGTTGGGTGTGTGGAAGCCAAAGCATCCAATGCCCCTTTTGAACCTCCTGAGGTCTTTTTCATTTTATCCCATAAACTGGGGGCGGATTGTGGATTGAATCCGGATTTTGCCATAAGCAATAATCCTACTTCATCGGCTTCGGTTTCTGCACTACGTGAATAAGGTTTATCTAGTGCAAAATCTTTAGTTAAGCTAATCGCGATTCCGCTTAAATCAGAGCCTACCACAGTAGAAAGCGCAACATGACCTAATTGTGCGGCAATGCCAGTAGCCATTCCAAAATTCGCTTTTGCTTTACCATGTTCTTTTAGTGCATGTGCCATTTCATGCCCCATCACGGTCGCAATTTCATCATCATTCAGTTTTAATGTTTCCACCAATCCCGTATAAAACGCCATTTTTCCACCCGGCATTGCCCAAGCATTTAACTCTTTGGATTTGATGACAGTAATTTGCCAATTAAAGGGTTGACCGGTTTGGTTTTCTTTGTTGGCGTAAGGTACCATTTTATTGAAAACTCGGTGAATACGTTTTGCCGTTTTAGAGTTGGTATCCACCGCACCTTGAGTACGAATTCTGCCCATTTCCTGTGCATAGCTTGAGGCAGCTTGTTGATTGATAGAGGCTGAATCTGCACAAGCATTCAATACAAAAGCTGCTATGGAGGCAAAGACAAAAGATTTTATGTGTTTTTTCATTTGGGATTCCTATTGTGGATACAGCGGTTAGAGACAATGGAATTATAAGGAAAATAGCCTTAAATTGTCTATAAAAAACAATTGAGTTTTGATTGTGTACTATTATAATAGTGCAAAATTTACTTTAGAGAATCACTTATGAAACAACAAAAATCCCCTTCTCTATTGGGCGGTGCAATGATTATTGCGGGTACTGCAATTGGTGCCGGTATGTTAGCAAACCCTACATCAACGGCTGGTGTTTGGTTTATCGGTTCCATTCTTGTGTTGGTTTATACATGGTTTTGTATGATGACATCTGGTTTAATGATTTTAGAAGCCAACTTGCATTATCCCACCGGTTCAAGTTTCGACACCATCGTAAAAGATTTGCTTGGCAATGGTTGGAATGTAATTAACGGTGTATCCGTCGCCTTCGTACTTTATATTTTAACTTATGCTTACATCACCTCAGGTGGCGGTATTACGCAAAATTTATTAAATCAGCTGTTAAGTTCCTTCGAAAGTGCGGTTGAAATCGGGCGTACTTTCGGATCGTTAATTTTTTGCATCGTCTTAGCTGCTTTTGTATGGCTTTCAACCAAAGCGGTAGATCGTTTTACAACAGTATTAATTGGCGGAATGGTGATTGCCTTTTTTCTTTCAACGGCAGGTCTATTAGGCTCTGTAAAAGCTGAGGTATTATTTAATACGCTTGCACAAGGTGAGCAACAATATTTACCTTATTTATTGACCGCACTTCCCGTGTGTTTAGTTTCATTTGGTTTCCATGGTAATGTTCCAAGTCTAGTAAAATATTATCATCGTGACGGCAATCGCGTGATGAAAGTGATCTTTATCGGCACCGGTTTGGCACTGATTATTTATATTTTGTGGCAGTTTGCGATTCAAGGTAATTTACCACGTGCCGAATTTGCGCCGGTAATTGAAAAAGGCGGGGATGTTTCTGCACTACTTGAGGCGCTGCACAAATATATTGAAACGGATTATATTGCGGTTGTTTTGAATTTCTTTGCTTATATGGCGATTGCGAGTTCTTTCTTAGGGGTAACCTTAGGTTTGTTTGACTATATTGCGGATTTATGCAAATTTGACGATAGTGTAATGGGCAGAACAAAAACGACTTTAGTTACTTTCTTGCCTCCGTTATTATTAAGCCTTCAGTTCCCCTACGGTTTTGTGATTGCCATTGGATATGCCGGCTTGGCTGCTACAATTTGGGCTGCTATTGTGCCTGCATTGCTTGCGAAAGCCAGCCGTAAAAAATTCCCGAATACCACCTATAAAGTCTATGGCGGCAACCTAATGATTGGTTTCATTATCCTATTTGGTGTGCTGAATATTGTAGCGCAAGTCGGTGCAAATTTAGGGTGGTTTGCAAGTTTTAACGGATAAGTTAATTATGGAAATAAAGGGTGTATAGCATACGCCTTTTTGATTTTTCATCACAGAATGAATCTAGATAGGAATAGGAATGAACGATAAAATCAGCGTTTATGATAGTGAAAACTTCTTTGAACTTTATCAAAAACTTAGAGCTAACCCGATTAGCTTAAATGAAATCATAGAAAAACCAACAATGCTTTCCCTTTTGCCGGAGCTACAAGGAAAAAAATTACTAGATCTAGGCTGTGGCACAGGAGAACATTTACAACTTTATTTACAACGGGGAGCAAGTTTTGTAGTGGGAATGGATTTATCCGCCAATATGCTAAAACAAGCCCAAATCGATCTAGAAAAATGCGGTCAATTTCAGGGACACTTTTCGTTACATCAATTATCAATAGAAAATCTTGGCGATTTGCCGGAATCTAATTTTGATGTCATTACCAGTTCTTTTGCTTTTCATTACGTACAAGATTTTCCGACATTGTTAACGGCGATTACGAAGAAACTCGTTAAAAACGGTACGCTTATCTTTTCCCAAGAACATCCGATTACTACCTGTCATAAAGTAGGGGAGCGTTGGGAAAAGGATGAAAACAAACAACAAACCGCCTACCGTTTGAATCATTATCGTGATGAAGGTGAACGGGATAGAAATTGGTTTAAACAACCGTTCAAAACTTACCATCGTACAATGGCTACGATCATCAACCATTTAATTTCGGCGGGTTTTCAAATTGAACAAATTGCAGAACCTATGCTTGCTGAACACCCACAATGGCATACAGAATTTAAAGATTTACAACACCGCCCGATCCTGCTATTTGTTAAGGCAAAATTAATAGCGAGTGGAAAGTAATATGTTGTGAATGAGTAGAAAATAAGTGTGTCGGTTAAACATTCTAACTATTACTCGGCTGTATTTGGGAAGATTATTTTTATGGAAAGTGCGGTTGTTTTTTAATGTGTTTTATAAAATCCGTTGGTTTTATAAACATTTTGATTATTAACCATTCAAACACACCTGTTTTTTCATTTTTTTTAAATTTAGTTATTGACCGACAAGCGAAAAAATAGTTTAATACGTTCCGTTGTCAGGCAGTAGCCGATAGTGATAACGCCTCGATAGCTCAGTCGGTAGAGCAGGGGATTGAAAATCCCCGTGTCGGTGGTTCGATTCCGCCTCGAGGCACCATTCATTGAGTCGTAAAATCTACTCCTCCTTAGTTCAGTCGGTAGAACGGTGGACTGTTAATCCATATGTCGCTGGTTCAAGTCCAGCAGGAGGAGCCAA
>NZ_MLHS01000058.1 GCF_001999335.1 Rodentibacter sp. Ppn85 | reverse complement strand
AGCACAGCACAGCACAGCAAGGATTATCTCGTCTTTTAACTGACTTTCAACAAAATTCTCTCACCCAGCGTGAAAAAGGCACCTATTTTGAAGATCTAATTCAACTTTATCTACAACACGAACCTTTTTATAAAACAGAGTATGCTGAAGTTCTCACCTTTAAACAATGGGCTGAAAAATACCGCCCTGATTTACCCTCTAACGATACCGGTATTGATCTAGTTGCTGTTACCTATTCAGGAGAAAACCACGCTATTCAGTGCAAATGCTATTCACCTGATCACCGTATTAGCAAAAGTGATATTGACAGTTTCTTCACCGCATCGGGTAAGAACTATTTCCAACGCCGTATTATTGTTGCAACCACAGTTCACTGGACAGACAATGCTTACGCATCTCTTTCCGATCAAAATCCCCCAGTCTCAATTATTGACCGTTCAGCTTTAGAAAACAGTGCTATTGATTGGCAAAAATTTGCGTTTAACCAACCGCTTGTATTTAAACCCAAAAAAGAATTAAGAGAGTATCAAGAAACCGCTTTAAAGGATGTCGTAAAAGGACTAGAAACCGCTGATCGTGGCAAACTGATTATGGCGTGCGGTACAGGAAAAACCTTTACCTCATTAAAAATTGCCGAACAAATGGCAGGTAAAGGCAAACGTGTGCTCTTTTTAGTACCAAGTCTTGCACTCCTTTCACAAAGTTTAACGGAATGGACACAAGAGTCCGCTATTCCCTTACACAGCTTTGCGGTCTGCTCTGATAGCGATGTCGGCAAACAAGGAAAAGGTAATAAAGAAGACGACCGTATCCAACAACTCACCCACGAATTGCAATACCCTGCAACAACGAATGCCAAATCCTTAATCAAAGCCGTCAATGCTCAAAGTCGTGATCTATCAATGACGGTAGTCTTCTCCACTTATCACTCTATTGATGTGATTCACCAAGCACAAACATTAGGCTTAAGCGAATTTGATTTGGTGATTTGTGATGAAGCACACCGTACAGTTGGAGCAAAATGGGAAGATGATGAACAAGAATCTGCCTTTACTCGTATTCACAATAACAATTACCTACAAGCCCGAAAACGCTTATATATGACGGCGACACCTCGCATTTATACCGAAGATGCAAAAAAAACTGAAGGTGTTATTACTTTCTCAATGGACGACAAAGCAATATTTGGTGAAGAATTACACGTTATTAGTTTTTCTTCAGCTGTGCAGAAAGGCTTATTGGTCGATTACAAAGTACTAGTATTAGCCGTGGAAGAATCTCACATCAATCGCCGTTTAAATCATTTGCTGACATCTGGGGAAAACGAAATTCAAGTGGATGATGCCGCCAAAATTGTCGGCTGTTGGAAAGCTTTGTCTAAATACGGCGTAGAAAATGATTTAGCAGATGATGCCCAAGCAATGAAACGAGCAGTTGCATTCTGCCAAGTGATTGAAAAAGAGTATAAAGGCAAAACCCACAAAGTCAGCTCAAAAGCAATTACCGAGATGTTCTCAACCGTGGTTGAAGCCTATCAAGAACAAGAACGGCAAGCCTATGCAGATAATGAATTACCAATACCACCTGAATTAGCCACCTCACTTTGCCTCAAATGTGAGGCAGCACACGTGGACGGCTCAATGAATGCCAGTGAGAAATCAGCCAAAATCAACTGGCTAAAAGCCGATACCGATCAAAATACCTGCCGTATTTTATCCAATGTCCGCTGTTTATCCGAAGGTGTTGATGTACCCGCCCTTGATGCGGTGCTATTTTTAACTGCTCGCCACTCACAGATTGACGTAGTGCAATCCGTTGGGCGGGTAATGCGAAAAGCTGAGGGCAAAAAACGGGGTTACGTCATTTTACCTGTTGTGATTCCTGCGAATACATCCCCAAATGAAGCCCTTGACAATAATGAAAATTACAAAGTCGTCTGGCAAGTGCTTAATGCCTTACGCTCTCACGATGATCGCTTTGATGCCATTATCAACAAAATGGAATATGACGGGGCGGCAAAAGATAAAATTGAAGTGATCGCCCAAATTAGTGAAGTACTGAAAAAAACCAAACCGAAAGCTAATGCGAAAGGTAAAAAACGCAATACATCTGGCAGGGGCGAACACAGCATTGGTGGCAAAGATAACACGGGTATTCCAGAGGGCGAACAGCTTGATTTTCATTTTGAAGTCGGTGAAATTGAGCGGGCATTAACCGCTAAAATTGTAAAAAAATGTGGCAATCGCTTAAATTGGGTGGAATGGTCGGAAAGAGTAGCCCGCATTGCTAACACCCATATCGATCTGCTTAACGCCATTTTGGAAAAACCAGAAAATCAGACACAGCGTCAAGCCTTTACCGATTTTGTAGACACGCTGAGAAAAACTATTAACGAAGCCGTAAGCGACAACGAAGCCCTTGAAATGCTTGCCCAGCACTTGATTACCAAACCGGTCTTTGATGCACTTTTTGAGGGGCATCAATTCACCGTTCATAATCCGATGTCGATTGCTCTGCAAAAAACTGTCGAAACCCTACAAGCCGATCAAATTTCCCACGCTCAAACCAAAGAGCTACAAGAATTTTATGAAGCGATTCAAATTCGGGTGAGCAAAATTCAATCCCCTGAAGGCAGACAACATATTATCAAAGAACTTTATGAAAATTTCTTCGAAAAAGCCTTTAAGAAATTGAGAGACAAGCTTGGTATTGTCTATACTCCTATTCAAGTGGTCGATTTTATTATCCGCTCCGTTGAAGATGTACTGAATAACGAATTTAATGCCAGCCTTGCGGATAAAGGAGTACAGATTATCGACCCGTTCACCGGCACAGGCACTTTCATCACCCGCCTGCTCCAAAGCGACATTATTCCGCCAGAAAAATTACCGCAAAAATACCAAGAAATTCACGCTAATGAAATTGTGCTACTCGCCTATTACATTGCAGCCATTAACATTGAGTCCACCTATCACGCCTTAATTGCAGAAAATCCACAAAAACTCACCGATTACCAACCCTTTGAAGGCATTTGTTTAACCGATACCTTCCAAATGTACGAAAACGAAGACTGGGTAGATGCGCTTTTGGTGGAAAACAACGCTAGACGCAAACGCCAAAAAGCCCTTGATATTAAAGTGATTATCGGCAACCCGCCTTATTCAGCAGGGCAGGAATCCGCCAACGATAACAATGCTAATATAGAATATCCGCAACTGGATAAACGTATAGAATATACTTACGATAAATATTCATCTGCAAAATTAAAAACTGCACTTTACGACAGCTATATCCGTGCGATCCGCTGGGCATCGGATCGTATCGGCAATCAAGGGGTGATCGGTTTTGTCACCAATGGCGGGTATTTAGAAAGTAATTCCGCAGACGGCTTACGCAAATGTTTAGCAGAAGAATTTAGCTCCCTGTATATTTTTCATTTACGGGGTAATCAACGTACATCGGGTGAACGTTCTCGTAAAGAAGGTGGGAAAATTTTTGGCTCGGGCAGCCGTGCTCCAATCGCCATTTCCATTTTAGTCAAAAATCCAACCGCTGGCGAAACGGGTAAAATTCACTTTTATGATATTGGCGATTACCTTAATCGGGAACAAAAACTCGAGATTATCCAAAATCTTGGCTCAATTAACGGTATTACCACTCAAAAACAGTGGACACAAATTATCCCCGATCAATTTAACGACTGGCTAAATCAACGTGATCCGAATTTTGATACCTATATCCCAATGGGCGATAAAAAAAATAAAAGTGCGGTATGTATTTTTGAGAATTATTCAGCAGGTGTAAAAACGAATCGTGATGCTTGGTGTTATAATTCATCTCTTAATCGGCTTAATACAAAAATATCTTCAATGATTGATACTTATAATCAAGAACTGAAAAAAATTAATTCAATTAAAAATATTCTTTTATCGAACGAGAAAATAGAAGATCACTTAATAATGGATTCAACTTTAATCAGTTGGTCAGGCGACTTAATTTCACAATTAGCCAAAGGTAATTCTGCTATTTTTAATAAAACTAATACAAAATTAAGCTTATATCGCCCATACCATAAACAATATTTGTATTTTGATAGAATGCTAAATAATAGTATTTACCAAATCCCCCAACTCTTCCCCTCCGCCCAAGCGGAAAATCGGGTGATTTGTTTAACCGTTACAGGTTCAAAAGGGTTTTCAGTTTTAATGTCTAATCTCATTCCTGATTTACACTTGATTGGTGATGCACAATGTTTCCCCCTCTATCTCTACGAGAAAAATGAGAGCGAACAAGCGGGCGGAACAACGGATTTATTTGCAAAAAATGCTGAAAATCACACCGCTTGCGAGGGCTATACCCGCCGTGATGCGATTACCGATGTGGCACTTGAGCATTTTAAAACAGCCTACCCAAATGAGAATATTAGCAAAGACGATATTTTCTACTATATCTACGGGCTTTTACACAGCGAAACCTACCATGAAAAATATGCAGATAATCTTAGTAAACAATTGCCACGCATTCCGTGTGTCAAATGTGCAGCGGATTTTTGGGCATTTTCACAGGCGGGGCAAGAACTTGCCCAATTACACCTTAATTATGAAACTGTACCAATGTATGACAATGTCTTATTTAAAGGTGGTTTAAGCATTGTCAATGACCGAATTGAAGGCGGTATTAGCAAAGATTTTTATGTGGAAAAAATGAAATTTGGCGGCAAAATTCTCAACATAGAAACGGGTAAAAAAGAGGACGACAAAACCAAAATTGCCTATAACGCCAAATTCGGTATTGAAAATATCCCCCTCGAAGCCTATGACTATATCGTCAATGGCAAATCGGCGATTGAATGGGTAATGGAACGCCAAAGTGTCAAAACCGATAAAGCCAGTGGCATCGTAAATGACGCCAACGATTGGGCGATCGAAACGATGCAAAACCCACGCTATCCAATGGAATTGCTGTTGAGGATCATTACCGTGAGCCTTGAAACCAATCGAATTGTGAATGGTTTGCCGAAATTGGAAATTTAGAAAAATGAAAAATGGGGCGTAAATTAATATACGCCCCAATATTTTAGAAAACCAACCGTACTTTATCTCAACGCCTTCTCAATCTTCTCAAATAAATCTTTGGAAAGATTTTCGACAGTGCTTAAGCGCTCCAGTGCACGTTTCATGAGCATTTGACGCTGAGTGTCATAACGGGCAAAACGAATCAAAGGTTCGATTAGCCGAGCTGCAACTTGTGGGTTGCTGTTGTTGAGTTTAATTAGCACATCCGTTAAGAAACGATAACCGGAACCGCTAATTTCATGAAAAGCCTTGAGATTTTGGTTAGCAAAACTTCCCACTAAAGCACGTAAACGGTTTGGATTGTTGAAATTAAAACTTGGGTGATCCATAAGGTGATTCACAATTTCTAGCACATTTTCATCCGGTCTGGTAGCTTGTAAAGCAAACCATTTATCCATAACTAAGCCGTCGTGTTGCCATTTTTGTTCAAAATCAGCGAGCAATGTATCACGACACGGAAGGGAGGCTTTGGTTGCCGCGGTAAGTGCCGCGAGTATGTCCGTCATATTATTCGCCGCATTGTAATGCTTATGCACGAGACTATTACCAAGCGATGTATAAGCCAAATAATTTAAACAAAGGTTACGCATTGCACGCAAGGCAATATCTTGTTGGGTAATACGATACTCCTCCAAACGAATATGATTGTAGGTTTTAAGCAACAGTTCTTTTAGATGCTCGGCAATGGTACGCAACATAAATTCACGGGCCGCCGCAATACCATCGGGATCAATGGTTTTGAAACTTTCGGCAAATTCAATCTCCCGTGGCAAGGTAAGGATTAAGGTTGCCAATTCAATATCGTCTTCATAATTTTCCAACACTTGTAAAAGCGCGGTCAAAATTTGAGGCGAAATCTCAAAATCCTCCCCTTGTTGGAAGTGAGTAACGTTACGTCGTAACTCGTTCGTCAATAACACTTGAGCCGCATCCCAACGCACAAAAGCATTTTCGGCAAATTTTAATAAAGTAAGAAGTTGTTCCGTGGTGTAATCGTAATCTAACTTCACCGGTGCGGAAAAATCTTCCAATAATGCCGGAACAGGGCGTCCATAAATACCGTGAAATTCAATCACCTGATCTTTCTCAGTAATATTTAATACCCCGCTTAACGGTTTGCCATCATACTGGAGCATTTGTTTCGTACCGTCTTGGGCATACAGCGCCATTTTAAGTGGAATATGTAGATTCACTTTTTCCATTTGATCTGCTGTCGGAGGAGTGGATTGAGAGACGGTTAAACGATAAGTATGGGTTTGTTCGTCATAAGCATCGCTGATCAACAATTCCGGTGTGCCCGATTGACTATACCAACGGCGGAATTGAGTTAAATCAAGCCCGTTCGCACGTTCCATTGCAGATACAAAATCTTCACAGGTAGCGGCTTTGCCGTCATTTTCCGCAATATATAATGCCATACCTTTTTGGAAACCCTCCTCGCCCAACAAGGTATGCAACATACGGATCACTTCTGCCCCTTTTTCATACACCGTCACCGTGTAAAAGTTATTCATTTCAATCACTTTTTCCGGACGAATCGGGTGTGCCATTGGGCCTGCGTCTTCAGCAAATTGCGTGGTGCGTAAGAATTTCACATTATTGATACGATTTACCGCACGTGAGCCGGTATCAGAAGAAAATTCTTGATCACGGAATACGGTTAACCCTTCTTTGAGACTTAATTGGAACCAATCACGGCAAGTAACACGGTTACCCGTCCAGTTATGGAAATATTCGTGAGCAATCACACTTTCGATAGCAAGGTAATCTTCGTCCGTTGCAGTTTGTGGATTTGCCAATACAAACTTAGAATTAAAAATATTCAATCCTTTGTTTTCCATCGCCCCCATATTGAAGAAATCCACTGCAACAATCATATAAATATCTAAATCGTACTCAAGATTAAAGCGATCTTCATCCCATTTCATGGATTTTTTCAGACTTTCCATCGCCCAGCCGGCACGATCAAGATTACCCCGATCCACATAAAGTTCTAACGCCACTTCCCGTCCGCTTTTTGTAATAAATTTATCTTCCAAGAGATCAAAATCCCCAGCCACTAAGGCGAACAAATAGCTTGGTTTCGGGAAAGGATCACGCCATTCAACCCAGTGGCGACCATTGTCTAACTCGCCTTCAGCAATGCGATTACCATTGGAAAGCAAGTAAGGATATTTCGTTTTATCTGCCGTGATTTTGGTTGTATAACGCGCTAACACATCGGGGCGATCCAACATATAAGTAATTTGACGGAAGCCTTCCGCTTCACACTGCGTGCAAATACCTTCGCCGGATTGGTATAAACCTTGCAAAGAGGTATTTTTCGCCGGCACAAGGATGGTGACAATTTCCAGCTCAAATTCAACCGCACTTTTATCACTCAGATTCAGCGTTAAACTTTCACCGTCTTGTTGAAAAGCAGTAAACGGCGTACCGTTAAATTTGATTGAAGAAAATTGGAAACTATGACCGTCTAAACGCAAACTTGTTGCTTCGTCATTTAACCGTTGGAATTTTGTGGTTGCCGTTACAACGGTATGGTTCGGATCTAACTGAAAATCCAAATAAATGTCCGTAACAGTAAAATCCGGTTTTTTATAATCTTTTCGATATTTCGCTTTGGCTAACATAATTGGCTCTTTTTTTAAGAAAAAAATCGCCCACTAGGATATGATTTTACAGTAAAAGTTGCAATGGAATTTTCTCTTATAACAACCGAGCAAACGTTTGCTTAATCTTGTTAAATTATGCTATTCTACGCACCGTTTTTAGTTTTATTTGAGAGCAAAAAATGTCTGCAACGCAAGCACAAATTGCTATTGTGATGGGTTCCAAAAGCGATTGGACGACCATGCAAGAAAGCACGCAAATTCTAGATGAACTCAATGTGCCTTACCACGTTGAAATCGTTTCAGCCCACCGCACCCCTGATAAACTTTTTAGTTTTGCCGAAAATGCACTGTCAAACGGCTATAAAGTGATTATTGCCGGCGCAGGCGGGGCGGCGCATTTACCCGGTATGATTGCGGCAAAAACACTTGTTCCCGTGCTTGGCGTACCGGTGAAAAGTTCAATGTTAAACGGCGTAGATAGCCTTCATTCTATCGTGCAAATGCCAAAGGGGATTCCCGTCGGTACATTAGCTATCGGACCGGCCGGTGCAGCAAATGCCGCGTTGCTTGCGGCACAAATTCTAGCGGCCTGGGATCACGACTTACTTTCCCGTTTACAAGCTTTCCGTGAAAAACAAACAAACGCCGTATTAGATAATCCTGATCCGCGCGTATAAAACGCAAAAAATTTAACCGCACTTAAAAAAGTGCGGTTGTTTTTTCGATTATTTTTAACGAGAAATAAAATGCAACAGTCTTCACTCTACCCTACGGTTTATGTTCTTGGTAACGGTCAATTAGGCAGAATGCTTCGCTATGCCGGCGCCCCTTTAGATATTCAAGTCGAACCTTTAGCTTTCAACGCCCCCATTTTTGACTTGCCGAAAAATGCGGTTATCACAGCAGAAATCGAGCGTTGGGAAAAAACACCGCTCACCGAATTGCTTGGCAATCACCCTCACTTTGTTAATCAAAGTATCTTCGGCTTGCTGGCAGATCGCTTTACACAAAAATCATTATTGGATGAACTTGGGCTTTCCACTTCACCTTGGTGTCTATTGGAAAATAAAGCACAATGGCAAAGTGTGTTCCAAACCGTAGGTGAAAAAGTCGTGGTAAAACGCCGTACCGGCGGTTATGACGGACGCGGACAATGGATTATCACCAATGAAAACAACACTGAAATTACCGATGATTTATTCGGTGAAGTGATTGCAGAGCAATTTATTCCTTTTGATGATGAAGTATCACTTGTTGGCGCTCGTTTCAAAAATGGTGAAAAACACTTTTACCCTGTTACGCACAATCTTCAACAAAATGGGATTTTACGTTATAGCGTGATGGACACCACTTTCCCGCAACACGCCCGTCAGCAAACTCAAGCTGAAATGATGTTGGGTAAAATTATGGACAAGCTCAATTATGTGGGCGTAATGGCGATGGAATGTTTTGTCGTTGGCGATAAACTTCTGATTAATGAGCTTGCCCCACGCGTACACAATAGCGGCCATTGGACACAGCTTGGCTGCACGATTAGCCAGTTTGAATTACACTTGCGTGCTTTACTGGATTTACCCACACCAAACTTAGAAACTTTTGCGCCTAGTGTGATGGTGAATTTAATTGGCACAGATCATAACCCGCAATGGCTAGAGACAACATTTACCCAACTCCACTGGTATGGCAAAGAAGTGCGTGCGGGGCGGAAAGTCGGTCATATTAATCTTTCTCACCCGAATAAATCCGTCATTATTCAACAACTGGAAAAACTTCGATATACCTTACCGGAAGATTATCAATCCGGTTTTAACTGGACAGTCGCACAATTAAAATAAATTCATTTTTAACCGTACTTTTTGATGTAATTTACAAAACACATAAGTGCGGTTAATTTTTATCGTGTTTTTGCTTGCTAAACACAAAAGCTTGCAGTATAAAACGCTTGACCCAAATCCATTAAAAAAGGAAAACGATATGTTTGAAAATATCAAAGCCGCACCTGCCGATCCAATCCTTGGCTTAGGTGAAGCATTCAAATCCGAAACCCGTGCAAATAAAATCAATCTTGGCATTGGTGTATATAAAGATGCACAAGGTGCAACACCAATTATGCGTGCCGTAAAAGAAGCCGAAAAACGCTTACTTGATAAAGAAGATACCAAAAATTACCTCACCATTGACGGTATAGCGGAATACAACCGATTAACCCAAGAACTTTTATTTGGTACAGACAGCAATATTATTAAACAACAACGAGCCAGAACCGTACAAAGTCTTGGTGGAACGGGTGCATTACGCATTGCGGCGGAGTTTGTAAAACGCCAAACCAAAGCACAAAATGTTTGGATCACCACACCGACTTGGCCAAACCACAATGCTATTTTCAATGCGGTAGGAATGACGATTCGCGAATACCGCTATTATGATGCGGAAAACAAAACCCTAGATTGGGATAATTTAATCGCCGATTTAAGCAATGCAAACGAAGGAGATGTGGTACTTCTGCACGGTTGCTGCCATAACCCGACCGGTATCGATCCAACACCGGAACAATGGAAACAACTTGCTGATCTTTCTGCAAAAAACGGGTGGTTACCATTATTCGATTTTGCTTATCAAGGCTTAGCAAACGGGTTAGATGAAGATGCTATTGGTTTACGCACCTTTGCTGCAAATCACAAAGAATTGCTTGTTGCCAGCTCTTTCTCAAAAAATTTCGGTTTATATAATGAACGTGTAGGGGCATTTACTTTAGTGGCTGAAAATTCAGACGTTGCTTCAACCGCGTTGACCCAAGTAAAATCCATCATTCGTACCCTCTACTCTAACCCAGCCTCTCATGGTGCGGCAACGGTTGTGCAAGTACTAAGCAGCCCAGTGCTTCGCCAATCTTGGGATGACGAACTCACAGAAATGCGCGAACGAATCAAGAAAATGCGTCATTTATTCGTGCAATTATTAAAAGAATTTGGTGCTCAACAAGATTTTAGTTTCATCATTGAGCAAAACGGTATGTTTTCTTTCAGCGGTTTAACTGCAGAACAAGTGGATCGTTTAAAAGACGAATTTGCCATTTATGCAGTGCGGTCAGGCCGTATTAACATAGCAGGTATTACAGAAGATAATATCCGTTATTTATGTGAAAGTATTGTGAAGGTGCTCTAACCCTTATTCCATCACAGAAGGCGTATATCATTATATACGCCTTTATAT
>NZ_MLHS01000057.1 GCF_001999335.1 Rodentibacter sp. Ppn85 | reverse complement strand
AATTTCTCTAGTATTATCCGTACTACCATGATCAATAATATGAAGTTCATCTAATAAAGTGAGATTATGCCTAATAAAAGCCTCAATAATATCGCTTTCATTACGGATCATACTTAAACCAACCAATTTTTTATTCATATTTATTTCCCATCAATACTTAATCCTTTAATTTATTTTCTGCAAACTTAAGGTTTTCTCTAAAACGTTGCTTATCTATTTCGGGAATAGAAGGGTTGTCAAGTAATTCTAGGCATAAATCATAACAAAGCTGATAATTTTCTACCCAATAGGCGGCAACAGCTAATTCATCTTTTGCTTTCCAAGAGTAAACCGAATAATCGACAAATAAAATATCTTTGCTTAATAGAATATTAACCGCCGCACCGGCATAGATATAAGCTAATTTAATCTTATCATTAAGGCGTAAATGACGAGCAAGGAAATAAAGACTTTCTGCTCGTTGAGGACGGTATTCATAAGCCGCCAATAAAAGTTGCTGAATTTCATCTAGCGGAGCATTTAGTTCTATTTTTATCAACCCTATTTGTAAGAGGGAATAATAGACTTCTTCAGACCATCCGCCCAAATTAGCCCGAATGGAATACCATTCAATCGCTTTTTCCGGCATATCGGCATTAATCATCTACCGCAGTGATAAGCGAGACGGCAAAAACTGAAATTTTCTTTTCTGTTTTCGACTTAGTTTTGCCTTTTGCTTTAGTTAATTCGGACACGGCCACCCAAGATTGGGTAGCATGATTCCAAATTACTCTAAATATCTTATTCATTTAAGTTGTCCTTGTTGTTTATTATTCATTTTAAGTAGTCTAAACAAATAGAAAGTCTTCCCATCCTAAACAATAGGATGGGAATTTTGCCGACTTTAAGTAGAACAGGAATTCATAACAAGCAACTTTGCTTATCTTTGCCTATCTTTACATAACCTTACAAAATACTAGAGCTCAACATTAGCATTGATAAAATTCAGGCAAATTACAAAAACAAACAAAAGAATGACCGCACTTTTTAAAAAGAAAAATAAAAATGGAAGGGAAACAAATGAAATAAAGGGATGGGGTGTAATAATTAAAAAAGCCAATGGTATTATACCACTGGCTTTTATTCTCTATGATTGTGAATTAAGCGATAACCGCTTTTTCAACAACACGAACTAATGTCCAAGACTTGGTTTTTGATAGAGGGCGGCACTCGCGAATCTCTACGGTATCACCAACTTTGGCTTCATTGTTTTCATCGTGTACGTGTAATTTTGTTGTACGACGGATAAACTTACCGTATAACGGGTGTTTTACCTTACGTTCAATTGCAACAACGAAAGATTTTTCCATTTTGTCGCTAACAACTTTACCTTGTACGCTACGAATTTTATCAGTCATTACTCACCCGCCTTTTCGGTTAATACAGTTTTTACACGTGCAATATCACGACGCACTTGTTTAGCCTGATGGGTTTGTTGAAGCTGACCGGTGGCTGTTTGCATACGCAATTTGAATTGTTCACCTAGAAGATTTAACAATTCAGCATTCAGCTCTTCAACACTTTTTGTACGTAAATCTTGAGCTTTCATTACATCACCGTCTTAGTTACGAAGGTAGTCTTAACCGGCAATTTTGCTGCTGCTAATGCAAACGCATTTCTTGCCACTTCTTCAGACACACCATCCATTTCATAAAGCACTTTACCCGGTTGGATTAAGGCTACCCAGTATTCAACGTTACCTTTACCTTTACCCATACGGACTTCTAATGGTTTTTCAGTAATTGGTTTATCCGGGAATACGCGAATCCAGATTTTACCTTGACGTTTTACCGCACGCGACATCGCACGACGTGCCGCTTCAATTTGACGAGCGGTTAAACGACAACGACCAACAGCTTTTAAACCGTAAGTACCGAAGCTCACTTCAGTACCATTTGCGATACCACGGTTGCGGCCTTTGTGAACTTTACGGAATTTTGTACGTTTTGGTTGCAACATTTAGCGTTTCTCCTTACTTACGACCTTTACCGCGCGGCGCTCTTTTAGGCTTGTCGGCAGGTTGTTGTTCTGATTGCGCAACGGCAGCCATTCCACCAAGAATCTCACCTTTGAAGATCCACACTTTTACGCCGATTACGCCGTAAGTTGTGTGCGCTTCTGCAGTGTTATAATCGATGTCTGCACGAAGAGTATGGAGAGGTACGCGACCTTCACGATACCATTCTGAACGTGCAATTTCTGCACCACCTAAACGACCGCTAACCTCAACTTTGATACCTTTCGCACCCAAACGCATTGCGCTTTGTACCGCACGTTTCATTGCACGACGGAACATAACACGACGTTCTAATTGAGAAGCGATGCTTTCTGCAACTAATTTCGCATCTAATTCAGGTTTTTTCACTTCAGCGATGTTAATTTGAGCCGGAACGCCAGCAATTTTAGATACTGCGTTACGTAATTTTTCAACATCTTCGCCTTTTTTACCGATTACGATACCAGGACGAGCTGTGTGAATAGTTACACGAATACTTTTAGCCGGACGCTCAATTGTAATACGTGAAACCGAAGCATTTGCCAATTCTTTATTTAAGAATTTGCGTACTTTGAAATCGCCTTCAAGATTGTCAGCGAAGTCTTGTGTATTCGCGAACCAAGTAGAACTCCAAGGTTTAACAATACCTAGGCGAATACCATGTGGATGTACTTTTTGACCCATTGCTATTCTCCTACTGATTAACGATCCGACACAACCACAGTGATGTGGCTAGTACGTTTTAAAATACGATCTGCACGACCTTTAGCACGTGGCATAACACGTTTCATGCTAGGACCTTCATCTACGAAGATTTTAGCAACTTTAAGATCATCAATATCTGCACCGTCATTGTGCTCTGCGTTTGCAATAGCTGATTCTAAAACTTTCTTCACTAAAGACGCTGCTTTTTTGTTGGTGAAAGTTAAAATTTCTAATGCTTGCGCAACTTTTTTACCACGAATTAAATCGGCAACTAAGCGAGCTTTTTGGGCAGAAGTGCGAGCGTAACGATGTTTTGCAATAGTTTCCATCTCTTTACCTCTTATTTCTTAGCTTTCTTATCTGCCGCGTGACCGCGGTATGTACGAGTCGGTGCAAATTCACCTAATTTATGGCCGATCATTTCATCGGAAACATAAACCGGAACGTGCTGACGACCATTATGGACTGCGATGGTCAATCCAATCATTGATGGAATGATCATTGAACGACGGGACCAAGTTTTGATTGGTTTTTTATCCCCGCTTTCCACCGCCTTCTCTACCTTCTTCAACAAGTGTAGGTCAAGGAAAGGACCTTTCTTGAGAGAACGTGGCATGGCTAATCCTCTTTAATTTAATCTATTATTTGCCACGACGACGTACGATATATTTATCGGTACGTTTGTTGTGACGAGTTTTCTTACCTTTGGTTTGAACGCCCCATGGAGTAACAGGGTGTTTACCAAAGTTACGGCCTTCACCACCACCGTGCGGGTGGTCAACTGGGTTCATTGCAGTACCACGAACTGTAGGACGAATACCTCTCCAGCGGCTAGCACCGGCTTTACCCAATACGCGAAGCATATGCTCTGAGTTACCGACTTCACCGATAGTTGCCATACACTCAGCTAATACTTTACGCATTTCACCTGAACGTAAACGTAAAGTCACATAGTTTCCTTCACGTGCAATGATCTGTACATACGCACCTGCGGAACGGGCAATTTGACCGCCTTTACCCGGTTTTAATTCAACGTTATGCACTGTTGAACCGACCGGAATATTACGCATTGGTAATGCATTACCCACTTTAATTGGTGAGTTAATACCAGCTTGAATTTGATCGCCTACTGACAATCCTTTAGGTGCTAAGATATAACGACGTTCACCGTCTTTATAAAGCACTAAAGCGATGTTAGCAGAGCGGTTCGGATCATATTCTAAACGCTCAACAACCGCTGGGATATCTAACTTGTTACGTTTGAAATCGATTAAACGGTAGTGTTGTTTATGACCGCCACCAATGTGACGAGTTGTAATACGACCATAGTTGTTACGACCACCGGTTTTAGATTTAGCATCTAGTAGTGGTGCGTAAGGTTTACCCTTGTGTAATTCAGGGTTCACGATTTTTACAACGTGACGACGACCAGCGGAGGTCGGCTTACATTTAACGATAGCCATTCTTTATTCTCCTCCGATTACTCTGCACTGTCTACGAAGTCCAAATTTTGGCCTTCGGCTAAAGTTACATAAGCTTTTTTCCAGTCGCTGCGACGACCCATTTTGGTACCACGGCGTTTGGTTTTACCTTTAACAACCACAGTACGAACTGAATCTACTTTTACTTCAAATAATTGAGCAACAGCTGCAGCAATTTCAGCTTTGTTCGCATCTAAAGCAACTTTAAGTACAACAGTGTTAGATTTTTCAGCATTGTTAGTTGCTTTTTCAGAGATGTGCGGTGCACGAAGCACACTCAGCAAACGTTCTTGACTCATGCTAAGATCTCCTCAATTTGTTTCACAGCATCAACAGTAACAATCACTTTATCAAAAGCGATTAAGCTTACCGGATCGATACCTTGCACATCACGTACGTCAACTTTATATAAGTTACGGGCGGCTAAGAACAGATTTTCATCTAAACTTGCTGTGATAATTAACGCATCTTCAACTGCTAAATCTTTTAATTTTTGTACTAAAACTTTAGTTTTCGGTGCTTCAATCTCAAATTTCTCAACAACCATTAAACGGTCTTGACGAACTAATTCGGAGAGAATGCTTTTAATTGCACCTCGGTACATTTTTTTGTTCACTTTTTGGCTGTGATCTTGTGGTTTTGCCGCAAAGGTTGTACCACCGGAACGCCAAATTGGTGACTTAATATCACCGGAGCGAGCGCGACCGGTACCTTTTTGACGCCAAGGTTTTTTACCTGAACCAGACACTTCAGCACGAGTTTTTTGTGCACGAGTACCTTGACGCGCACCTGCTGCGTAAGCAACAACAACTTGGTGGATCAATGCTTCGTTAAACTCACGTCCGAAGGTAGTTTCAGAAACAGTGAGTGCATTTGCACCTACAACTTGTAATTCCATCTCTATCTCCTAGACTTATGCTTTAACTGCCGGCTTAACGATAACATTACTATTGATTGCACCAGGTACAGAACCTTTTACTAATAGTAATTTACGCTCAGCATCTACACGAACAACTTCAAGTGATTGAACGGTTACGCGCTCAGCACCTAAATGTCCTGCCATTTTTTTACCTTTAAACACTCGACCCGGAGTTTGGTTTTGACCAATAGAACCAAGTACACGATGTGATAAAGAGTTACCGTGGGTAGCATCTTGAGTACGGAAATTCCAACGTTTAACACCACCTTGGAAACCTTTACCTTTAGAAGTACCGGTAACATCAACTTTTTTAACATCAGCAAAGATGTCAACATTGATTTCTTGACCTAAAGTGAATTCTTCACCTTCAGTACGAAATTCCCATAAACCGCGACCAGCTTCAACACCTGCTTTCACGAAATGACCTGCTTCCGGCTTAGTTACACGATTCGCTTTTTTAGAACCTGTGGTAACTTGAATTGCAGTATAGCCATCGTTTTCAAGAGTTTTAACTTGAGTTACGCGGTTGGCTTCGATTTCGATAACGGTAACCGGTACTGACACACCGTCTTCATTGAAGATACGGGTCATACCAACTTTACGACCGACTAAACCAATCATTGTAATAACCTCTTAATTAACCTAGGCTGATCTGCACGTCAACGCCGGCAGCCAAATCTAAACGCATTAATGCATCAACAGTTTTTTCTGTTGGCTCTACGATATCTACTAAACGTTTGTGAGTACGAATTTCATATTGGTCACGCGCATCTTTACTTACGTGTGGAGAAATCAACACGGTGAAACGCTCTTTACGGGTTGGTAAAGGAATCGGACCACGAACTTGTGCACCGGTACGTTTAGCTGTTTCTACGATCTCCGCAGTAGATTGATCGATCAAACGATGATCGAATGCTTTTAAGCGGATACGGATTCTTTGGTTCTGCATTAGACCAGAGCTCCAATAAAATTTAGCTAATAAAAAACTAACACCAATCACAATTCTAACTTCAAAATAGAAAAGGAGGTGCAAGTTACCTGTTATATAGTCTCCAAATCGGAAACATTGTTTGACACAACATATCGTTGCGCACGTTTAATAAATGATTACATTAAACGGCTCTCACATTGAGAACCTATAAATGGTACATAAAACCAAAACGGATTGCAAGGTATTTATTAAAAAATATACGAAAGTGCGGTTATTTTTCACATAGTTTATAATCCTGGGGCTTTCCATAATGAAGTTATCCCTATCACACTGAAACACTCCAAATATTCTTTTCTATTTTTCATCCAAGATACTAAATACGTTATACGTTTTTCATCAATCAAAGTTTCTAACAGTATCTATCTTCTACAACGCATATTTTCTTTATAGTAGATGGTAGCTATATAACAGCCGTCCATATAAATCAACCTAGCTAAATTCATATCATTCCATTTTCCAGTTCTAGTTATTTGATGGAAAATCTTATAAAATAAGTTCTCTCCTTAAAAATAATCAATAAAAAATTATGGCAGACTACTCAAAAAAATATATTGCTAAACACGTTAAATTTATATCCCCAGATGTGATTGAAGTAAAACGCCCTATTTCACCCATGATCCGTTTTTTCATATTTATGCTTTATGTTGTATTTATGATAATAGCTTTTGTTGAGTATCAAAGTAGGGATAACATTTCTAATCAAGACGTCTGGGACTCTTTCTTTCACCCTAAAGAATTAACAGAAAGAAAATATCAAGAATATGTTATCTATGTTACCGAAGATATAAAAGGAAAAACAAGAAAAGAAAATGAAATAAAGTTATTTCAGCCAGATTATCACCATAACGTCTCAGCCCCACTTACGTCTGAAGAAATCGAGAAAGCTTATTATACAAGCACTAAATTAAAAGAATACCTAAAAAAAGAATGTAATAATTTTCAAGAATATATATGTGCTGAATTTACTTATTTTCGACTCTATAATCAATTAGCAGAAATAAAAACACCAACATTTGAAGAGTTTGAAAAAGAGCATGCTAATATTATTATAAATTTACGTCAATGGGGATACACATTATTTTTAACTCCGTTTTTTCTTCACTTATTTTTTAGTTTAATTCCTAATCAACGCCCAGTTAGAATTGACAAACATAAAAAAATCGCTTACTTACAATCTTGGGGAAGATTTTATATTTATAAAATTCCAAAAATTATTTTTCAACGCAAAAAATATGGTTATAGTGCCAACACTGTTAATCAGATGTATTCTTTTAACAATGCTCTATTTTTCTCAACAATAACCACCTCTAAAGAAGATATTTCTGATTTTGGGAATTATCTATTACCAATGATATATAATGAAAAGCCTAGAGTAATTCTATTAGGTCTTCCTGCCGAAAAGAAAGAATCCATTATAGTTAGGCAAATCGGAGATTTTGGAATAGGAAAAGGAGAACTAATGGATTTTATTGAAGAATTTTTACTGAGTGATAATGATGATTTTTACTCTATGTATTCTAATGATAATCGTAAAAATTGTTTCCACAATATGCTAAGTTTTACTCTATTTCCAATAAGATATAACGAAGATAGGACCCTAGAACGTATTGAAAAATGGCTTAGTAGACCAAGTAATAATGAAGAATCACAAAATCTCGCTAAAGCAAGAGCGATATATTATCAAATTGAAAAGAAAGTGGATAAAGTACTCATCAGAAAAATTATTATTCTTGCTATTCTAGCAAGCATTGCCTCTCTTCTTCAGACCCTAAGACTGAGAGGCCTTTTGTAGTATGTAAAGGTTATTTTATACCTTTACTATAGAAGAGCGAATTAAATCGTATCTTCCCTCAAAAATAACCGCACTTTTCAAAATTCACCTCTTAAATGCGATTATCAATCAATGCAATATGCCGTTTCGCCGCACTCCAAGCACCGACATAACCCATGATTAAACAACTCGCTAAGAGAAAAATCAATTCTCCGACAGCTAAACCGTTTAGGGCAAACTGCACGGCGAAAATATCCGTAACATACTTCACCGCCGAGGTGAAATAACCGATGATAAAACTACTAAAAATAGCGGCAACAAAACCGCCGAGCACAGCATAAATCATTCCGGTGTAGAGGTAAGGACGAAGGATAAAATTATCCGTAGCCCCCAGCAATTTCATTACGTCAATGCTGGCTCGGCTACTATATACGTCAGACCGAATACTGTTGCCAATTACTAAAAATACCGCAATAGTCATCAATACGGTACAGAAAATCGCCACATGTGCAACTAACCACGAAAGTGCGGTTAATTTTTCCATCCAATCATTATCTAAACGGACTTCTTGTACTCCTTTGATTTTATCAAGATTCGCACGTAATGTTTCGCGTTTTTCCGAAGTTTCAAAAGCTTTTGACGGTTTTACCATCACCACCGCCGGTAGCGGATTATCATCAAGAATTTCCAACTCTTCGCCAAAGCCCGACCAACTTTTAAATTCTTTCAGACTCTCTTGACGAGAAACATAATTCATGGAATCAACACCTTCTTGTTGGCGAATTTTTTCCACCACCAGATTGGCATCTTCTTCACTTAAATTTTTGTGCAAATAAATGGTAAGTTCGCTTTCCGGATAAAATTGCGTAGTGACTAAATGTAAATTTTTCCACATTAAATAGCTGACAGTAGGAATGGTGAGCGAAACGGCAATAACCAAAATAGTGAGCAACGTACCGAATTTGCGTTGCCACAAATCAGCCGACACAGCACGTAAGGTGTAAGCCGTTTGCACAAAAAAAGAAGCATCAGTTGATCGGCTCATGGTTTTTCCTTAATAACGTAAATAGCCTTGTTCAAGCACTAAGCAAGGTTTTGGTTTTTGTTGGATTAAATTAATATTATGGGTAGCGATTAATACGGTCATTCCTAAACGATTAAATTCTTCAAAAAGATTAAAAATGCCTAACGACAACCCATCATCAAGATTTCCCGTCGGTTCATCCGCCAATAAAAGTTGCGGTTTATGCACAATAGCACGGGCAATATCAACCCGTTGTTGTTCTCCACCGGAAATTTGCGGGGGCAAATAGTGAGCCTTATTACGAAGCCCTACGCGATCAAGGGATGCCATAGCACGAGAATGGGCGTCTTTCGGGTGCATTCTGGCAATAATAAGCGGGAGCGCCACATTTTCTACAACACTGCGGTCCGTCAATAAACGATAATCTTGGTGAACCATGCCGATTTGACGACGCAAAAAAGGAATTTCATATTTTGACAGACGGGTAATATTGTGGCCATTAAACCAAATTTGTCCCGCATTGGCTTTTTCCATCCCCATAATCAACTTAAGCAAGGTACTTTTCCCTGCGCCGGAATGCCCCACCAGATAGGTCATGCTACCTATAGGCAAATGAAAATTTAGCCCTTGTAACGCCGGTTGGGTCGCACCATGATAGGCTTTGGATACATTAGAAAATTTAATCACGATCCGTCCCTATTCTTCTTCGTGGATAAATAATGCGTCAATAAATTCTTTGGCATTAAATTCGCGTAAATCTTCAATTTTTTCACCCATACCGATATAACGAATCGGTAACCGGAACTGATCGGCAATGGCGAAAATCACCCCGCCTTTTGCCGTACCGTCCAGTTTTGTGAGAGAAATACCGGTTAAACCGACAGCTTCATTAAATAATTTTGCTTGGCTGATGGCATTTTGCCCTGTCCCCGCATCAAGCGTGAGCATAATTTCATGGGGTGCGGTTTCATCATATTTTTTCATCACCCTAACGATTTTTTTCAGCTCGTCCATCAAATTATTTTTATTTTGCAAACGCCCTGCCGTATCAGCAATTAAGATATCAATGTGGCGTGCTGCAGCAGATTGCATCGCATCAAAAATAACCGAGGCGGAATCCGATCCCGTACTCTGTGCGACAACCGGAATATTATTTCGCTCGCCCCACACTTGCAATTGCTCTACCGCTGCCGCACGGAAAGTATCGCCGGCAGCTAACATCACGGATTTACCTTCCGCTTGGAATTTCCGCGCAAGTTTGCCAATCGTAGTGGTTTTCCCCACTCCATTCACTCCTACCATTAAAATCACATAAGGTTTTTTCGAAGTATCGATTTTCAATGGTTGTGCGACCGGCTCAAGAATATCCGCCATTTCGACTTTGAGCTGTTGATAGAGCAACTCCGCATCTTGTAATTGTTTGCGACTTGCGTGTTCAGTGAGGTTTTTAATGATTTTAGAGGTTGTCGGCACACCAATATCCGCAATTAGCAACTGCTCTTCCAATTCCTCAAATAATTCATCATCAATTTTTTTGCCTAAGAAAAAACTGCGAAAACCGGCACCGATATTTTGCTTGGTTTTGAGTAAGCCTTTCACTAAACGACTGAAAAAACCGCCTTCGCTTGGTTTTTCACGGGTTTCGGTTTCCACCGTCGGTTGAAGTTCTTCTTTGATATCTTCAATAATTTCAGAGGTTATTTCGATTTCTTCAACAGGAAGATTTTTTTCCGCATTTTCAGGCACAATAATTGGATCGGATGGTTCAAGTGCGGTCGAAATTTCCGCATTTTTTTCTTCTATTTCAGCTTGTTCCACCTCATCTTTTTGAGCCTCTTCAGTTAAAACAGGGTCAAAATTTACCGCACTTTCTGCTTCACCTGACGGTTCTTTCACCTTTTCAACAGGCGATTCGATAATTTCGCTTTCAACAGCCGTTTCCTCGATTTTTTCTTCTTCAATAGTAGGCTCAATTTGGGGTTCTTCTTGTTTCTTATTACGCCCGAATAAGGATGCCCAAAATCCGCCTTTTTTCTTTTCTTCTGCCATAAATTGTTCTCTTAACTGCCGTCCGATAAAAATGTGGTTTATTCTAACAAAAAATCGTCTAAACTAAGCACAATTTTCACTAAAAATCCGATGCCTTATGAAAAAATCGCAAGTACCGTCCCCAAAAGGCGAAGTGCGCATCATTGCCGGTTTATGGCGTGGGCGGAAATTGCCTGTGTTAAATGCGGAGGGATTACGCCCCACCGGCGACCGGGTAAAAGAAACCCTGTTCAATTGGCTTATGCCTTATATTCACCAAGCGAAATGTTTAGACGGTTTTGCCGGCAGCGGTTCATTAGGGATGGAAGCCCTTTCCCGCCAAGCCGAAAAAGTCACTTTTTTGGAAAAAGACAAAACCGTTGCCGATCAACTAAAAAAAAATCTACAGACGCTAAAATGCACGACGGAACAAGCCCAAGTGTTCAATCAAAGTTGCTTGGATTTTTTAAAACAACCGCAAAATCAACCACACTTTGATGTGGTTTTCCTTGATCCGCCTTTCCATTTTGGCTTGGCAGAACAGGCGATCCGTCTGCTTGCTGAAAATAACTGGCTGTCCCCTAATGCCCTTATTTATGTGGAAACGGAAAAACAGCGTCAACTCAACACACCAGAAAACTGGACGTTGTTAAAAGAGAAAACCGCCGGAATGGTGAGTTATCGTTTATATCAAAACTGAGAAAATTATGTTAGACATTGTTTTATACGAGCCGGAAATTCCACAAAACACCGGCAATATTATTCGCCTTTGTGCCAATACCGGTTTTCGTTTGCACTTAATCGAGCCCCTCGGTTTCACTTGGGATGATAAACGATTACGCCGTTCGGGCTTGGATTATCACGAATTCGCCGAGATCAAACGCCACAAAACCTTTGAAGCTTTTTTAGAAAACGAAAAACCGAAACGCTTATTTGCCCTTACGACCAAAGGTTCGCCGGCTCATAGCCAAGTGAAATTCAAGTTGGGCGATTATTTAATGTTCGGCCCCGAAACCCGCGGTATCCCGATGTCGATTTTAGACAGTCTTCCGCCGGAACAGAAAATCCGAATTCCGATGACAGCCAACAGCCGCAGTATGAATTTATCCAATTCCGTAGCGGTTGCCGTGTATGAAGCTTGGCGACAGTTAGGCTATGAAAGTGCGGTCAATTTTTCCAATAAATAAAACGAAAGGTGGGGTAACCCACCTTTTTTAATGGAGAGAATGAAGATAAGCAAGATAACGTTGATAAACTATTTCGTAGGATTCAACATTTTTTTGGTGAGGGGAGCATATTGAATTCCGGTCTAAATGTACAAATTCTTCACACAATGTATCCAACTCTCCCTCACCATTTGCCCACATCGCTTGAATCGCCCCGCCAAGTGCCGCCGCTTCATCCTCCAACAGACACACCACTTCCGTATTCATCACATCCGCTATCATTTGCCGCCAAAGCAGGCTTTTCGCGCCACCGCCAATCAAACGAATTTGTGAAGTAGCCAAGCCTGCCTGTCGGAAAAGATCCAAACCGTAACGCAAGGTAAAAGTCGCCCCTTCCATCATGGCGCGGCAAAGATTTGCCTGAGTGAAATTACTTGAATCCAAACCTAAAATACGGGCTTTTTCATTTGGTAACGGCGGAACTCGCTCACCGTTAAAAAACGGTAAAATGCTGATTCCCTCCGCACCGATTGGCGCTTGTTGGGCGAGATGATTAAATTCCTCTACATTAATGTTGAGCAAATTCATCAGCTGTTTATTTGATGAAGTCATATTCATCACACAAATAAGCGGCAACCAACCGTTATTGCTTGAACAAAAATTAGCAATCATCGGAGGGAGATTAAGCAGGGGTTGTTTCGTGTAAGCATATAATGTACCGGATGTGCCAAGGCTCATTGTTACGATTCCTTCACGAATATTGCCCGTACCAATCGCCCCCATCATATTGTCACCGCCGCCGGTGGCGACAATCACATTTTTATTCAAGCCGAATTGAGCCGCAATCTCCGCTTTTATCACACCGATCTTTTCTTGTGCGCAAAGTACCTGTGGTAATACTTCATTCATCTCCAATTCCGGCGCAATTCGGGCAAATACCGTCGGATTCCATTGCCGTTTCACCACATCAAAATAGCCGGTACCGGAGGCATCGCCAAACTCCGTACAAAAATTGCCGGTAAGCCAGTAATTAAGGTAATCGTGCGGTAACATAATTTTTCGGATTTGCCCAAAAAGTGCCGGATAGTGCTTGCGAAACCAACACAATTTAGAGGCAGTATAACCCGTTTGACAGAGAATACCGAGTTGATGAAACACAGCCTCTTCCCCACCAAGATGTTCAATCAGTGCCACATTTTCACTTGCCGTTTCCGTATCACACCAAAGCTTTGCATTGTATAAAGGTTGATCGTTCTCATCCAACAAAACTAAGCCGTGTTGCTGACCGGAAATGCCGATACCTTTAATCAAGTGCGGTAATATTTGCGCTTGTTTTAACGCATTATTTAATGCCTGTTTGAATGCCTCAATCCACCAACTCGGATGCTGTTCACGCCGTCCGTTTGATTGTTCAATCAAATCATGTACGGCATAGCCGACCCCGATAACTTTGTTCCGCACAGAATCTACAACTATCGCTTTCGTGCCCTGCGTACCACAATCAATGCCGATATACATACTGCCTCCACAACTAAAAAGTGCGGTGAAAAATGACCGCACTTTTGAACTAACGTTTAACGATAAATGACTTGATTTACGATATTTTCTAAATACTCTTGCTGACCGGATACCGGTTTTGGATCCCAGCCTTTTTCTTGCACAAGTCGGGCAAGTTGTTCCAAAGAGAGCTGACCTTGCAAAATCCGTTGACCGAGTTCACCGCTCCAACCGGCATAGCGCGCCTCGACTATTTTTTGTAAAGTTTCTTCTTGGAGCATTTTTGCCGCACGTTTTAAAGACAGTGCCAACACATCAATCGCTCCGATATGAGCATAAAATAAATCGTCAGGATCGGTACTTTGGCGACGAACTTTCGCATCAAAATTAAAACCGCCCGTGGTAAATCCGCCATATTTCAAAATTTCATACATCACTAAAGTATTTTCCTCTACGCTATTCGGAAATTGATCGGTATCCCAACCGAGCTGCGGATCACCACGGTTGGCATCAATGGAACCGAAAATATCTAATGCGCAGGCAGTTGCCACTTCATGTTGGAAAGTGTGTCCTGCAAGGGTCGCATGATTCGCTTCAATGTTTACCTTAATTTCTTTTTCCAATCCGAATTGTTTTAGAAAACCATAAACGGTTGCCACATCATAATCATATTGATGTTTTGTCGGTTCCTGCGGTTTCGGCTCAATTAACAACGTGCCGTTGAAACCGATTTTATACTTATGTTCCACCACCATTTGCATAAAACGCCCAAGTTGTTCACGCTCACGTTTAAGATCCGTGTTAAGCAAGGTTTCATAGCCTTCACGCCCGCCCCACAATACATAGTTTTCCCCTCCTAAGCGTTTTGTGGCATTCATCGCATTGAATACCTGCATCGCCGCCCATGCAAATACTTCCGGATTCGGATTTGTCGATGCACCAGACATATAACGCGGATTGGTAAAACAATTTGCCGTTCCCCATAACAATTTTATACCGCTTTCCGCTTGTTTGCGTTCTAAAATATCCGTCATATGGTGAAAATTTTGTAAGTATTCCTGTGATGAATTGCCTTCCGGCGCAACATCCACATCGTGAAAGCAATAATAAGGCACACCTAATTTACTTAAAAACTCAAAGGCAATATCTGCTTTTTGTTCCGCCCCGGCAAGGGCATTGGTATGCTTTTGCCAGTTACGGTCAAACGAGCCTTGTCCGAACATATCATTCCCATTCCAACAAAAAGTATGCCAATAACACACGGCTAAGCGTAAATGTTCCGCCATAGTTTTGCCTAAAATGATCTGATTCGCATCATAATGTTTAAAAGCAAAAGGATTGGTTGAATCTGCCCCTTCAAAGGTGATTTTTTCAATTTTATTGAAATAACTTGCCATAAGATTTCCCTCTTTGAGTAATGAAGTTGCTTGTATTTTTATGAAAAACACCTTACTCATCAATTACGTTATTTTGTTTTCCTGTGGCGAGAATTTACAATTGTGGCGTAGATCACAATTGTGAAAAAACGTAATGATAGTGAAAGATTTTATAATTGAAAGACTCGGTTAAAGTGGGAAAACTATCAATCGGAGCAATAATTCAACCTTCCGTTCAATTAACTATGAGGTATCAGTATGAAAATTAAATCTGCTTTACTCACTCTTGTAACCGTTTTAACGGTATTAAGTAGTTCCGCCTATTCTAAAGATCTTAAAATCGGCTTATCTATTGATGATCTTCGCTTGGAGAGATGGCAAAAAGATCGCGACATTTTTGTTAAAAAAGCAGAATCCATGGGGGCAAAAGTTTTCGTGCAATCCGCAAACGGTGACGATTCGGCACAAATCTCTCAAATTGAAAATATGATCAATAAAGATATTGATGTTTTAGTGATTATTCCGCACAACGGTGAAGTATTGAGCAACGTCATTTCTGAAGCGAAAAAAGAGGGAATTAAAGTATTGGCTTATGATCGCTTAATTAACAATGCCGAATTAGATTTCTATGTTTCTTTTGATAATGAAAAAGTCGGGGAATTACAGGCAAAAAGCGTTGTTGCGGTAAAACCGGAAGGTAATTATTTCTTAATGGGCGGTTCACCGGTTGATAACAACGCAAAATTGTTTAGAAAAGGACAAATGAAAGTCTTAGATCCTTTAATTAAAACGGGGAAAATTAAAGTGGTTGGCGATCAATGGGTAGATTCGTGGCTCGCAGAAAAAGCATTACAAATTATGGAAAACGCACTCACTGCCAATAAAAATAATATTGATGCCGTGGTCGCTTCAAATGATGCGACTGCCGGTGGAGCGATTCAAGCATTAAGCGCACAAGGATTATCGGGTAAAGTGGCTATTTCAGGTCAAGATGCGGATTTAGCCGCGATTAAACGCATTGTAAGCGGTTCACAAACCATGACCGTTTATAAACCTATTACGAAACTTGCTGATAAAGCCGCTCAAATCGCAGTGCAACTGGGCAAAAACGAAAAAGTAGAATCCAACGCAGAGCTGAATAACGGACTTAAAAATGTCCCCGCCTATTTACTTGATCCGGTTGCCGTTGATAAAACCAATATTGATGAAACCATCATTAAAGACGGTTTCCATACAAAAGAGAGCGTTTATCAATAAGCTTAAAGGGGAAGTCTCTTCCCCTCTATTTTAGGGAGTATAGCTATGGCATTGTTAGAAATGAGGAATATCACAAAAACATTCGGTGATGTGACCGCACTTTGCGATATTTCCATTGAGCTCGAGGCCGGCGAGATCTTATCCTTGTGCGGTGAAAACGGCTCGGGAAAATCAACACTTATGAAAGTGCTTTGTGGCATTTATCCCTATGGGGATTACAGTGGCAAGATCTATTTTTCAGAAAGTGAACTGAAAGCAAAAAATATCAAAGACACGGAAGAAAAAGGTATTTCGATTATTCATCAGGAGCTTACGCTCGTCAAAAATATGTCAGTGTTGGAAAATATTTTTTTGGGTAACGAAATCACTCGTAGATGTACCGCTGCCGATAATGAAATGTATCTACGTTGTAAAACATTACTGCAACAAGTCCAATTAGATATTGATCCGAATACCCGTGTGGGGGAATTAGGGCTTGGTCAGCAACAATTAGTTGAAATTGCAAAGGCATTAAATAAGCAAGTAAGATTATTGATCCTTGATGAGCCTACCGCTTCATTAACCGAAAAAGAAACCGCTATTCTATTAACGCTCGTTAAAGATTTAAAAGCGCATAACATTGCCTGCATCTATATTTCCCATAAATTAAATGAAGTGAAAGAGATTTCCGATAAAATTTGTGTCATTCGGGACGGTGAACACATTGGAACAAAAAATGCCGACACAATGAGTGAAGATGACATTATCACCATGATGGTCGGAAGAGAAATTACCTCCCTTTACCCTCATGAACCTCACGAAATTAAAGCTGAAATTTTACGTGTTGAAAACCTTTCCGCTTGGCATCCTATCAATACACATATCAAACGCGTGGACGATGTAAGCTTTAACCTTCACGCCGGCGAAATTCTTGGTATTGCCGGACTTGTAGGTTCCGGTCGAACGGAAACGGTGCAATGCCTGTTTGGTTCTTATCAAGGTAAATATGAAGGAAATATCTTTATCAACCAAAAACAAGTACATATCAAAAATTGCACACAGGCTATCGAACATAAAATTATGATGGTACCGGAGGATCGTAAAAAACACGGTATTGTCTCCATTATGGGCGTAGGTAAAAACATTACGCTTTCTTCATTAAAAGAATATTGTTTTGGAAAAACATTGATCAATGAGGCAAAAGAAGAACAAGTTATCAATTCTGCGATTAAACAATTAAAAGTAAAAACATCTTCTCCGGAACTTCCTATTGGGCGGTTAAGTGGCGGAAACCAACAAAAAGCCATTCTGGCAAAATGCTTATTGTTAAACCCCAAAATCCTTATTTTAGACGAACCGACGAGGGGTATTGATGTTGGCGCAAAATACGAAATCTACAGATTAATCAACCAATTAGCAAAAGAAGGGATGGCAATTATCGTGATTTCCTCAGAATTACCGGAAGTACTGGGTATTAGTGATCGAATCCTTGTCATGCACCAAGGTAAACTCAAAGCCAGCCTGATTAATAACGGGCTCACCCAAGAACAAGTCATGGAAACCGCACTTAAGGAGTAATTTATGTTTAAGTTAAAACCCGCAAATTTACAGGTTTATATTATGCTCGTTGCCATTGCAGTCATTATGGTATTTTTCACCTTTGCGACGGACGGCGCTTATTTAAGCGCACGCAACATTTCTAACCTGTTACGTCAAACCTCCATAACGGGTATTCTTGCCATTGGAATGGTATTTGTCATTATTTCTGCCGAAATCGATTTATCCGTCGGTTCTTTAATGGGATTATTAGGCGGATTTGCGGCCATTGCGGATGTATGGTGGGGATTGCCGTTACCTCTCACAATCATCGCAACGCTCGCTTTAGGTTTAGTGTTCGGTGTTTGGAACGGCTGGTGGGTTGCCTATCGTAAAGTTCCCTCATTTATTGTTACCCTCGCAGGTTATCTTGCTTTCCGAGGCATTTTAATCGGACTAACCAATGGCACAACCGTATCACCGATTAGCGGTTCTATGACGATCATCGGACAAGGATACCTTTCCGACATTAGCGGATTTATCCTTGGCGGAATAGTTGTTATCGGTTTTGTTCTTTGGGGGCATTACCAACGCAAAAGTCGCCAACAACTTCAACTTAACGTTCCGCCATTATCAAAAGATTTTTCCAAATACGCCTTATTTGCCGTTATCCTATTAGGGGCTATTTATCTGTTAAATGATTATCGCGGTATTCCGTTTCCCGTATTAGTCCTTTCAATTCTTGTCATATTCGGATTGTTCCTTTCGCGTAAAACCGCTTTCGGTCGCCATGTTTATGCCATTGGAGGCAATATTGAGGCGGCAAAATTATCCGGCATTAACGTAGAAAAAACCAAACTGATCATCTTTGCGATGAACGGAGTATTGGTTGCTATTGCAGGGTTAATTTTAAGTGCGCGTTTAGGGGCGGGTTCACCTTCCGCCGGACAAAATGCCGAGCTTGATGCCATTGCAGCTTGTGTCATTGGCGGCGCCAGTTTGGCAGGAGGTATCGGTAGCGTATTTGGCGTTGTCATCGGTGCGTTAATTATCGCTTCTTTGGATAACGGTATGAGTATGCTTGATGTGCCGACATTCTGGCAATATATCGTTAAAGGCGCAATTTTATTACTTGCCGTATGGATTGATACCAGTAGTAAGAAAAAAATGTGATTTTTCTATCCGCACTTTTATAAAAATTCATTTTTCGCTATATTTCTCATAATAAAATTATAAGGATGGGGTAATGGCGGAACAATACTACAAAATCGCACTCTTATTTAATGCCAATAAAGTGTATGATCGGCAAGTAGTAGAAGGTATCGGACAATATGTTCAAGCTTCACAGTGTCTATGGGATATTTTTGTAGAAGATGAATTTATTTACCATGCCGATAGCATAAATCATTTGTCTATCGACGGTATTATTGCTGATTTTGATGATCCTCAAACCGCAAAACTGCTCAAGCATACCCAAATTCCCACGATTGCAGTCGGAGGATCTTATAAACACCCTGATTTTTACCCGCACTTTCCTTACGTTGCCACAAATAACGAGGCACTTGTCGAGCTTGCTCTTTTCCATCTTCAGCAAAAAGGGCTGTCTCACTTTGCGTTTTACGGATTACAAATAGACAGTGAAAAACATTGGTCAAAAGAGCGAAAAAATTCATTTGTAGCATTAATGGAAAAAAATCACTATCCGCTCTACCTCTATGAATGCGGAAAAATTAATGCACAAAATTGGCTGACCGAACAAGCAAAACTCACCGGTTGGTTAAAAACTTTACCGCTTCATACAGGCATCATTGCCGTCACCGATGCGCGGGCGCGACATTTATTACAAGCCTGCGAATATAGCAAAATAGCGGTACCGGAAGAACTTTGTATCGTAGGCATTGATAATGAAGAATTGATCCAATATTTGTCTCGAGTATCGCTCTCTTCGGTGGAACAAGGTACCAGGGAAATAGGCTATCAAGCGGCAAAATTATTACATCGATTGCTGAACGGTCAAAGCGTATCTCATAATCCGATTTTAATCCCTCCCATCACAGTACACGCCCGTAATTCAACGGATTACCGCTCGTTAAGCGATCCGCTCGTGATGCAAGCCATGCATTATATCCGTCACAGGGCATGCCAAGGCATTAAAGTAGAACAAGTATTGGATCATCTTGCGATCTCACGCTCAAATCTCGAACAACGTTTCAAAAATGAGATGAATAAAACCATTCATCAGGTTATTCACGAAGAAAAAATCTCGCGGGCAAAAAATTTATTACAACAAACGGATATTTCCATTCAAGAAATCTCCGAGATTTGCGGTTATCCTTCAATTCAATACTTTTACTCCGTGTTTAAGAAAGAATTTGGCATGACTCCAAAAGAATTTAGAAAGAATAGTTAAATAAAAGTGCGGTTAAAAAACACGCTGAATTTTAACCGCTCTTTTTTAAATCTTTAAAACTTGATCTATCTCTATTTTTTATTCCCTGTTTGCACTACACTAACACTTTAGTAGTAAAAACAATATGAAAGGAGTTCATTATGAGCATTTTTAGTGTCCCACCGGATTTACCAATCACAAAATCTAAAGAGGAAATAGATAAAACCTACCGTTATTGGCGACTGCATTTGATGATCACAAGCTATATAGGCTATGCCGTATTCTATTTCACACGAAAAAGTTTTAACTTTGTTATGCCGGCGATGCTGACAGATTTAGGTTTACAAAAAGCGGATATCGGCATTATGGGAACGGCGTTTTATCTCACCTACGGAATATCCAAATTCTTATCCGGTGTACTTAGCGACCGTTCCAATCCCCGCTACTTTATGGGGATTGGATTGATGATGACCGGGGTAGTAAATATCCTGTTTGGTATGAGTTCATCCGTCTTTATGTTCATCACACTTTGGATGATCAATGCATTCTTTCAAGGCTGGGGGTGGCCGCCTTGTTCTAAAATTTTAAACACCTGGTACTCACGTAACGAACGCGGTTTATGGTGGGCGATTTGGAATACTTCACATAACCTTGGCGGAGCGCTAATTCCTCTTTTGGCCGGTGCCGTCACCCTTTATTGGGGATGGCGTTACGGTATGATCGTCCCCGGAATTATTGCTTGTGTTGTCGGATTTGCTTTGTGTTTCTTATTGCGTGATCGCCCTTCTTCAATGGGCTTACCGACTGTCGGCGAATGGCGCAATGATATAGCCGAAAAAGAGCATGAAAATGAAGGATTAGGTTTGTCTAACTGGGAAATTCTCAAAACCTACGTGTTCAAAAATAGTATTATTTGGGCATTGGCATTTTCTTGGTGTTTTATCTATATCATCCGTACCGGTATTAATGACTGGGGAAATCTCTATTTAACAGAAACTCACGGCTATGACTTATTAAAAGCCAATGCTGCCGTTTCATTCTTTGAAGTTGGCGGTTTTTTAGGCGCATTGTTTGCAGGATGGGGCTCCGATAAATTCTTCAATGGTAATCGTACTCAAATGAACATTATTTATGTGCTTGGTATTATTTCTGTCTCTCTGGCACTTTGGTTCATTCCGAGTAATAACTATATTGTTATGAGCGGATTATTCTTCTTAATGGGATTCTTTATTTTCGGGCCGCAATTCTTAATCGCCATGGCAGCCGCCGAAAACTCCCATAAATATGCTTCGGGTTCCTCTACCGGCTTTGTCAGCCTGTTCGCCTATATTGGTGCCGCACTTGCCGGAGCGCCACTCGCATGGATTATCCAATCCTTACACTGGAACGGCTTCTTTGGCAGCCTATTTATCGTATCGCTAGGCTGTGCCTTATTGCTCGTGCTTGTGTATTTCTTACAACGCGAGAAAAATAAGGCTTCGGCATAAAGCGACAAAAAATAAAGAGCGGTTAAAAATCTCTATGAATTTTAACCGCTCTTTTTCTTACTTAAGGCTTTTCAAAAGAATATGACATCTCTTCTAATGCTTTGTTACCCGTTTCAGGAATAAAATGTTTCACCATAAAATAAGAACCGATACAGCAAACGCCATAGAATAAATAGGTAGGCGCAAGCCCTAAAAATTGGAGCATCGGCGGAAACGTCCAAGTGACAATAACATTACCAATCCAGTTAGCGCAAGTTGCGATCCCTAATCCGGTTGTACGAATCTTATTTGGAAATATTTCACCAAGCACCACCCACACCGCAGGTCCCCAGGTGCAACAGAAGAAAATATAAAAAATATGAGCGCTAATCAATGCACTCCAAGAAAGTTCCGGAGATAAAACAAGATTCCCCTCTACTTGGTTTGCCTTCATAAAGATAAAACCGGTAATCCAAAGAGAAATACCCATACCGATAGAACCGATTAATAGAAGTTTTCGTCTGCCGATCTTATCGATATAAAGCATCCCGACAACCGTCATTAACACGCCGATAGTCGTCGTTCCAATCGGTACGGCAAAAGATAAACCTTGTGAAAATCCGACTGCGCTCCAAAGTGATGAGGCATAGTAAAGAATGATATTAATGCCAGTAAATTGTGCAACGAAAGCAAGACTAATCCCCATCCATACCACCGGTGCGAACAGTGTTTTTTTCGCCAACACATTTTTTATCGAAACGATCTCCTCTAAATTGCCAAGGCTGTTTTGAATTTGCTTAATCTTAAGTTCCGGCTCTGGTTCATTTGCATACTTAATTAATATTTTCTTGGCTTCCTCTAATTTATTTTTACTCACTAAATAGCGTGGCGATTCCGGTAATTTTAATGCCATTACGCCATAAAGCACGGCAGGAAAAACTTCGACTAAAAGCATCCAACGCCAAGCCAATAAACCGCCCCATAAATCGGCATTAGGCGAATTTTCAATATTGGCAAAGAAATAGTTAGAAATAAACGAAACCAATAAACCTATTGCAATGGCCAGTTGCTGTAAGCTCCCTAAACGTCCGCGTAAATGAGCAGGTGAAACTTCGGCGATATATGCCGGTGCAATGACCGCAGCAATACCGACACCTAAGCCTCCAACCCATCGCCAAAAGGAAAAATCCCATAAGTTTACCGCAAGAGCGGATCCGACTGCTGAAATAGAAAATAGCGTTGATGCAATCAACATGACTTTTACACGACCAAATTTCATCGCCGCAACGCCGGCATACCAAGCACCGATTGCCGAACCGATTAATACCGATGCAACAGCAAACCCCAGCTCGCCGGAAGTCAACCCAAATCCGAATTCCAAACTGCGGATAGACTCAACCGTGCCGCTGATCACCGCAGTATCAAAACCGAATAAGAATCCCCCCAATGCCGCAATCATCGAAATATAAATTACTGCATTTTTATTCATCATCCCATCTCCTTTGTTGTGTAAGCCATTCAAAAATAGACGTTTTGCCTATTTTTACCTGATTTTCATAAAGATAGAGAAAAACACAATGCGGATTAACAAACCGATTCTCTACCACTATTTCATCAAAATACGTTACCTGAACAGGTGAATCACCTTGAGAAATTAAGTACCGTATGATTTTTTGTGTATTTTCAACGGGTACAACTTGATCGCTATTACAGTGTAAAAACCAAATCGGCTTATTTATTAATGCGTTCAATTGCATCTTAGTGGGAACTTGTGCGGGACAAGCAATTAATGCCGCCGCAAATAAATCAGGTTTTGCCGAAAATAGCCGTAACCCCTGATATCCCCCCATTGAACCGCCTACGATATAAATCCGTTGGCGATCAATGTTAGGATGTCGTGCAATAAATTGAATGACTAATTTTAATAAATCATCCGTATAATCACGTTCTCCGTAATAAGTGCGGTCATTTAATACAAAGTTTTTTAACCAAAAACTCGGGCATTGCGGTGCAAGAATATAAGGATAATCAAATAACTCTTGAGTCGATTCATTCCAAAATGTAATCGCCATTTTATCGGCCAAAAGATTGCTTTGATTCTTTCCTCCTTCTCCCGCACCGTGTAAACAAACGATTAAAGGATGTTTGTTATTTGATTGATGAGGGAAATAAACACTATAAGAAAAATCACAAAATGAATGCTGCCGGAATTCCTCCACCCCCAAACAATAAACAGGTAGGATTCGACAGGGTAAAGTACGAGGGTTTATTTGTTGGGAAAATTGGATTTTTATCTCTAAATTTAACCGCTCTTGAGTAAATCTTATGGGGTCGAAAGATAACAGTTTGGTTGTTATAGAATGAATATCAGGCTTGATCCACACTGAAATACGACTCGAATCAAGATATTGATATTCCGTAAGTTCAAGTTTAATCCATTTATCTTGCGTATTTTTACTTTTTAACCAAATCTGAATATCTGACAAAACAAACGCCGGAATTTTTTGCTCAAATGAGAAATCAAACCGAATAATCTGCGCGCCCAGCATCTCGACCCGTGCAATCGGCTGACATCGACATAAGAACCGAGGAGATGAAATCATTGCATTTTCTCTTTTAAAAAGTTTATGATGAGAATATCAACGATAAATACCGATTTCTAACAGAATATAGGATATTTTTTAACACTATCGTGTATTTAAGGAATGGAATGAAAATTACACTAAAACTTCTATCCGATAATTCAGAAATTGTACAATCCTATCTACCGGATATTAAAATTGGTATTCAATGCAACAAACTTTCTTATTTTGATGAAATGAAAGCCCTTTGCCATTGGCATGAAGACATTGAATTGGTCAAAATCATCAGTGGAAAAATGAATTACTATGTCAATGGAAAAATCATTCACTTGAATGAAGGTGACGGCATTATCATCAATAGCCGAGCAATGCACTACGGCTATTCAAAAAATAGTCAAGACTGTGATTTTATCTGTGTACTGATTAACCCTTCTATTTTTGGTACAACGACACCAATCTATCGGAAATTTATCGCTCCAGTATTAAAAAATGTTTGTTTGGATGTCTATCCGCTTTTAGCAAATCATAATGAACATCAAGCCATCCTCAATGATATTGATATATTAGGGAAACTTTATATTCAATCGACCAATGAAAACAAACAAATCGATTTGGCCTGTTTATCAACCGTTTGCTCGCTATGGAATAAATGGTTTGAATTAATCAAAACACAGCTCGCACTTATCCCCCAAACCGAATCAAAAGAAATTACGCTACAAAAGAAAATGGTCAATTTTATTTATGACCATTACACACAGTTTATTACCCTTGATGAAATTGCACAATCAGCCAATATTTGTCGAAGTTCATGCTGCCGCCTATTTAAAAAATACGTACGCCAAACACCAAATCAATTCCTAAATGCCTACCGAATTGAAAGAGCCAAAATATTATTACGTTCAACTTCAAAAAATGTTACCAACGTCGCTTATCAGTGCGGTTTCAATAATCTCAGCTATTTTGCTAAACAATTTGAAAAAATAGTAGGAACAACGCCTAAAAAATATCAACAACAATGCCAAGAAAAGTGCGGTTAAAATCTTGTCGGATTCCAATGTTACGCAGCAAATACACAAAGGCGGTTATTCGGAACATCACATTAGCATCCATGTTATAACGTCCCGAACGCATTGGTTCTTATAGTGAAGCGAATATCCCCCTACCGGATAAACAAAAATTAAGTTTGTACAACAACTACATCATGCAAAAAATCTCTATGAATTTTAACCGCTCTTTTTAGTCACGACTATTTCGGACAGCGCTAACTTGTCGTAGTAAACTCCGCCGGTAAAGGCAAATTACAAATAACTTGATCAAACTGATTCAACTCAGCGACATACGACTGTTGTACTTTTCCAATTTTGCTATCGTCAAAAACTAAAATGCTACGTTGTGTTTTCGCCATTGCTTTTAATTTGATTTGAGTTTCATTTAATCTGAAACAAGTTACACCTTGCTTAACATCAACGCCGGCGGCAGAAATAAATGCTTTTGTGGTACAAATTCTATCAATTTCAGTGTTATTTTGAACGGGGGTGAGAAAGGAATTTTCTCTTGAATAATCCCCGCCGCACAAGATTAAGCGACAATTCGGTTTATCTTGTAAAACCATAAAAGTGTTAATCGAACAACAAAGTGCGGTGAAATTTATAGAATTTGGAATTTGTGAAGCAACAAAAGGAATAGTTGAGCCACAATCAAAGAAAATTACATCATTATCTTCTACCAGTGCAGAAGCGATTTTTCCCACCTGCATTTTTTCTGCAATATTCTTATTTTGGTGTTCTGTAATCAAATATTGATTTGATGATTGTAACTGGGGATCCCGCACAATGTATCCCCCGAGTAAAACGATGGAAGACGCCGTGGCGTTTAAATCTCTCCTAATCGTCATTTCGGAAACATTCAAAATTTCCGCAGCATCCCGCAGATGCAACTTATCCATTTGTTTCAGTAAAAATTCTAACTTTTGAATTCGAGTATTAATTTTACTATCCACAACACTATCTCCAAACTCAATATTGGCTATTACTATCCGTTAGTCCTTTAATAATTGCAATTCCCGCACTGGCACCGATACGTGTTGCACCGGCTTCAATCATCGCAACGGCGGTTTGTGTATCTCGTACGCCACCCGAAGCTTTAACACCGATCTTATCTCCCAATGTTTGACGCATCAATCTCACGTCTTCTACCGTTGCTCCACCTTTACTAAAGCCGGTAGAGGTTTTCACAAATGCCACATTTAAATCTCGGCAAATTTCACAAGCTTTGACTATTTCTTCTTTGGTTAAAAGACAATTCTCTAAAATCACTTTCAATACCGTACCGTTACAAGCATTAAGAACTTGTTTGATTTCATCCTGTACTGCTTGCCATTTTCCCGACTTAATCCACCCGACATTAATCACCATGTCCACTTCTGTCGCACCGTTAGCAATGGCATCTTCCGTTTCAAACACTTTAACCGCCGTAGTATTAGCCCCCAGCGGGAAACCTATCACTGTGCAAATATTAACATTTGAGTTTTGTAATACTGTTTTAGCAAAGGGTATATGACATGGGTTTATACATACTGAACAAAAATGATTTTCTATGGCTTCATTACATAGAATCAAAATATCCTTTTCAGTTTTTTCCGCTGTTAACACAGTATGATCGATATATTGAGCGATTTCATTTGGTTTCATTTAAATTTTCTCCTATTTGGTTTTTTATCTTTTTGTATTATACACAAAGAAAAATCGGAATTTGTGATTCAAGTCACTTTTTTCACATTTTATTTATATTATTATGAAAAAAGTCAAATTTGTTACTTTATTAACATCACATACTAAGGAGATATTATGGAAATTGCAGTTATTGGCTCAAATATGGTGGATTTAATCACTTATATTGATGATATGCCTAAAGTAGGAGAAACGCTTGAAGCGCCGAACTTCCAAATGGGATGTGGCGGTAAAGGTGCGAATCAAGCCATTGCCGCGGCAAAATTAGGCGCTAACGTCATGATGATGAGCAAAGTAGGCGATGATGCCTTTGCAGATAATACCATCCGTAATTTTCAACAATATGGTGTTAATACGGATTATGTGGAAAAAGTCCCGGGCGTATCGAGCGGTGTCGCACCCATTTTTGTAGATAAATCATCGCAAAATCGCATCTTAATTATTAAGGGAGCAAACGCCCACCTGAAACCAAGCGATATTGATAAAGCAAAAGAGCGGTTAAAAAATTGTAAGTTATTTATTCTGCAATTAGAAATACCGTTAGAAACCGTCTATTACGCAATTGATTTTGCCAATGAGAATAATATTCCTATCATTCTCAATCCGGCTCCCGCCAGTAAAGAACTAGACATTAATTATGCATGTAAATGCGATTTCTTTATGCCGAACGAAACCGAATTAGAAATTTTAACCGGTTTACCAGTTGAAAATATGGAGCAAATCCGCACAGCCGCAAATTCTTTACTTTCCAAAGGACTAAAAAATCTTATTATCACTTTAGGTGAAAAAGGCTCTGTTTGGCTACAGGGTTCGGAACTAACCTATATTGAGCCTTATAAAGTCAATGCGGTTGATACCAGCGGAGCCGGCGATGCCTTTATTGGTTGTTTCGCTTATTACTATGTTAAGTCGCAAGATATTGTTGAATCCCTGAAAATGGCATCACTGTTTTCCGCTTATAGCGTGACAGGTCAAGGCACGCAATCTTCCTACCCGACCAAAGCACAGTTTGACACTTTCAAAAATACGATATTTAAAGGAGAGATAGTATGAAAAATATTCAACAAATGCCGGACGGCTACTTAAACAGAACGCCGCTATTTCAATTTATTCTATTATCTTGTCTATTCCCTTTATGGGGCGCGGCGGCAAGCTTAAACGATATTTTGATTACACAATTCAAAAGTGTATTTACACTTAGCGACTTTGCCAGTGCATTAGTGCAAAGCGCATTCTACGGCGGGTATTTCCTTATTGCCATTCCGGCCTCATTGGTCATTAAAAAAACCAGTTATAAAATTGCAATTTTGATTGGTTTAACTTTATATATTGTCGGTTGTTCAATGTTTTATCCCGCTTCGCATATGGCAACTTATACCATGTTTCTCGCTGCCATTTTCTCTATTGCAATCGGGCTAAGTTTTCTTGAAACCTCTGCGAATACCTACAGTTCAATGATTGGTCATAAAGATTATGCGACATTACGTTTAAATATCAGCCAAACATTCTATCCGGTAGGTGCGATTGCCGGTATTTTACTTGGTAAATATTTAATTTTCCAAGAAGGTGCCAGCTTACATGAACAGATTGCAACAATGACTCCGGATCAATTACACGCATTTAAATTAGCGACCTTAGAACATACATTGCAACCGTATAAATACCTTATCTTTGTATTAATTGCCGTCACGATTTTGTTCTTAATTACCCCATTTCCAAAATGTAAATCTGTTAGCGATTCGGCCGAACATAACAATGTGCATTTTATTGATACGCTGAAATATCTTGCTAAAAACAGTGCATTCAAAAAAGGGATTGCGGCCCAATTCTTATACGTAGGTATGCAGGTTGCCGTGTGGTCGTTTACTATCCGTTTAGCATTAAATTTAAGTGAAATGAATGAACGCGACGCCTCTAATTTTATGGTGTATAGCTTTATCGGTTTCTTTGTCGGGAAATTTGTCGCGAACTTCTTAATGACAAAATTTAAATCTGATCTCGTATTATTTGTTTACTCTATATTAGGTGTATTTACTCTCGCTTATACTGCCTTTGTCCATGATTTTTCCGCTGTTTATGCCGCCATTTTTGCCAGTGTTTTATTTGGACCTTGTTGGGCAACAATCTATGCATCAGTATTGGATACCGTTGAACAAGAACATCGCGAAGTCGCAGGGGCGGTTGTAGTGATGTCAATTATCGGTGCAGCCGTTGTACCGGCAATTCACGGCTATGTATCAGATACGATTGGTTCATTACAAACTGCATTTATCGTGCCGCTATTTTGCTTTGCCTATGTTGGATATTACTTCTTTGATAAATACAAAGCACATAAATAAGGAACTAAAAATGAAAAGCTACATTTATTTAACAAAAGCATTATTCACTGAAAAAGAACATATTCTATTTGAAAATCCGGAGTTCAAAGCAATAACGTTTAAGTACCCGTCGGGTATTGAAGCAATCCGATTAGAAAACAGCAAAGGCTTTGTCACCATACTGCCATTTTACGGACAAATTATTTGGGATGCCGAATTCTGCGGTAAAAATCTAAAAATGAAAAATATGTTTAACGAACCTAAATGGGGAACAACGATTATTGATACCTACGGTTGCTTTGCGTTCCATTCGGGATTAATCCGTAACGGCTGCCCAAGTCCTCAAGACGCTCATCCGTTACATGGCGAAATGCCTTGCGCTTTAATCGATAAAGCTTGGTTAATCGTAAGTGAAAACTCATTAGCGGTAGGGGGATCGGTTGAATATGTCAAAGGATTTGGAGATCATTATCTTGCCGAACCGAAATTAACCTTGAATGCCCAAAGCTCATTATTTGAAATTCAAATGAAAGTGACCAATTTAGCCAATGTAGAAATGCCATTACAATATATGTGTCATATGAACTACTGCTATGAACACGGGGCAAGTTTTACTCAAAATATTCCGACGGAAGCAATTCGTTTACGCGAAACGATTCCGGCACATGTTAAACCTACTCCTGAATGGCTCGCTTTTAATGAGCAAATCAAACTGGGAAAATATAGATTAAATTCATTGGCTAATGATCAAATGTATAATCCTGAAATTGTGTTCTTTATGGATAATTTACAGCAATATCAGGAAAATTTGGAATATAGAATGGCTTCACCAAATGGTCATACTTATCTAACAAAATTCTCATCAAAAGATTTTAATTATGCAATACGCTGGATTTTATACAATGACGACCAACAAGTCGGTGCTTTCGTGCTTCCTGCCACTTGCCGACCAGAAGGCTATCTTGCCGCGAAAAATACGGGCAGTTTAATCATGATGAAACCGAAAGAGGTTAGAACCTTTAAAGTGATTACCGGCGTTGAATCATAATTTCTACGGCTAAAAGTGCGGTCAAAATAACCGCACTTTTCTTATATTACACATTATGCGCCGAACGATATTCGACCAAATCCTCTATCGTCAATACGACGTAACCAAATTTTTGTGCAAATTCAATAACTTCCGGTGCGCGCGCCATAGTGCCGTCATCATTGGTAATTTCGCAAATCACACCTGCCGGCTTAAACCCTGCAAGACGAGCTAAATCCACCGAGGCTTCCGTATGGCCGCGTCGGGCGAGTACGCCGCCGTTTACCGCGCGAAGCGGGAAAATATGACCGGGGCGATGTAAATCGGTCGGCACCGCGTTATCCGCAATAGCCGCTTGGATAGTCGTAACGCGGTCAGCGGCGGATACCCCTGTGGATACGCCTTTTGCGGCCTCAATGGTCACGGTAAAAGCGGTTTTGTTCACACTATTATTATTTTCCACCATTGGAGGTAAATCAAGTTGTCGGCAACGTTCTTCCGTCAAGCATAAACACACGATACCGCTGCCGTAACGGATTAATTTTGCCATTTGCCCGGTAGTGATAGTTTCTGCCGGAAAGATTAAATCCCCTTCATTTTCGCGATTTTCATCATCTAACACTAATACGCCGTTTCCATTTTTAAATGCTTGGACGGCGTTGAGTACACGTTCTTCGGCGGTTGTACCGAATGGGAATAAAATGGACTGATTCATCGTAATTTCCTTTATTTCTTAGATTAAAATTAACCAGAATCAGGGCTGAGAAATGCAAATAAAAAGAACGGCTTGGCAACCCAATCCGCTTTATTCTCTTTCATCCAGACTTTACTGTCGGCTTTGGAATTACACCAAATCTGCTAACCTTAAAAAGCGTTCAATGTCGTCGAAGAAAAATTCTCACTAAAAATTGACCGCACTTTTTAAGTGCTCGCGGGCTTTACCGCCGGTAGGGAATTTCACCCTGCCCTGAGAATGCGCGCTAAGTATAGCGTAAAATCGGCGGGTGCAAAATCAGAACGTGAAAAATATTTTCATTTAACCTACAATACGCCTACTTAATCCTTATATGATGAGAAAGTAAACCATGCCAGCAACCCAAGAGAAAAAAGTCGGTGTCATTTTTGGGAAGTTTTATCCTGTTCATACCGGTCATATTAATATGATTTATGAGGCGTTTAGTAAAGTCGATGAATTGCACGTGATTGTGTGTAGCGATACCGAACGTGATCTGAAGCTATTTTATGATAGTAAAATGAAACGTATGCCAACCGTACAAGATCGCTTACGTTGGATGCAGCAAATCTTCAAATATCAAAAAAACCAAATTTTTATCCATCATTTAATTGAAGATGGTATTCCGACTTATCCCAACGGTTGGCAGGCTTGGAGTGATGCAGTAAGAAACCTATTTAAAGAAAAAGAATTTTCCCCTTCCGTGGTTTTCAGTAGTGAACCGCAAGATAAAATGCCTTACGAAAAATATTTGGGTTTAGAGGTCTCTTTAGTGGATCCGGATCGCACCTTCTTTAATGTGTCGGCAACTAAAATTCGGACGACACCTTTTCAATATTGGAAATTTATTCCGAAAGAAGTCCGTCCGTTTTTTGCCAAAACCGTCGCCATTTTAGGTGGTGAAAGCAGCGGTAAAAGTGTATTAGTAAATAAACTTGCTGCGGTATTTAATACCACATCCGCATGGGAATACGGGCGTGAATTTGTGTTTGAAAAGCTCGGTGGCGATGAGCAAGCCATGCAATATTCAGACTATCCTCAAATGGCATTGGGACACCAACGCTATATTGATTATGCCGTTCGCCACGCACATAAAATAGCCTTTATTGATACGGATTTTATTACTACACAAGCATTTTGTATCCAATATGAAGGTAAAGCACATCCGTTCCTCGATTCAATGATCAAAGAATACCCTTTTGATGTCACGATTTTGCTAAAAAATAATACCAAATGGGTGGATGACGGCTTACGTAGTTTAGGTTCTCAAAGACATCGCCAACAATTCCAACAACTTTTAAAAAAATTATTAGATAAATACAAAGTTCCCTACATTGAAATTGAATCGCCAAGCTATTTAGAACGTTACAATCAAGTTAAATCGGTGATTGAAAAAATATTAAACGAAGAAGAACTGGACGATTTACAAAACGGTCCAAGAACGGTAAAGAGTAAATAAAATGATTCTATTTGCAGGCGATCCGCACGGAAGTTATGAACATCTCTATCCTTTCGTACAAGAAAACGACAACGTTGCACTGATTATTTTGGGCGACTTGCAACTTTCTTCGCCTACCGAATTAGAAAAATTGGCACGGTACTGTGATATTTGGTTTATTCACGGTAACCACGATAGTAAAACCGTCGCAGCATTCGACGCCATCTGGGGATCGGAATGGAAAAATCGCAATTTACACAAGCGTGTAGAGGAAGTTCAAAAAGTCCGTATTGCCGGATTAGGCGGGGTATTCCGAGGTCAAATTTGGATGCCGCCGAATCGCCCGATGTATTTTGATCCCATTCATTATTGCCAATACAGTTCACAAGAAAACATCTGGCGTGGCGGTTTGCCGTTGCATCATCGCACTTCTATTTTTCCTTCCGATATAGAGGCTTTGGAAAATAAGCAAGCCGATATTTTGATCTGCCATGAAGCGCCTAAACCGCATCCGATGGGCTTTCAAGTGATTAACGCACTTGCCGAAAAAATGGGCGTGAAACATATCTTTCATGGCCATCATCATGATAATTTTATTTATAACATACAATATTCTTACAAAATTACGAATGTCGGATTCCGTAGCCTTGCCGATTCAAGCGGAAATTATCTGTTAAAGAATATCGATGATCGCGAAGGGCGTTAGTGTAATTTCAACTGTTATTGGTAATAGCTAAAGTAAGAGAAAAAGGAAATGGCGCACCCGAAAGGATTCGAACCTTTGACCGCTCGGTTCGTAGCCGAGTACTCTATCCAGCTGAGCTACGGGTGCGTAGTGACGTTTTAGTTATTCTTGACCGTTTTAGAAGATAGAGTCGTTTTAAAATGGCGCACCCGAGAGGATTCGAACCTCTGACCGCTCGGTTCGTAGCCGAGTACTCTATCCAGCTGAGCTACGGGTGCAGAATAAATAAAACTACAAATGGCGGTGAGAGAGGGATTCGAACCCTCGATGGAGTTTTTGACCCCATACTCCCTTAGCAGGGGAGCGCCTTCAGCCTCTCGGCCATCTCACCACAACCAGTGTTGTGGGCGGTATGATACGTTTTTTTGAAAATATGTCAAACCCTTTTTTGAAAAAGGTAATGCGTTTGAATATTTTATCTTCAGATTGTGTAAATAAAGTGCGCTTAGTAAAACTTTTGTTTTTTCGACCGCACTTTTAACCGTTCAAAATGGAACGTAAACGATCCAACTGACTTTGTGTCTGCTGTTGTTTTTGTTCCGCCGTCAGCTTAGGTTTATCCCGTTCCCAAAGCACGTCATCGTTAGGTAACTCCGCTAAGAATCGGCTCGGTTCCGGACGAATAAGCTCACCGTATTGACGGCGTTCACGGCATAAGGAAAAGGTCAATGCTTTCTGTGCTCTTGTGATCCCCACATAAGCCAAACGGCGTTCTTCTTCTACATTATCTTCATCAATACTGGTTTGATGTGGCAAAATGCCTTCCTCCATGCCGATCAAGTACACGTAGGGAAATTCTAGTCCTTTTGAGGCATGTAACGTCATCAACTGGACTTGGTCACTATCTTCGTCGTCTTCGCTTCGCTCTAACATATCTCTTAAAATTAAACGGGTGACAACTTGATTGAGGTTCATCGGTTCGTTTGTTTCATCGCCTTTCAGCATATCCGCCACCCAATCAAACAATGTGGCAACATTTTTACTTTGCATTTCTGCGGCTTTTGGGCTTGCGGCATATTCATACAAATATTCTTCATAATGAATAGCAGACAGCATTGCACGCACTGCTCTTTCCGGTTCCGAACGTTGCACTTCGTCGTTTAACTCCACCACCCAACGCCCGAATTTTTGTAGTGCGTCATAGGCTTTCGGCGTCACACGTTGAACGAGCTCAAACTCAAAAATCGCATCAAACAAGCTAATATGTTTTTCCTGTGCAAGCTCACCCAGTTTTTGCAAAGTTACCGTACCGATTTCACGTTTTGGCGTATTCACGATACGTAAAAACGCCGCATCGTCGTCTTGATTCACCACTAAACGCAAATACGCCATCATATCCTTAATTTCCGCTCGAGAGAAAAAAGAAGTCCCCCCGGAAATTCTGTAAGGAATGCGATTTTGCATCAGCACTTTTTCCAATAAACGGGATTGCTGATTGCCACGATACAAAATAGCGTAATCCTTATATTTTGTCTTGTAACTAAAACGATGGGCAATCAATTCGGCGACAATACGCTCTGCCTCGTGTTCTTCATTTTTTGCTTCAATCACCAGTAATTTTTCACCTTCACCGATATTCGAGAACAATTTTTTGTCGAATACGTGTTGATTGTTATCAATCAAAATATTGGCGCAATGCAAAATACGTTGGGTGGAACGGTAGTTTTGTTCCAATTTAATCACTTGTAAATGCGGAAAATCATCACGCAGACGCACCATATTCTCCGGTCTCGCGCCACGCCATGAATAAATAGATTGGTCGTCATCCCCCACTACGGTAAAACAAGCATTCTTCCCCACCAACAATTTGATTAATTCATATTGGCTGGTGTTGGTGTCTTGATATTCATCCACCAACAAATAGCGAATTTTTACCTGCCATTTTGACCGCACTTCTTCATTCCGTTTGAATAACAAAGTAGGAAGCATGATCAAATCGTCAAAATCCAACGCATTGTAGGCACGAATTTGCTCGGTATAACGTTCATAACATTTGGCAAAAGTTTGATATTTAGCATCTCGAGCTAAGGAAAAAGCTTGCCGAGGTGAAACTAAATCGTTTTTCCAGTTGGAAATAACGGAAGTTAATTCACGTAACAGATCTTTATCTTCTTTCAACAAATCCGCCGTGAGTTCTTTCAATAAGGCTAATTGATCATATTCATCAAACAACGTCATATTAGCCTTGAAACCTAACGCCTTGTATTCCCGTTTGATAATATCAAAACCGAGCGTATGAAAGGTAGAAACCGTCAAACCTTTGGCTCGCTCTTTTCCAATGGAATGCGCCACCCGCTCTTTCATTTCTCGGGCGGCTTTATTGGTGAAGGTTACCGCCGCAATGTGTTTCGGCGAATAACCGCACTTTTCAATTAAGTAGGCAATTTTATTAATAATGACACGGGTTTTGCCGGAACCTGCACCGGCAAGCACTAAGCAAGGACCGGTAACATATTCCACCGCCTGTTGTTGTTGGGGATTAAGTTTCATCATTGTCATTGCGCCCATGCGTAGGGCAGTAAAACAGTATCGAGTAAAAAAGACAGAGGCAAATCCAAAATCGGTAAGCCCCATTTTTGCGCCATTTCCAAATCATAGGCGACACCGGCATAGGCAGTATAGTCTTTCGAAGGATCAACCAATTTCACCACAGTCCCGCAGCCTGATAAGGAAAAAAGTGCGGTTAAAACGAAGGCTATTTTTCGCATCGCGCTTGCAAGGCATTTAATACTGCCGTTGGTACGAGCTCTGCCACATCGCCGCCATGTAAATAAATTTCACGCACGATAGTGGATGAGACAAACGCCCATTTTTCAGTTGGCGGAAGGAAAAGGCTTTCGACGCCGTTTGTGAGAAGTCGATTAAGGGAGGCGAGTTGGAGTTCGTATTCAAAATCCGTTGTCGTTCGCACACCACGGATAATCGCAGTCACATTACGGGCTTTAATGACATTCGCCAACAAATCGGAAAAACCAAACACTTCGACGTTCGCTAAATATGCAACGGATTGTCGAGCAAGTTTCACTCGTTCATCCAAAGAAAATAACGGCTTTTTACTCGGGCTATTCGCCACTGCCACCAAAACTTTGGGAAAAATGACCGCACTTCGCTCAATAATATCCAAATGCCCGTTTGTGATGGGGTCAAAAGTGCCGGGATAAATCACCGTTGTCATACTTTACGCTCCAAATAAGGCTTTAATAAATCAAATAAACGTGATAATGCGCCTCGATTTTCCATTAATACTTCATAACCTGCATGACCTAAACGCAAACGGGCTTCTGTTGAGCTAAGCAATGCTTCCACCGCCCGCTCTAATGCCTTAACAGTGGAATTAACCTCTAATACTCCTTGCATCTCAACAAGTGTTCTAAACACTTCGGGAAAATTAAAAGTGTGTTTTCCACTAATCACAGGAATTTTAAATGCCAGCGGTTCAAGCGGATTATGTCCTCCGTGTTTGACAAGACTGCCTCCCACAAAAGCGATGTCAGAAACACCATACATCAACATCATCTCTCCCATCGTATCGCCTAAAATAACCTGCGTGCCTACATTCGGCAATTCCCCGGACGAACGACGAATAAATTGAAATTTTTCTTTTTGGATCAATGCGGCTACCGAGTTAAATCGCTCGGGATGGCGCGGCACGAGCAATAAAAGTAAATCAGGATATTTGTCAAGCAGCTGGCGATGGGCCTGCAAAATAATCTCTTCTTCTCCCTCATGCGTACTCGCCGCTATCCAAATTTGACGTTTTTTTGCCCATTGATCACGCAATATTTGAATTTGTTCAAGTAGCGCTTGGTTAACTGTTAAATCATATTTAATATTGCCCGTCAGTTTAAGTTTATCTTGAGGATAGCCCAATTCAAGAAAACGCTTCCCACTAATTTGATCTTGCGGAGCAATCAAACTAATTTGAGACCACATACTTTGTAAACAGGATCTCACTTTGCCATAGCGTCCCGCAGAACGGGAAGATAAACGGGCATTTGCCACAATAAGGGGAATATCACGGCAGTATAGTTGTCGGATTAAATTCGGCCACAGCTCGGTTTCGATAACAATACAAAGTTTTGGTTGAATAAAATCAACGAAACGATTAATCGAGTCAGGCAAATCATAGGGTAAATAACAATGTGTTACGCTCTCACCGAAAGCCGCTTTAACCCGTTCGGAGCCTGTTGGAGTGACAGTGGTAAAGGTAATCGATAAATCGGGGTAATCCTGTTGAATTCGATGCACTAAAGGTGTTGCCGCAATCACTTCCCCAACGGAGGCTGCATGGATCACAATGCCGTGAGGTGCCGGTGCGACAAAATGACGGTAAAAACCGTAACGCTCTCCCCATCTTTTCCGATAATTCGGCGCTTTAAAGCCGCGCCCCCACATAAAAAGCAGAACTAACGGCTGAATCAAATACATTAGACAGGTGTAAAAAAAACGCCACATAAACTAAATTCGGTTATACTTGAAAAAATTTTCAGTAGTATAGCAAAAAAGGAATCAAAATATGCCAACAATTAGCGTTGCAATGATTGTAAAAAACGAGGCACAGGATCTTGCATTATGCTTAGACACAGTGAAGGATTGGGTAGATGAAATCGTCATTTTAGATTCAGGTAGTACCGATAATACAAAAGAAATTGCGCTAAACTATGAGGCAAAATTCTATGAAAATACAAACTGGCCCGGTTTCGGCAAACAACGCCAAATTGCACAACAGTATGTCACTTCCGACTATGTACTTTGGTTGGATGCCGATGAACGTGTAACCTCGGAATTGCGCCAGTCGATCCAACATGCCGTGCAACAAAATCCGGAAAACACCGTGTTTGAAATCCCACGCATAAGTGAAGTATTCGGGCGTAAAATTCGCCATTCCGGTTGGTATCCGGATTATGTCGTTCGTCTATATCGCACTAATTATGCCGGCTACAATGATTCCTTAGTACATGAGAAAGTTTGCTATCCGAATAATACCCGTGTTGAGCGATTAACAGGCAATTTAGAGCATTTCACTTATAAAAATCTTCATCATTACTTAGTAAAATCTGCCGGTTACGCCAAGGCTTGGGCGGATCAACGCCAAGCAAGGGGCAAAAAAGCGACGCTTTGGCAAGGGGTAAGCCATGGGATCGGTTGTTTTGTGAAAATGTATATTTTAAAAGCGGGTTTTTTAGACGGAAAACAAGGTTTTTTACTTGCGGCACTTTCTGCACATTCTACCTTCGTAAAATATGCCGATTTGTGGGAAAGAGAACAACATTAAAAAAGTGCGGTTAAAATTAACCGCACTTTTCATTTCTAGTGATAAAAAACTAATTTTTTGCCGCCTCTGCCGCTTTCACGATCACTGCAAATGCAGGCGCTTTAAGTGATGCGCCGCCCACTAATGCACCGTCAATATCCGGTTGAGTAAATAATTCCGCTGCATTCGCATCATTTACAGAACCGCCGTATTGAATGATCACTTGATCTGCCACCGCTTGAGATTTGGCAGCAATATGACCACGAATAAAGGCATGAACAGCTTGTGCCTGTGCCGGAGTTGCAGACTTGCCGGTACCGATTGCCCAAATTGGCTCATAGGCAATCACCGCACCATTAAACGCTTCCACGCCTAACGCATTAATAACCGCATCAATTTGACGTGCGCACACTTCTTCGGTTTTGCCCGCTTCATTTTCCGCCTCAGATTCACCGATACATAATACCGGAACTAAACCCGCCGCTTTTAATGCTTCGAATTTTTTTGCGATAAATTCATCGCTTTCTTTGTGATAAGTGCGACGCTCCGAATGGCCGATGATAATATATTTCGCACCAAACTCTTTTAACATTGCCGTTGAAATATCCCCGGTAAATGCGCCTTGCACATTCACATCAACATTTTGTGCGCCAAGCGCAATTTTACTGCCGGTTAGAGCTGCTTCCGCTTCCGCTAAATACATCACCGGAGGTGCGATTGCGATATCACAACCGTTCACATCAGCGAGTTCTACTTTTAAATTTTCGATTAATTCTTTGGTAAAGGCTTTGCTACCATTTAACTTCCAGTTACCCATTACTAAAGGACGACGTGCCATTTTATTTCTCCATATTAATTAAATAAATGCGGTTACTATATCAAATTTTCGCTTTGATTCTTTGTTCAAAATCATAAATTTGAAAATTTTTTTGCTGAGCGCGTGATTCTTCACCGTGAAAAAGCTACAATCTACTACATAGAATCAATAAAGAGTAACCGATTTTATTAAAATGAAGATCTTTAAAGCAGAACAATGGAATATTGAGGTGCTTTTGCCCCTTTTTGAACATTATCGTCTAGCTAATGGAATGACGGAAAATCCCGACCGCACTTTAACGTTCTTAACCAATCGCATCCGCTTTAATGAGAGCCTCTTTTTTATTGCTGTCAATGCACAAGATGAAGCCATAGGATTTATCCAACTTTATCCACGCTTGTCATCACTCCAATTACAACGTTACTGGCAGCTAACCGATATTTACGCTATTCATTGCCCTCAACAAACCGATATTTATGCCGCTCTGATTTCCAAAGCAAAAGATTTTGTGCTTTATACCCAATCGAATCGTTTAGTGGCTGAATTGGGACAAGCACAACATGAATTATTGGAACAAGAAGGTTTTAAATTAAATCCGAAAAAAAGCCTGTTTGAATTAACTTTGTAATGTTTACGGATCTGCAATCTTACTGGGATTATTTGCGTATTGAACGCCAAGTTAGTCCTCACACTCTCAGCAATTATCAACGTCAGCTTGAGGCAGTGTTAACACTGCTTGTAGAGCAAGGTATCCGAGATTGGCAACAAATTACACCAAGCGTAGTACGTTTTATCTTGGCACAAAGCAAAAAAGCGGGACTTAAAGAGAAAAGTCTGGCTCTGCGTTTATCCTCCATCCGCCAATTTTTTAACTATTTAATTCAACAGGGAAAATTAAAGGTAAATCCTGCTATCGGAATTTCAGCGCCAAAACAAAGTAAACATTTACCCAAAAATATCGATGGCGATCAGGTTCAACAATTACTTGCCAATGATAGTAAAGAGCCCATTGATATTCGTGATCGTGCCATTTTGGAATTAATGTATAGTTCAGGCTTGCGTTTATCGGAATTACAAGGGCTAAACTTAAACAGCATTAATACTCGCACCCGTGAAGTACGGGTCTTGGGAAAAGGAAACAAAGAACGTATTGTGCCTTTTGGACGTTATGCCTCTCATGCTCTACAGCAGTGGTTAAAAGTACGATTATTATTTAATCCCAAAGATGAGGCCCTATTTGTAAGCCAGTTAGGAAACCGTATTTCCCATCGTTCTATTCAAAAACGCTTGGAAACTTGGGGGATTCGTCAAGGGCTGAATAGCCATCTCAACCCTCATAAACTTCGCCATTCCTTTGCAACCCATATGTTGGAAGCCAGCTCCGATCTCCGTGCAGTACAGGAGTTGCTCGGTCATAGTAACCTTGCAACAACTCAAATTTACACCCATCTTAATTTTAAACACCTTGCCGATGTTTATGATCAAGCACATCCTCGTGCTAAACGTAAGAAGTAAAGTGCGGTTAATTTTAACGTTATTATGAAAATGAAAATTTAATATCTTTCTTTTGAGTGCTACAAAAGGATAATCCCCTGAACCTCTCGATTC
>NZ_MLHS01000056.1 GCF_001999335.1 Rodentibacter sp. Ppn85 | reverse complement strand
TATTAGTTTTGATACAAATAATCTATCAATTCTATCTAATAAAAGTGGCTTTATTCCCTACTTTTATTATGTATAATGACGATACTTGAAGCGAAACGGTTTCGGCTTCTAAAAAATTTATTAACAACATAAGGGGAAATCATTATGTCAAAAACATCAATTGGACTAGATGCAACAAAATCAGAGGAATTAGCAAGTAAATTAAATGACCTACTGGCAACTTATCAAGTTTTCTATACTAACGTTCGTGGCTATCACTGGAATATTAAAGGCGTAAACTTCTTTGAACTACATGCAAAATTTGAAGAAATTTATACGGATTTAATCACTAAAGTAGATGAAGTAGCGGAGCGTATCTTAACCCTAGGCTACACCCCAAATAATGCTTATAGCCAATACTTAAAAGTATCTCGTATTCAAGAGGACATTGCCGTAACCGGTGCGCAAGAATGTTTATCAGGTACTTTATCCGGCTTAAAAGTATTACTTGAGCAACAACGCGAAATTTTAGCCCTTGCAGGTGATGCGGATGATGAAGGTACCGCCTCTCAAATGAGCGACTACATCAAAGAGCAAGAAAAACTTGTCTGGATGTTCCAAGCGGCTTGTCAAACTTGCCATGCATAATTGATAAACTATGAAAAAAACCTGCCGACTGGCAGGTTTTTTGTTTATTAAATTGCCCTATCAAAATACAATGCTATGCAACTCTGTTCGGACATTTTCTCCAAATATGTCGTAACTTCAGCTGGAAATTGAATATCACGTACACAGGTTAAATTACGCAACATTGGGAAAACTATAATATCTTCCAATGAAAGTTCCCCATTCAATGCAGAAGTGGATTTAATCAGTGGCTCAAGATTTTCCAAATCCTGATGTAAGCGAACAAGATAGTTTGCCGTTTCATCTAAATTCTGTTGAAAATCCCCGATTGATTCGGTTTTCTTTTTAGTAAAATAATTCACCGCGCTTTGAGTTTTAAATTCCGGCAAGCCGATTTTCACAAAGCGCGGACTTAGCAAATGATTGTAATAACTACCGACCGTTTTCGTCCAAGTATCAATTTCAGGACGAAGTTGTTCGGAAAGCATTTTTTCACCGACATTCTCATCCACATAACGGACAATATCTAAACTTTCCGGCATTGCCGTTCCATCCTCTTTAATTAAAATCGGTACTACTTTTTTACCCACTAAACCGACCGGAGTCGTTTCATCATCATTGGCTAAAATAACCAATTCAAAAGGGATATTTTTCAAGCCGAAAATCATTCTTGCACGCACACAAAATGGGCAATGATCATAAGCATATAATTTCATATTAATCTCCTGTTTGAATGAAATTTTCTAACAGTTTACCTAATCCACTCTGCCGTTTTACTGTTTCGCGTACTGCCATTTTCCAAATTTTTTCATCGGCAAAAACCCTGAGTGATTGCTTGGCTCGGGTCACAGCGGTAAATACCAATTCACGGGAAAGCACAGGGTTAGGCTTTGTCGGTAGTACCATCAGCGTGTGATCAAATTCCGAACCTTGAGATTTATGGATCGTCATCATAAATGCCGGCTCATGAGCAGGAATACGGCTGGTTAGTACTTCACGATCGCCAAACCAGACCTTCCCCTTTGCCAAACATAATCCAATATCGCCATTATACAGGCGTACATTATGATCGTTTTCGGTAATCATAATCGGCTTGCCGATATACCAATCTTGCTCATTGTGAAACCAAATAAGATTTGCCCGACGTAGGGCTAACGCTATTTCTTTATTTAGATTTTCTACGCCCAATGCACTGTTACGAAGTGCGGTCAAAAATCGGGTTGAATTAAAAAGGGATTGGATCATCTCCGCATAAGTTTTGCCGTCTCCAAGACGACTATTAAAATCTTTATTCTGTCCCCGTAACTCATGTAATGCCGTTAGATAAACACGATAATTTTCTACCGCACTTTGTACTACTTGCTGCACAAATACCGAATCATCTTGTTCGACATCAAAACAATCAAAACACAATTCCCGAGGATATTCCGAGAATAATGCCAGACTTTCTTCCCCTCTACCCAGCTTAATTTGTTCGGCAAGTTTACCAATGCCGGAATGTTTATCAAAGCGACGACTAAAAGTAAGATGACATAAACAATCACGCATAGGATTGACAATTGCGGCACACGGCACATTATAACCTGTAGTTTGATATAAATAATCGGCTTGTTTATCGCTATAAGGCTGTGTTGCCCACTGCGCCAATTCGCCCAATACGGCACCTGCTTCCACGGAAGCAAGTTGTGCTTGATCCCCCAATAAAATCAAACGGGTTTCCGGTTTTAAAGCATTAACTAATTTTGCCATTAATGGCAAATCAATCATTGAGGTTTCATCCACCACCAATACATCCAGTTGCAAAGGATTATGTTCATTATGACAGGTATTATCGTTAAATACATTCATTCCAAGCAAGCTATGTAACGTTGTCGCTTTTTGTGGGATAGATTGTAATAAGCACTCGGATAGCGCCATAGATCCCTTTAAACGCTGTAAAGCATGCTGAATTGATTCTTCCAAACGAGAGGCGGCTTTCCCTGTCGGAGCGACTAATTTAATGTGTAATTGATACCGATATAACTCTTGCAAAACAAGCAATAAACGGGCAACCGTTGTTGTTTTTCCCGTACCGGGACCGCCGGTAATTACACTAAACACGCTTTTAATTGCAGTTGCAACGGCAACTTTTTGCCAATCAATCGCGCCAATTTTTTCTATATCCTCTACTTTAGAGGGGAAATAGACCAACAATTTTTGGCGGATATCATCATAAGAAAAAGCTAAAGTGCGGTTATTTTTCAATGTATTTTTAATATATTGCGCCACACGATATTCATCTTGCCAGATACGATAAAAATATAAGGCGTTAAATTGAAATATCATAGGAGCAACTTGATTATGCGGAGTTTGGCTAAAAGCAATATGACCGCGTAATTCCGCCTGCCACTGTTCTACGGGCAAATAATTGATTTTTTGCCAAATTTCCGCCAAATAATTTTTTTCGGTAACACGATATGCCAAACCGAACAAATTTCGTTCCAATGCTTTATCTAATTCAATACAGGTATTTCCTTGCGCATAATGCCAGCTACAAAGTGCGGCAAGTAACACCGCCAAATTTTTAACCGTTTCGGGCTGATTAGCCGGCTGTTTATCCCCAATAAGTTTGGCAAAATAGTAGTCGGCTAAACTGATAATCCCCTGCTCATTAAGCATTCGTAATAAGCTCAACATCAAAAGATCTCCTCTAATTCATAAATGAGTTGCATCTCGGGGCGATCGAAAAATATGCCGGATTGGGTTTCTCCGTTCATTCCTCGTAGGAAAAGATAAAATACACCGCCAAAATGACGCTCATAATCATAGTTGCGATCCGCTGTCTTTAAATAACGATGCAATGCCAATGTATAAAGTAAATATTGCCAATCATAATGATGATGCAACATCGTTTTTTCTAGATTGTCCGAGGCGTAATCACGTCGTTTATCACCAAGAAAATTGGATTTATAATCCAGCAAATAATACTTATCTTGATGGCGAAAAACTAAATCAATTGTCCCCCGTACCATGCCTTGAATATCCTCAAACTGTAGCGCCTCACTCGACAAATGATGATGTCGCTTTAATGCCCGATTAAAGGCGACCACATCAAAATGATCACGAATAGCCAAATAAAAAGCCATTTCTTTAATGTAATCGCTTTTGTCTAACTCATTCAGTTTCAAATTAACGGATTCGGACAACGGTGTCTGCACGATTCCTTCAAACCATTGTCGTAAGGGAGGAATAAAGGATTCGTCTAATTGTAATTCTTGGCAGAGTTTTTCTATTGTTGTCACATTATTCAGCGCATTAAATTCATTTTTTTCTAAATAACGATGGAGCAATGTCCCAACTTGTGTACCACGTGGAAAATCAGAAACAATTTGTATTTTTTCATCAGAAAGTGCGGTAAATATTTCGGAAGAATTTTCCAATGTGAGTTGTGTATCGTAATCTTTTGTTTCATCAAAAACAGCAGTATTTTTCGCCGCACTTTCATTAAGATAATTTTTCCAACGGTGTGCTTGTTCAATCCCGGTAAAACTCGTTACTCGCCAATTTTGTTCGATTTCACCGTAAAATTCCGCAACCGAAAGCTCGCCTTCGTGATGAGATAAAACTAAAGGCGGCAATTTATTTAATTTTTCTGCCGATTCAATCAATACTCCACCGGACATTTGACTGCCGAATGTTTCAAGCAACGGTGCGGTTAAATAACTTTGCGACAACACCGGATTCTCGCCGATTTCCCCTTGGGTTAGCAGATAAAGTAACGGATTCCATTTTTTATCAAACCGTGCCGGTAAAGCAAACGCCATTTGATATTTTGCCCGAGTTAATGCCACATAGAGCAAACGCAATTCTTCCGAAAAAGTTTCTTTATTTATCAATGCCGAATGCTGATTTTCCATATCCCACAAAATCGCATCTCGATCTTTTGAATAATAGAGATTAATCTCTTTTTTAGCAGATTTTGTCGGATCACGGCTCGGCACGGACAAAAACGGTAACCACACTAAATCATATTCCAATCCTTTTGATTTATGGATCGTCACAATTTTCACAAGCTGACGCTCGCTTTCCAAACGAATTTGCGCTTCTTGTCTGATTTCTTCTTGAATTTGTTTTTCAAACCAACTCAATAACGCCGACTCACTATCATTCAAAGTCGAAGCTTGCTGTAAAATTTCGCTAAGATGTAAAAAATCCGTTAAATCACGCTCGCCGCTCGCCAGCCCGAGTAAACGCTCGGCAATTTTTTGTTCGACTAAAAGTCGATGCAGCATTGGCAATACCCCTTGCTGTTTCCAAGTTTGTCGGTACTGTGCAAAACCGTCCGCCCAACGTTGCCAATCTTGTTCATTATGATGAATTTGATGAATTTCCGTTGCACTTAAACCAAAAAGTGTGGTGGCGATAGCATTTAAAATAGAACGTTCCGTTACATTCAAACAGGCTTTCAAAACAAGCACTAATTCTTTGGCGACACGGCTGTCAAAAACGCTGTTTTGATCGGATAAATAAACGGAAGCAATACCCAACTGCTGCAACTCTGTTTTAACCAGTGCGGCTTCATTTTTATCACGCACCAATACAGCAATATCCGCTGCTTGTAAAATTTTACTATCCTGTATTTCTCCTTGCGCGGCCCCTTTAAAAACAGCCTGATTTTCAACCGCACTTTTTATCCAATGTTGAATGGAAACGGCACAGGTGCGAGCAAGTGCTGTTTTATCCGTTTTTTCACTCTCATTCAAATAAAAGCGATAAGCCGGCTCTTGTTCGCCATTCAAATAAAATTGACGATGATCCGTTCTTGCACTAACCGGTGCAAATTCAATATTGTTATAAATAAACGGCGAGTGAGGAAAATCGAATAATCTGTTTATGCCTTCCACCACCCGTTGTTCAGAGCGGTAATTTTTCATTAAATTAAAACGTTCATCCGCCTGAGCGGCAGCTTTAAGATAAGTAAAAATATCCGCTCCACGGAAACGATATATCGCCTGTTTGGGATCGCCAATCATAATGAAACCGGTATTTTTAATCGGGTTTTCACGATAAATCTTTGAGAAAATAGCGTATTGTTGCGCGTCCGTATCCTGAAACTCATCAATCATGGCAAAAGGATATTGAAAACGGATCATTTCCGCTAATTGATCGCCTTGTGTTTGTTGTAGGGCTTCACAAAGTAACCGCAATAAATCATCAAAGGATTTTTCTTGATGGTTAAGTTTATATTCAAGCAGTTTCTGTTGAATACCTTGGCGATAATGGTAAAGAATAAGTTTGTACAGTAATTCGGGGGAAATAGTATGTTGAAATTCTTCAACCAGACGATCCAATTTTTCTAAAATAGGGGAACAATTGGGCTGTTTTTCCTTTGCCGCATTGGCATTCAGCGCAGATTGCGTAAAGTATTTTATAATATCTTCGCTTAATGAATGATCCGTTGTATTTTTTGCCCAAGCCGCTACCCGTGCATAATAACCCGGCAAGTTGTTAGACCTATATTTATTGCCGTTTAATCGCTTATTTTGAAGTTCTTGCGCAATGAAATCCTTAATTTCCGCCTCATTTTCTTGCCATGTTTGCTTTAATTTATCAAGGATATTGCGTTGCTCCGCCACTTTGTGAAAAAGCCTTTCAAGGGGTAAGGTTAGCAGATCGGACGCTTCCAATTCCGCATCGAAATTTTTTCCAATATCATTTTTAAGCACCGCTAATACACTATCCGGCGATATGAATTCTTGTGCAATAAAATTGGCAATCTCAAAGGGCTGCGGGTAAAAATGTTCACGCCAAAATTCATTGGCAAATTGTTTCAATAAATCCGACTGATCTTTCACCAATTTCAAATTAAAATGAACGCCGGAATGAAAAGCGTATTGCATTAATATTCGGCGACAAAAGCCATGAATGGTGAAAATCGCGGCAAGATCCATATTTTGTTCCGCTAATTTTAAACGCTGAACGGCAAGAGTAAGATCATTGATATTTTGAGAAAGTGCGATCAGAAATTCATCATTTTTAAATACGCTTTCCGCTTTTGTTTCTGCATAAGCGGACAATTTTTGAATGGCATCCGTAATGCGTTCACGGATTTTTTGCTTCAGCTCTTCCGTCGCCATTTCCGTAAACGTCACTACCAAAATTTCCTCCACATTCAACGGGCGTGAAAAATTCCGTTCTCCCGCCTGTAGCAAAAGTCTGAGGTATAAAGAACCGATAGTGTAGGTTTTTCCCGTACCGGCCGAGGCTTCGATCAAATTGACTTGGTTTAGGGGTAAAGTGACGGGGTCAAGAGGCGTTGATTTTGTCATTGCTTCGAAAAATGTGGAATTAAATGGCATTATTTTAGGCAGTAATTATCGGTTTGGCTATGTATAAATTGATTTTTTAATCGCGATTATTTCGTTACAATAAGCCGCAATAAAAAAGAGGATAATTGAAAAAATATGCGTAAGGGTCGTTGTTGTGCCTTATTGGTATTGATATTTGTAATCGGGATAATTTCTTTGCCGTGGTGGATCCCATCAAAACAACTTGAACGGACGATAAATTATTTCCTTGCGCCTGACTATTCCGTGCAATTATCCGATGAGTGGACTGTAAACAATAGAGGGTTAAAACTCCCCGCTTTGCGAATCAATGTCGGAAAATGTACGCTGGCTAATCTTCATAATCTTCAACTTAACAATTGGTTTTCACCAAATTTAATCGTTAACAAAGCCTCTGTCAATAGTGCTTGCATTCAAAATATGCCAAGTCGTAACGACAAAACACCGGTAAAATTGACCGCACTTTTTGCCACAATTCCAACCTTTGAGATCAATATTAAACAGTTTCAACTCTCAAATGCCGATGAGCTTGTTCCGCCTCTTTTTCATGATCTTCTCAATGCCGATATTTCTGCAACGGTAAATCATCAGCACGATCAGTTTCACCTAAATTTTTCCGCCCAAAATCAGAAAGGATTAATATTACAACATCAATCGACCCTTTCCCAACAGGATAACCATTTCATTTGGCAAGGTAAAACCGATTATCAACCGGAAGAAAAACAACATTATCAATCTCATTTTAACCTTCAATTAAATGATGAAATTCTACAAATACAGCCCAAAGGCGAAATAACCTTAACTTGGCAAAACCCCAATTTTGCTGTTGATCACGGGGAGGCAAAGCTTTCTTGGCAGGGAGAAAAGGGCCTGATTAAAGCACAAGATCTCACGCATAAATCACCATTGTTGGACGTGCCGTTTATTTTTACACAGAACGGGCTAGAAATTTCGTGGGGAACTTTTTATTGGATATTTGACGGTTATCAACCTATCAAAGGCTTTTTAGGATTGTCTCTACGCACTCCGCCAAAAGGTTGGCTTCCCTTTGGTATTGATACCAATATTATCGTACAAACTTTCGGTGAATATGGAAAAGGCGAGATTGTGATTTCCGGTGAAAATGGCGAAATTGGCGGTGGAGATAACCAAGATCAGATCCGTTTTAATTTAAAAACGCGAGGCGATTTACGCTATAACAATACGGTGGCGCAAACGAACTTAGCTTATCATCTGGGCGGTTCATTTGGTGATCCGTTACTTCGTTTTAACAAAGGGTCTATTTTTAAAATGGATAATCAGCAACAGGATAGCAATATTCATGTTCGTCTGCCATTAGATCATATACAAATTGGTAAATACGGCTTAAACGGTCAATTACAAGCAAGTTTAAAAGGTTTCACACCGCAATTTTCCACTATTGATTTAAAATTAGACGGAAAAGCGGACGAATTTATTGCAGGGATCAAAACCGTCTTTGAACTACGCGATCCGCAACAAAAATTACAGGATGCCGAACGGGATGCAAATAACCGTTGGGATTGGAGAATTAACGGTAGCGCTTATTGGAATACCTTAAACACACCGATAAAACTACAAGGAATCGGCTTTTGGCAAGGTGATCATATTGAATTAAATCAACTTACCGCCTATTCCGATAAAATTCGGACAAATGGTATAACAATGGCACCGCTCTCGCTGGAATTAAAGGATCGTTTGTATTGGGATTACGAAAAATCCCACATTCGCGGTTTGTTACAAGTCAAAAGCGACTGGATTAACTTTGATTACGGCGGTGCTTTCACTCAGCCTGTTTTTGGTGTCGGTATTGATGGGGAAAGTATCGAACGTTTCAATATTGCTGGTGATTTAAAAGCGGGTACGCTAGGCCCGATTGATCTGTTCGCCCATTATGAAAATCAAAGGCTAACAGGCAAAATCAGTTGGAAAAAACAATCGGTAAGCGCATTCCAATCGCTTTTCCCTCAACAGTGGGGCTGGTTAATTCACAATGGACATATTAAAGGTACGAGTAATTTCAACATTGATCATAAAGGAATTACGATAAAAGGGGATATGCGACTGTATAATCTCGGTCTTTCCTTTCCTGACGGTGAAATTAAAGATCTAGACATTCGTTTCCCACTTAATTATCAGAATAATATTTTACAAAATTCAGCGAATAATCCGATTAAAGTTTCTGTTCGCAATATGCGCAAAGGGGCATTATGGCTGAATGACGCAACATTTAATTTATTCGGTACTTATCCGAATTCTCACGCCAAACCACTTACATTGAGTAATGTAAAAATCGGTTTATTTGACGGTGAATTAACCATAGACAAACTCAATTTTCCGCAACATCAAATCGCAACGCTAACATTCCGCAATATTGCTCTCAATCAGGTCATGACAATGGCACAGTATAATCAAATTCATTTGGAAGGACGTGTGAATGCGACCTTGCCTTTTTGGCTCAATCATTCAGCCTGTTTAATTTGTGACGGCACATTACAACAAGCCGATAAAATGCGAATTAAGCTAAATGATGAGGTAGCTAACGGGTTGAAAAAAGGCGGTTTAACCGAAAGCATTTTGGTTAATTTATTAAAAGAAATGGAGCTTCAAAACGCCCATGCGAATATTCATCTTGCCCCGAACGGGCAAATGAATTTACGTGCCAGCATTAAAGGTTTCAACCTCAATAATCCAAACCATGCCCCGATTACATTAAACTATCATCACCAAGAAAATATGTTCGAATTATGGAATATGATAGACTACGGTGCGCAATTTGAACAAAATTTACAATATCGGCTTTATCAAGATTTAGAACATGAAAAAACACGTTAAAAATCGACCGCACTTTTTATTTATCTTTGTAACCCATAGCTTGCTGACGGGCTGCACCCCTACTATCCAACTTGATACCCCAAAAGAAGGCATCACGATTAATATGAATGTGGTGGTGGATCATAATATTAGTGTCACGATGGATGAAAAAACCAAAGCTGTAATGGCGGAAAGCGATAAAAAATAATGGCTTACCTCTGTAAGCCATCTTATTTCTTAAAAATTTAGTACTTTATCCGCTTCCATCGTCCAATCGGCGAGCTCTGCCAATGTACCGATTTCTACACCTTCAGCCAAAGGTAAATTTGTCATACCCCGTGCATTGGTACAGGTTTTGCAAAGTTTTACGGCTGCCCCTTGAGCGGTTAAAATTTCTAACATTTGCTGTAAATGATAGCCTTCCGCCGGATTTTGTTTTGCAAGCCCGCCGCTAACCGCATCCGACATCAAAAACAGTTTCAAATTGACCGCACTTTTATGCTGTTCTTGTAACTGTAAAGCAAGGCGCAAAGCGCTAAAAAAATGTTCGTCGCCATAAGGCGAGGAATGAATAATGAAAAGGATGTTCTGCATAATCACTCTCGTCGTTTTCCCTCAAATACAAAAAGGGCGAACTTTCGCTCGCCCATAAAATTATCCCACCCAAACAAATTTCGCCACAAATAAAAGTGAAACCACCCAAACCGGGGCATTAATCTCCTTGATGCGACCTGTGCAGGTTTTCATTATACAGTAGCTGATAAAACCAAATGCAATACCTTCCGTAATAGAGTAAGTAAAAGGCATCATGGCAGCGGTAATAAATGCCGGAGCGGCTTCGGTTAAATCATCCCATTGCACACGAATTAGGCTGGATGCCATCAAAATACCGACATAAATCAATGCCCCCGCAGTTGCATAGGCCGGCACAACGCCGGCAAGCGGTGAAAAGAAAATGGTAAGTAAAAATAACACGCCGACCGTCACAGCGGTTAATCCCGTGCGTCCCCCGACCGACACGCCCGCACCGCTTTCAATATAAGTACTAATCGCAGAAGTACCGATATAAGAACCGCCCACCGCACTGATACTATCAACCAATAGGGCTTGTTTCATTTTTGGAAAACGTCCTTTTTCATCGCTAATGCCCGCTTTGTCGGTTACACCTAATAACGTACCGGAAGAATCAAATAGGTTTATCAATAAAAATGAGAAAATAATACCCAGCAATGCGGTATCTAACGCACCGGCGATATCGACTTTGCCAACCACCGCATCTAACGCTGGCGGCATTGAAATCACACCGTGAAACATTACCGATTCATCCAACCAAAGCGCCAGCCCCGTGACGACCGCAATAGAAATCAATACACCGGAAAAAATATTGCGGGCAGCCAATACAACGATAATGAAGAAACCGAGTACACCGAGTAACACTTTATCATCATGCAAATCACCGAGTGCCACTAATGTAGCTGGATTAGCCACCACAAGCCCCATATTTTTAAACCCAATCAATGCAATGAAAAAACCGATCCCGGCCCCGATTCCTACGCGAATACTTAACGGAATGGACGCCATTAACCAATAACGAATTTGCAAAAGCGTTAGGACGAATAAACCGACGGAACCCCAAAAAATGGTTCCCATGCCGATTTCCCAAGCATAACCCAACTTCCCAACGACCACATAAGCGAAAAAGGCATTCAACCCCATTGCCGGCGCAAGTGCGATCGGCAAATTACTAAATAATCCCATTGCAATCGTACCAATACCGGCAATTAAGCAAGTGGTAACAAAGACAACTTGTTTATCCATTCCTGCATCACCTAATATCGAAGGGTTGACAAATACAATATAAACCATAGTAAAAAAGGTGGTGATACCCGCAATAATTTCAGTTTTTGTAGTTGAACCTTTTTCACGCAACTTAAAGACTCGTTCTAACATAATTGTTCCTTAAAATTAATAACCTTGATGATAAATAACTTCGAATAATTTGACTGAAAGACGAGCGAGATTAAAACGTTGGTCATCTGCCACCGTCCAAAATTCAATACCGTTTTCAACCGCACTTAACGGATTAATATGTAATTTTACCTGAGTTTCCCCGCTTTCTCTTTCACCATTTATTACCGGTGTAATACTTGTATCATGGTATTGTAAAAGTTCATTATCTTGCGGTTGAAAATCCGTCTCATAATCCCAAAGTGCGGTCACTTTTTGTGCCATACCATAAAATACCGGTACTTGCACAGCATGAAATAGCACAGAATTGCATTGAGGAAAAATCTTTTGAAATTGTTCTGACAAAGCCATTGTTTTTTGTGGATAGACATCAAACGCTAACCGCTTTTCATCGTCATCTAACGGGATACCATTCAATAAACGTGCTGTTTGTCCTGCTAATTTACTAACGGTTTCACTGTTCTGATAAGAAGCAGGAAGCAAGGAAGTAGCAAAAATTTGAGTAATATTGGTTGTTTGCAATAATGGAGAAATCGCCAAAGCAAGTTGGCTGACTTGAGGATTCGGCAAACTCACAATGTTACGTTGTCTTAATTCAACTAAATCACCCTCATTAATTGTCGGTACTACAACAGGTACATCGGAAAGTGCGGCGCATACGCCCTTCATATCAATGATAACGCAACCGCTTTCAGCTGCAATCGCAATAGAGGCTAGTTGTTCAACATCACCGGAAAAAAAGAGATAATTAATCTCAGACCAATTCATTTCTTGTGCAGAACACTGTACAACACTTTTATTGTTAAAACGCACGCCTTGTTCTTCATCAAAAGGGGAAATTTCTACAACTGATACGCTACCTATCGTCAGTTTACTTTCTTCAAGGGCTTCAGCAATTTTCTCACATAATTCAAATTCTGCCGCAATGGCAATATTTAGGCTTGCATCCATTTTTTTCTCCGCTATAAAATAAGCGACCCATTCTACAAAAAAAAGGCTAAAAATAAAATGACACCAGCAATCGATTTACTCAAAAAACAAAAAATTCCTTTTATTCTTCATATTTATGAGCACGATCCCAATAATATCCATTTCGGCGAAGAAGCTGCGGAAAAATTAGGTATCGATCCCCATCGTTCTTTCAAAACCTTACTTGTGGCTGAAAACGGAGATCAAAAAAAGCTTGCCTGTTTTGTTTTACCCACATCAGATATGCTAAATTTAAAAAAAGCAGCCAAAGCAATTAATGTCAAAAAACTAGAAATGGCAGACAAAGATATTGCTCAAAAAAGCAGCGGATATTTATTGGGAGGAATTAGCCCTATCGCACAAAAGAAACGTTTGAAAACAGTCATAAATTCAACCGCGCTTGAATTTGAGACCATTTATGTTTCTGGAGGAAAACGAGGATTAAGTGTAGAGCTTACCCCGAGCGATTTAGCCAATTTATTGGATGCTAAGTTTGTGAGTATAATTGATGAAGAATAAGAATTGGGAATAATGAAAAAGGGACAAGCCATCAGCTTGTCCCCAAAAATAAATTAAGCGTATCCTTCGCTTTAAATTGCTACGACCAATATTTTTTATCGTTTCCTGACCATTAAAAAGTAGAGGTATCTTGAAACAACCCGACTTTCAGATCCGTAGCGGTATAAATAACGCGTCCATCGACTTCGACTTCCCCATCAGCCATTCCCATGACTAATTTACGGTTAATCACCCGTTTTATATTAATACGGTAAATCACTTTTTTTGCTGTAGGTAAAATCTGACCAGTGAATTTAACTTCCCCAACACCTAGCGCGCGCCCTTTCCCTTTGCCGCCGATCCAACCTAGAAAAAAACCTACCAATTGCCACATAGCATCTAAACCTAAACATCCCGGCATTACCGGATCGCCAATAAAATGGCAACTAAAAAAAGGTAAATTCGGATGTATATCCAATTCTGCCTCAATATAGCCTTTTCCAAAAGAACCGCCCTTTTCCTCCATTTTTACAATACGATCCATCATTAACATCGTTGGGGCGGGAAGTTGCGGCCCTTCATCACCAAATAATTCACCACGACCGGATGCAAGTAAATCTTCATAGCTATAACTTTCTTTTTTATTTAGTGTACAACTGTTTTGCATTTCTCTTCCTTTAATTTATTTTGTTCCAACAAACCTTGATATTAAGCATTCTAAAAGGAATAAGAAAGACTGTAAATAGATAACACTTGTTAGCTGAACTTGTCCGATCAGTTTTGTACAGAATGAATAATAGACATTATATAAAAAATAAGAGCGAACACTTGTTCGCTCTCAATATATAATCACCGAAAAAAATTAAATAAACTTTTTTTGGGCGGTTCCGCACGAAAATCAATTCGCCGCTGGATAAGGCGGGAAATCGGTGTTTTACGATCTTCGTAAATTTTATTTTCCTCTTGCAATAGATCACGTTGAAAGATTAATTCACAGGTTTGATAAATATCTTCCACCGGAAAAATAAAAAACTCGCCATTTTTGACCGCACTTACCACTTCATCGGAAAGACTCAGTTGCTGAATGGTTGTTGCCGGAATAATTACCCCTTGCTTTCCGCTAAGTCCTCGTCGTTGACAAATCGTGAAAAATCCCTCAATTTTGTCGTTTACCCCCCCTACCGCATGAACAAGTCCAAACTGATCAATTGAACCGGTTACCGCAATATGCTGCGGCAAAGGTAATTCAGCTAAGGCACTGACAAGCACGCAAAAAATTGCCAACGATGCACTGTCTCCATCAATTTCACCATAGGATTGTTCAAAAACAAGAGAGGCGGAAAATGGTAGCTGAGAGGGTAATTCTAAAATATTCGACAAACAGGCTTGTGCAATCATCATTCCTTTACCGTGTAAATTTCCGGCAAGTTCATTTTTACGTTCGACATCTACCACTTCCCCTTCGCCAAATTGCACGACACAGCTAATACGTGACGGCTCGCCAAATACTACCGGTGTACCGGGATATTCAATCACTGATAAACCATTAATCTGCCCGACAATCTCCCCTTCTGTTTCTACATAAACCTGTTCATTGAGAATATCGGCATAGGTTTGCTCTTTTAAAAAGCTGTGTTGTACCCTTTGCTGTTGAAAAAATGCTTCAAAATCAACCGCACTTAGTGAGTTTTTTTGTGCAAGTGTCGCTGTATTAAGTAATATATTCTTCAAGATTGCAGGCGAAACATTAATTAAAAATCGATTTTCACTTTCCCTTACAAGGAATTGATACAATTTATTCAATGCTGAAAAATCCAAAACTAACTGATTTTCTTCCGCTATACAATGAACATAGCCGACCCAATTTTTTTGTTCACTGATATCCGTTACCGAAAGATAACTTTCAATTTCGGCATAATCTGTAAAATTGTATAAATTTTCTTCCAGCTCCCCTAATGTGGCAAGCTCCATGCGATTGCCTAATACAATGACTTTGGTTTCAAGCGGATAACTTGGAATTTCACAAGGTAGTGTTTTAAAAGGATGCGCAGAATACCAATCGAAACGTTTGGTTTGTAAAATATGTTTTAAACGTTGCCATAAATCAAATTGTGCCAACAATGTCGACGCACTCAAAATCAGTATGCCTCCATTTGCACGGTGAATTAAGCCCGGATGAAGTTGAATATCTTGTGAACCGGGATGCACTCTGACACTGCCAAAGAGCCGAAACTGATCATAATGCAATGCGCTTAGCACTTCACCTGAAGCGGCAAAATTATCTTCCAAAGATTGTGCCGGCTCAATTTCAATACGGGGAAATGAGAAAGAATCCCCTTGTTCCACTATGTAACGTACCCCAAAAATCGACCGCTCTTTAGGCAACATTTGCCGTATTAACGGCATAAGCAAAGAAGTATAATCTACCTGATCATCTGCTTTTAATACCATAAGGGAACGGTTTGGATTACGCAAAAACAAAGAAAGGGCGTTTTTGATATTTGGCTGTAAAGCCCAAAAATCAAGGGGTTGAGTAGGGTGTTCAGTATAGGCTAACAGGGGTTGTAGAGATTCCCAATTAAGGGATTGTTCTTGAAAGAAAGATGAACTCACTGGCAATTTCTCATTAGTAAAATTAGTCGCATTATCGCACATTTACGTATATTGTAAAAATCAGCTGGAAAAATTAATTTAAAACACGTATATTAGACGAGTTACCACGTCACTAAATATTACATATTATGAAATATCAAAAATTAGAAAATCAAGAAGCCAACTGGAAATGGATTTACTTGATTAGAAAATATCGTGAAGGTGAAAATATCACGCGCTACAAAGAAAAAAGTTTACAAGAATCTGTTGTAGCAGAATTATTGGAAAGTCAGAATTATCCGGAAAAGATTGAAAATTGGATCAAGCAGCATCTTTCTACGGCACTACCGATTAAACTGGATCAGGCTATTCGAGCAAGACGAAAACGTTTTTTCAATGCAGAAAAACAATCTACAAAAAAGAAATCCATTGATTTGGAATATGCGGTTTGGTTACGCCTTTCAAAATATTCACGTAAAATGAATATGACCCTTTCAGAAACGATTACTTATATGATTGACGAACGTGAAAGTAAAGCCCTATATGAAAGCCAAATGTCAGCAATGAAAAATAGCCTTAAAAATTTATTAAACCAATAAAAAAGACAGGGTGGTAAACCTTGTCTTTTGAGTTAAACTAAATAGAGGAGTTTAAGAGCGCAGTTTAATTCACGCTCCCGTTTTTTTATTCCACAATTGGAATAATCTTTGTGGCATGAGATCCTTTATCGCCGTGAATCACTTCAAACTGCACTTTTTGCCCCGCTTTTAATGAACGGTAACCGTCCATTTCAATCACAGAATAATGTGCAAAAATATCAGCTTCTACGCCTTCTGCGGAAATAAAACCAAATCCTTTTGCGTTATTAAACCACTTAACAATACCAATTTCCATTGTTGACCTCTTAGGCTTCGCCTATACAATCATAAAACAAATAAGACGTGCGCCTTATCACCCTATTGCGCGCTATCTTCAAATATTTTGATTTTTTACGCAACAAACAATATTAAAAAGTGTTATGGAGATCACAAAATATTTTTATTTTTCAGTATGTTTCGCCGATTTTTCATATAATTCACGTAATTCTCTCGCTACAATTTGAATTGCTTCGCCACTATTTATTCCTTTTGCCATTAATTCTTGAATTTTTTCAACCGCTTTTTGTTGTTCTTCGTGTGTTAATTGAATATCTAACATAAGTTTACCAACCAAATTTTATTATTAAATTTTGCCATTGCTCATCCAATGGTGCATGAATCGTGATTTTTTCCTGCGAAATAGGATGAATAAAACATAATGTCTCCGAATGCAACAACAAACGTTTACAGCCCGTATTTTCCGTCAAAGCCCGATTTTGATGCAAATCACCATATTGAGTATCGCCTAAGATAGGATGAAAAATATGCTTACAATGTCGTCGCAGCTGATGCTTTCTTCCCGTATGCGGAATTAAGCGTACCAAAGAATAGCGCGAAGTCTTATAACGCCCTGCCGGATAAGGCATTTCTATAATCTTTAGACATTCATAATCCGTTACCGCCTCTTGTGCAACTTTGTCTTCCTTTGCAAACTTATCGGCAATTTTATCAAGTTGAATTTTCAACGGATAATCAATTCTATTCGCCCCTACTAAATAACCACGCAACACCGCTAAATAGGATTTTTTCACCTTTTTTTGTTCAAATTGCTGACACATCAAATTTGCAATTTCACTATTTAAGGCAAACAGCAACACACCGGATGTCGGGCGATCCAAGCGATGAATAGGAAATACGTGACATCCGATTTGATCACGTAATGTTTGCATAACAAATTGTGTTTCATGAGGATCTAACCAGCTACGGTGTACTAACATCCCGGCAGGTTTATTTACAGCAACCAACCATTCATCTTGATATAAAATCTCTAGGATCATTGGTTCTGCAATAATTTTTCTAATTCCAATAAAGGGGCTAGTAACAACGTAAGCCCATCGAATTCTTTTAATGCTTCCTCAATGTAAGGTGAAATAGCAATTTGGCTCGGTAGTGGCGCACCACTCTCCAACAAAGCATACATACGTGGAATAAACACCCATTGCAACCATTCTTCCGGAGCCATCATATCAAGCGAAAAAGGTTCTTCGCTCAAAAAAGCTTCCCGTGCAGGTGGCGAAGATTGCCACAAATTCAAGCTTTGCATGGTTTGTTGGAGCAGATCAAGATGAAGTTTGGTTTGATTACGCATAATCGTCCTTATAATAAATAATGGAATCTGTTGCTTAAAAAGCGGTGTATTCTACGTAAAATCACGTTGTTAGGCAAAAAAGTGCGGTCATTTTTAATCGCGAATCACTGAAAAATCTTCATCTGAGATTTCTTTATGTGCATTCACTATCACTCGCTCAATTTTTGCCGTTATAGGACCTAATCTCAACCATTGTTCAAAAGCCGCCAACTGTTCTTCACTACCCTGCGCAATGGCTTCTACCGAACCATCATGACGATTTCGTACAGAACCTTTAATCCCTAATTTTCTTGCTTCTTTCCAAGTAAAATAACGAAATCCGACACCTTGCACACGGCCATAAACAAAAAATTGTTTTGTCATATTATCAATTCTCCCAACCTAACATAAAATACGATAAATAAAACAAAATGCGCTCAAAACTATCGCTGTTATGTAGCTGTTGTACAAAGATTTAACCGATTGAAAACAACAAAATACCTATTGAAATTTTAATTTAATAGGGATTTTTTATGACAAAAGTCATTTGATCCCCCAACCGGCTAAATATCTCGTTTCCTCAAAATTTATAAGACGCAAATAAAACGGTCAGATCAATCATATCATTCTGATGATGAATGTTTTACATTCCGTTTCGCCATGGTAGCAAAAATAATTTTATCAGGACGATAACTAATACTACCATACTGAAACGGACGGCCATCCGCCAAATAAGTCGTACTGGTTACACTAACAACCATCTCGTATTCACCAAGATCCAAGGTACTTTTTTCTTCTTCATTAGCATAACGAAAGATAATTTTTCGTTGCGAGTGACTAATTTTTAAACCTAATTCGCTTTCTAGATAGTGATAAATAGATTGCTCCGCAATGTCACGGTTAATAAAAGGCACGATACGGCGATCAAAATAAGAAAGTTCATATTCCACATTTTCCCCATCAATTTCACGTATTCGGCCTATACGGTAAAAATCAATTTGATCATTTACGTTAAAGATATGCATTAGTTGCTCTTCCCCTTGCACAATATACAAGCTCGTTAACGTTGTTTTCACTTGATGGGTCGAAGAGTAATTCAATTCTCTCAGTGTTTTAATTTCGGAAAGCACCTGAGGTTTTAATAGTTCTTGCTCTAAAACAATGGAATTTCTGCCCTGTTGCTTTTGAATATAACCGTCCATTTCGAGTAATGAAAGGGCTTTTCGAATAGTGTCTTTAGAAAAACCATAGCTTTGCATTAACTCATTTTCACTGGGTAGTTCCTGGTTTTTTGTGAAAACCCCTTTGTTGATTTTACTTTTTATATCATCGTAGACTTTTTTATATTTGCTCATTTTTACGTTTGCTTATTCTTCATTCTATGTTGCCTATTTAGAGGATAGGATAGCATAAATCACTTAAATTTATGCGTATAAATCATGATCTAAATCACACTTTTCCGTTAATGATCTAACTTTTACGTAAAAGATGTTGCGTAACACAAAATTTTAGCTAAAATTGGCAGCACTCTAGCTTCCATAAGGAAAAACTATGCTTACTCGTTCAAGTGGCATTTTAATGCACATCACCTCGTTACCTAATTCATTTGGTATTGGCAGTTTCGGGCAATCCGCCTATGATTTTGTCGATTTTTTGGTTGAAACCAAGCAGACCTACTGGCAAATCCTTCCATTGACAACAACAAGCTACGGCGACTCCCCCTATCAATCTTTTTCAGCCATTGCCGGTAATCCTCATTTAATTGACTTTGATTTATTGACGCAAATGGGGCTTTTAACAGAAAAAGACTACCATTCCGTTAATTTTGGTGATGAGCCGACACAAATTGATTATGAGCGTATATCTTGTGCAAGACGCCCTATCTTAGAGATAGCGGTAAAAAATTTTATAGCGAATGATAAATTCCGCCTCTCATTTGAAAACTTTGAAAAAAACAACCGCACTTGGTTATCGGACTATGCGGAATTTATGGCGATTAAAGAATATTTTGGCAATCGTGCATTACAAGAATGGGATGATAAACAAGCTATTGCTCGAGAACCTAAGGCGTTGAAAAAATACCGCACAATGCTTGCCCCACAGATTCAATATTTTAAGGTGACACAGTATTTTTTCTTTCAACAGTGGCAAGCATTGAAAAACTATGCTAACCAAAAAGGCATTAAAATTATCGGTGATATGCCTATTTATGTCTCCGCAGATAGTGTTGAAGTGTGGACAAAACCGGAGCTTTTTCAATTAGATGCAGAACGTAACCCACTTTTTGTAGCAGGCGTTCCCGCAGATCAATTCAGCGCAACAGGACAGCTTTGGGGCAATCCGCTTTATGATTGGGACGAACATAAAAAACAAGGCTATGCTTGGTGGATTTATCGTATTGAAGAAAGTTTTAAAATCTACGATGTATTGCGTATCGACCATTTCAAAGGTTTCTCAGATTATTGGCAAGTTGACGGCAAAGCAGAAATTGCAAAGTACGGTAGCTGGCAACCGGGTCCCGGTTATGAACTATTCGAAGCCGTAAAACAACAATTGGGCGACTTACCGATTATAGCTGAAGATCTTGGTAATATTGATGATAAAGCAAAGAAATTGTTAGCCGATTGCGGTTATCCCGGCATGAAAATTTTACAATTCGGGTTTGAAGATATTACCGGGGAAAGTTTTGATAGCCCACACTATTGTGTGCCTCATTGCATTGCCTACACAGGTACGCACGATAACGATGTACTCAATGGTTGGTATGACAGTTTAACCTCGGCTCAACAGCAATACATGAATGATTATACCCATCGCAGTGCAGATGAATCCGTTTGTCAGGCGGTTGTCCGTCAATTATTTGCAACAGTAAGTAATACGGCGATTGCAACCATGCAAGATATTTTAGATTTGCCAACCTGCTCAAGAATGAATATCCCCTCTACTATTGGCGGAAACTGGCAATGGCGAATGCAAAAAACCGATTTAACTCAAGATAAAAAAGATTTCTTAACTAAAATAACCACGTTATATCAAAGAGCGAATAAGGAAAAAGCAATGATTAAATTTAGTGATTTTGTGCAAACCAGTATAAATAAACCTCTTGAAGAATTAAACGATCAAGCTATTTATGCACAGTTATTAAACTATGTAAAAACGCTTTCGGCAGATAAACCTAAAAATGCAGGAAAACGAAAAGTTTATTATATTTCTGCTGAATTCTTGATTGGTAAATTATTATCTAACAATCTCATTAACCTTGGGGTGTATCAAGACGTTAAAGATGAATTGGCTCGTGCTGGAAAATCACTAAGTCATATTGAAGATATTGAACCTGAACCCTCTTTAGGAAATGGCGGTCTAGGGCGTTTAGCCTCTTGTTTTATCGACTCAATGGCAACACTTGGTTTAAATGCGGAAGGTGTAGGTTTAAATTATCATTGCGGATTGTTTAAGCAAGTTTTTAAACAAAATGAACAAAAAACTGAACCGAATTATTGGATCGAAAAGAATTCTTGGTTAATCCCAACGGAAGTTAGCTATGAAGTACCATTTAAATCCTTTACTTTGACCTCAAAATTAGATCGTATTGATATTCTGGGTTATAAAAAATCAACTAAAAATTATCTCAATTTATTTGATATTGAATCAGTGAATTATCACTTAATTAAAGATGGGATTGAGTTCGATAAAACGAACATTAAAGAAAATTTAACCTTATTTCTTTATCCGGATGATTCTGATAAAAATGGAGAATTGTTACGTATTTATCAACAATATTTTATGGTATCCAATGCGGCACAATTATTAATTGATGAAGCCATTGAACGTGGGAGTAACATACGAGATCTTGCGGATTATGCTTATGTGCAAATTAATGATACTCACCCTTCAATGGTGATTCCCGAATTAATTCGCCTACTCACCGAAAAACATCATCTTGAATTTTTAGAAGCGGTGAACATCGTGCGTAATATGGTGGGTTATACTAATCATACTATTCTTGCTGAAGCCTTAGAAAAATGGCCGCTTAGTTATTTAAACAAAGTCGTGCCGCATTTAGTCGTTATCATTAAAAAATTGGATAAATTAGTGCGTGCAGAATATAAAGATCCTGCGGTACGAATTATTGATAAACGTAATTGTGTACATATGGCTAATATGGATATCCATTTTTCAAACTCAGTAAATGGCGTTGCGGCATTACATACCGAAATTTTGAAAAATGCCGAACTTAAAGCATTTTATACCATCTATCCTGAAAAATTTAATAATAAAACAAACGGTATTACTTTCCGCCGTTGGCTAGAATTTTCCAACCAAGAGTTAGCGGCTTATCTAAAACAGCTTATTGGGGATAGTTATCTACAAGATGCAACACAGTTAGAAAAATTACTTGCCCTTGCAGATGACAAACAAGTTCATCAAAAACTCGCTGAAATTAAATTTAACAATAAGTTAGCCTTAAAAACGTATCTTAAAGAAAACAAAGGCATTGAATTAGACGAAAATTCAATTATTGATACGCAAATTAAACGTTTCCATGAATACAAACGTCAACAAATGAATGCACTTTATGTGATTCATAAATATCTTGAGATCAAAGCAGGCAAATTACCTCAACGTAAAATCAGCGTTATATTTGGAGGCAAAGCGGCCCCAGCCTATGTGATTGCACAAGATATTATTCATCTAATTCTTTGTTTATCCGAACTCATCAATAACGATCCGGCAGTAAACAAATATTTAAATGTTTATTTAGTGGAAAACTATAATGTGAGTGTGGCTGAAAAACTAATTCCGGCGACGGATATTTCAGAGCAAATCTCCCTTGCCTCCAAAGAAGCCTCCGGTACAGGTAATATGAAATTTATGCTCAATGGTGCATTAACACTGGGTACCATGGACGGCGCGAATGTTGAGATCGCAGAGCTTGCGGGAGCAGAAAACATTTATACCTTTGGTAAAGATTCACAAAGTATCATTAAACTTTATGAAACCGCCGGCTATGTTTCAAAAGATTACTATACCAATGATAAGTATATTAAACGCGCGGTAGATTTTATTATCAATCCGACATTGGTGAAACTCGGTAATTCAGTGCGTTTAAAGCGCCTCTATAACGAATTATTGAATAAAGACTGGTTTATGACCTTAATTGACTTCAACGCTTACGTAAAAGCTAAAGAGCAAATTTTGGCGGATTATAAAGATCAAGATAGTTGGAATAAAAAAGTCGTTCAAAATATCGCAAAAGCGGGTTTCTTCTCGTCAGATCGAACTATTGCACAATACAACGCCGATATCTGGCACTGTGAGGACTAAAGGGGGGGGCAATGAAATTACTTACCCTAAACGTACACGCTTGGTTAGAAGATAACCAAGCGGAGAAAATAGCCATTCTTGCTCAAATTATCGTAGAAAAGGGCTATGACATCATTGCATTACAAGAAGTCAATCAACTGATGACAGCGCCACCGATTAGCCAAGCCTTAAAACGGGATAACTATGGCGTAATACTATTACGCCAAATTAACCAACAAGCCGAGCAAAAATATTCGCTGTTTTGGAGTAATTCACACATTGGCTATGATAAATATGATGAAGGTGTCGCATTCTTAACCCGACTCCCCGTTTATGAAGTTGATCCTTTTTATTGCAGCCGCCATCAACGCCTTGATTCCATTCTCTCACGCAAAATTCTGGGTTTAACCGTGGAGTATCAAGAGCAGCTCATAGACTGCTACTCCTGCCACATCAATTTGCCGAATTCGAAAGGCGAAGATCAACTCGACAATATTCGCACCATCATTAAGCGTAGTCAGAGCAATAATCTAAAAATCCTAATGGGTGATTTCAACACCGATGCCATCACTAATCCGCAAGCTTATCAACAAATCAAAGCATTAGGTTTGCTTGATAGCTATGAAATAGCGGAACAAAAAGATTCGGGGATCACTGTGGCAAAAGCCATTGATGGTTGGCATAGCCATAGCGAAGAAAAACGTTTGGATTATATTTTTTTAAATCAAGCAAAAAGGGTTTTATCTAGTCAGGTTATTTTTAATGGTAAAAATAAACCTGTGATTTCCGATCATTTTGGCTTGGAAGTGGATGTCATTCTTTAGGAGAAAACAAATGAAAAAATTGCTAAGTTTTGAATTTTGGCAAAAATTCGGCAAATGCCTTATGGTGGTAATTGCCGTTATGCCGGCTGCCGGATTAATGGTGAGTATTGGTAACTCATTGCCTTTGTTGAGTGATGCCGAATGGGTCGCCCGCATTGGTAATATCATTGCTCAAATCGGTTGGGGGATCATCGGTAATCTCCATCTCTTATTTGCCTTAGCCATTGGCGGCAGTTGGGCAAATGAGCGTGCAGGCGGAGCGTTTGCAGCAGGATTAGCCTTTATCTTAATCAACCTTGTTACCGGACATATTTTCGGTGTAAAAATTGAAATGCTGGCAGATCCCAACGCGCATGTAGGCACCCTACTTGCCGGTGAAATTCCCGTCGCAAACTACTTCATCAATATACTCGGACAACCAGCATTGAATATGGGGGTCTTTGTAGGGATCATCGCCGGTTTTGTAGGGGCAACCACATTCAATCGTTACTACAACTTCCGTAAGCTACCTGAGGTTCTCACCTTCTTTAACGGCAAACGCTTCGTTCCTTTTGTTGTGATTTATCGCTCCGTATTAGTCGCATTACTTCTTGCTTTATTTTGGCCTTTAGTACAATCGGGAATCAACCATTTCGGTCAGTGGATCGCCAGTTCACAAAATAGCGCCCCAATCCTTGCACCGTTTATCTACGGCACATTAGAACGTCTTTTATTGCCTTTCGGTTTACACCATATGCTCACAATCCCAATGAACTATACATCATTAGGCGGAACCTATGAGTTCTTAACTGGCGCTCAAAAAGGCGTGCAAGTCTTTGGACAAGACCCATTGTGGCTAGCGTGGATCTCCGACTTAATTAATTTAAAAGATACGGGTAATTTAGCGCAATATAACGAACTGCTCTCAAGCGTCACGCCGGCTCGTTTTAAAGTCGGGCAAATGATTGGCTCAAGCGGTATTTTGATGGGAATTACCCTAGCAATGTATGTAAATGTCGATGCAGATAAGAAAAAAATCTATAAAGGGATTTTCCTCTCATCCGCCCTTGCGGTTTTCCTTACCGGAGTAACAGAACCGATTGAATATATGTTTATGTTCGCCGCCATGCCACTTTATATTGTGTATGCTTTAGTTCAAGGTGCGGCGTTTGCAATGGCGGATATTGTGAATTTACGAATGCATTCATTCGGTAATATTGAGTTTTTAACCCGTACGCCAATGGCAATTAAAGCCGGCATTGGCATGGATGTCATCAACTTTATTTGGGTTTCTATTCTCTTTGCATTAGCCATGTTCCTTGTTGCGAATTTTATGATTAAAAAATTCAACCTGGCAACGGCAGGACGCAATGGTAACTACGATGCGAAAAATGCCGATGAAAATACTTCTAACGAACCAAAAGTCGCTAACGCAAGCGTACAAGTCGTGCAAATTGTAAACTTACTTGGCGGACGCAATAATATTGCCGATGTCGATGCCTGTATGACACGCTTACGTATTACAGTGCATAATGCCGATTTGGTTGGTGATGAGGCAGGTTGGAAACAAGCCGGCGCGATGGGGATTATTATCAAAGGAACCGGCATTCAAGCCATCTACGGGCCAAAAGCCGATGTGCTGAAATCCGATATTCAAGATCTGCTAGCCTCCGGTGCCAAAATTCCGAAAGTTTAAGCCATATTCAAGCAACCAAAAAGTGCGGTTAAAATTAACCGCACTTTTTTATCATTCCGATGTGATATAAGTTAGCTTTATACAAAATGTGAAGATGTACTGTATGCGCGCTTGGAGCGTTAATGCAGCGTGTCCCTATAATCCGCTAAAATGTCGGTTTTATGCAACTGCGATATAATATCGAAAAACTTTTTCATTTTTGACCGCACTTTTTTATTTCCATTTCATAGAAATTAGCATAGCATAGGCAGCGAAACTTATTTTCACCATAATAAAAGGAGTAATCATGAAATTACGCACGTTTGCCTTTAGTATCGCAACACTATTAGCCAGTACGGCAAGTTTTGCCGGTATGGTTTCCAGTTCATCAAATATTGATTTTCTAGCTATTGACGGTCAAAAAGCAAGTAAATCCCTTCTAAGCAAAAATAATTCATTCAGCATAAATGATACCAACACCCATCAAGTAGTCGTGCGTGTGGGCGAAATTGTTGGTAGCGGTTCAAGCCAATCTCTGTTTGAATCCAACCCACTTATTGTCACATTTCAAGGTTCAACCGAAGATATTGTGATTTCCACTCCTAGCATTCGCACTAAAGCGGAAGCAGAAAAATTCAACGGGGCTCCGATCATTAGCGTGAAAACAACCTCTGGCCAGGAAATTTCGGCCAAAATAGATACTTTAAAGCAAGAAGGTCTATTTCCATCGGCGAATATTATTAGTGATCTAGCAACCTATAACGCTTCGGGCGCAACTGCTGCCGTTCCGACATTAGCGACGGCAAATGTGCAACCAATGATGGGCATCACACCTGCCACAAACAGCAAAGCAACCAAAGGTAAAGTCGTTGTTCAAGGTGAAAATGTCGCTGAACAACAATTGCAATATTGGTTCCAACAAGCGGATAAAAAAACTCAGACCCGTTTCCTAAACTGGGCAAAATCCCATAAATAATGACCGCACTTTATAACGGAGAGTGAGCTATCAAGCTCACTTTTCTATTTTGATAAGGATTCAAAATGAATAACTGGTTAAACGCAAAAGTCATCGCATCCATTCCAATATTTATTAGCGTGAATCTCGCTGCTTTCGGTGTTTGGTTCTTTGATATTTCCAGTCAATCCATGCCATTAATTTTAGGGATTATTGCAGGTGGATTAGTGGACTTGGATAATCGTTTAACCGGTCGTTTAAAAAATATTTTTTACACATTAATTGCTTTTGCCATTTCTTCTTTTGTGGTGCAACTAAATATCGGCAAACCGATTCAATACATTGCATTGATTACTTCGCTTACCTTCATTTTTACCATGATAGGGGCTGTTGGACAACGTTACAGCACGATTGCTTTCGGTTCACTTGTTGTCGCACTCTATACAACGCTCACTCATGATCCAAACGACACAGAAAGTTGGTTTATTAAAACAACACTGATTTTACTCGGTACGCTACTTTATAGTGTAGTCACCCTAATCGTTCATCTTTTTTTCCCTAATCGCCCCGTACAAGAAAGTGTAGCTAAAGCCTTTTGTGCCTTAGGGGAATATTTAGATGCCAAATCAATGTTTTTTGATCCCGATGAAATTGATGAAATTGAGAAAAAACACCTCAATTTCGCCCTTAAAAATGCCAACGTCATTAATGCTTTTAACCTTGCCCGAACTGCACTTTTCTATCGTATTCGAGGACAACACCGACATATCCGCACACAAAAAATGGTTCGCTATTATTTTGCCGCACAAGAAATCCATGAGCGTGCCAATTCCACCCATTTTGATTATCAACAAATTGCTGAAAAACTCAAAAATACGGATCTGATTTTCCGCATTCAACGATTATTAGAATTACAAGCCCAATCCTGTCAAGAAATTAAGCAAAGCCTACGCCATAACCGCCCTTACCATTATAATCAACGGGTAGAAAAAGCCCTACTCGGTACTTTACAATCTTTTGAGCTGTATCGTCAAAAACACCCCGATGACAAAGATCTGATTATCCACATTCAGGGTTTATTGGATAATTTGCAAAATATTAATTGGCAAATGAATCAATTAGAACAAGAATCCAACATCAATGAGCCGCTCGCACAAATTCATACCGTGCAAGTAACGGGGCTAAAGAATATTCTCTCCACCATTGCCGGACACTTTACCTTTGAATCGCAATTATTCCGTCATGCCGTGCGCTTATCTATTGTCGTTTTCCTTTGCTGTGTCATTGTGGATTTTTTCCAATTCAATCTAGGTTATTGGATCTTACTCACCGCAATTTTTGTTTGCCAGCCCAATTACTCTGCGACTAAAACCCGATTACGCCAACGTATTATCGGCACAATCTTAGGCGTAATTGTGGGGCTGTTATTACCTTATTTAAATCCGACCCTAGAATTAAAACTCGGCCTAATTGTGCTAACCAGTACATTATTTTTCTTCTTTCGCAGTAATAATTACAGTTTTTCAACTTTTTTCATTACCCTGCAAGTATTATTAGGTTTTGATATTATGGGCTTTAGTACGGAAACAGCACTTATTCCCCGTGTACTCGATACCCTACTCGGTTCGGCTATCGCTTGGTTTGGCGTCTCTTATTTATGGCCGGATTGGAAATACTTACAACTTGATAAAGTCAGCCGACTTGCTATTAAAAGCGATGCGCAATACTTGTTGCATATCACCAGTCAATTACAATTTAGCAAAAGCGATGATCTCAAATATCGCATCGCCCGCCGTAATGCACACGAATACAACGCCGCACTGAGCACAACTATTTCAAATATGAACAGTGAACCGATGAAATATCAGGCGCATTTGCAAGAAGGCTTTGATTTACTCAAAATCAATTATTCTTTACTAAGCTACATCTCTGCACTTGGTTCGTACCGCTACAAAATGCGCGAATTACAACAAACCACCGGTTTTCTATCCGGCTTTTATCCGACAGCTAAAAAAATTATTTACGCCCTTGAAAACATCGAAAAACTCACGCCTGAGGTTTTTGCTAAATTATTTGAAAATATTGAATCCAGTTTGAAAGAGATTCACGTATCTGAAAATACGGCGTTTGTACTCCCATATCAGCAGTTAAATCTAATAGCACAACTATTGCCGCAAATTTATAGCTACTTTCATAAAACATCCAATCATGGCTTAAACCATGGAGATGAATAAAAAATAGAAATTTTTGACCGCACTTTGTGGTAAAAGTCGACTATTACACAAAATGGCATTAATTGTCAGTTTATGTAATAAATTTAAAGGCATTGAAATCATACCTTTCTAAAATTAACCGCACTTATTTTGGGGTAGTGATCTACCTTAAATTTCCTATTGTTCTTCCGTCCATAAATAGGGATAATAACGCCCTATTCAAAAGGCAGGCAGTGATGACTCATTATATTTTATTAATTATTGGTACCGCATTGATTAACAACTTCGTATTAGTAAAGTTTCTTGGGCTTTGTCCCTTTATGGGCGTATCAAAGAAAATTGAAACCGCAATCGGTATGGGCTTAGCGACCATGTTCGTTTTAACCGTTGCGTCACTTTCCGCCTATTTGGTCGATCACTATATTTTATTACCTTTAAATGCAACTTTTTTACGAACCTTGGTGTTTATTCTGGTGATTGCCGTTGTGGTTCAATTTACCGAAATGGCTATCAATAAAACCAGCCCGACACTTTATCGCTTACTTGGTATTTTTTTGCCGTTAATCACAACAAACTGTGCCGTTCTTGGTGTGGCATTACTCAATGTCAATCTTGCCCATAACTTAACCGAATCCGTCCTCTATGGCTTTGGTGCATCACTGGGCTTTTCCTTAGTATTAGTTTTATTTGCCGCATTACGTGAACGCTTAGTTGCGGCTGATGTACCCAATACGTTTCAAGGCGCATCCATTGCGTTAATCACGGCGGGTTTAATGTCACTTGCCTTTATGGGATTCGCAGGACTCGTTAAGTAACGCGACTCATTAATTATGATCTACTTTTTAATGGCAATTACCGTGTTAATTTTACTTATCGGACTCTATCAAAAATTTTCAGGGAAAATGAAGAAATAATGGCTATTCTACTCATTGTCATCAGTCTGCTTGCGCTCATTTTTGGTGCAATTTTGGGATTTGCCTCCTTAAAACTAAAAGTGGAAGCCGATCCCCTTGTAGAAAAAATTGATGCCATATTACCACAAAGCCAATGCGGTCAATGCGGTTATCCCGGCTGCAAACCCTATGCAGAAGCGATTTTTTGCAACGGCGATTCTATTACAAAATGTGTTCCGGGCGGACGAGATACCATAGTAAAAATTGCGGAGATTCTAGGTGTTGAGGTGCCGGCAGTTGACGGCATGGAAGAACCCGTCGAAACGGTAGCGTTTATTGATGAAAATATGTGTATTGGTTGTACAAAATGCATTCAAGCCTGTCCGGTAGATGCCATTATTGGGACAAATAAAATGATGCACACGATTATCCCTGATCTTTGCACCGGCTGTGAACTTTGTGTCGCACCTTGCCCGACAGATTGCATCTCAATGATTCCGGTCAAAAAAGGGATTGATAGTTGGGATTGGAAATTTGACGCAAAACTGGTTATTCCTGTGGCGAATGTGAACGGTAGCGAAAAAAAATCGGTTATGGGGGAATAAATGGCGGACGTTTTATCTCGTTTTAATTCCGGTAAACTATGGGATTTCAAAGGGGGAATTCATCCTCCGGAAATGAAAGATCAATCTAACCATCAACCGCTCAGAACACTTCCTTTAAGCAAGGATTTTTATATTCCGCTCAAACAACACTCCGGTCAGGCGGGTAATGTTTTAGTGAAAGCCGGTGATTATGTTTTAAAAGGACAAGCTTTAACGCAAGGTGACGGTTTACGCGCACTCCCCGTTCACGCACCGACATCCGGCACAATTAAAAATATTATCCCCTATGTCGCCGCACATCCTTCCGGGCTTGATGAAATGACTATTCATTTACAAGCTGACGGTTTGGATCGAAGTATTGAGCAACACCCTATTGAAGATTTTCTTAGCCTTACAGCGGAACAACTGATCGAAAAAATTTATCTTGCCGGTGTTGCGGGTTTGGGGGGCGCCGTATTCCCTACTGCCGCTAAGATCCAATCAGCGGATAAAAAAGTCAAATTATTGATTATTAACGGTGCGGAATGTGAACCTTACATCACTTGTGATGATCGCCTGATGCGCGAACACGCCGATGAAATTATTGAAGGCGTGCGTATTTTACGCTATATCCTGCGCCCGGAAAAAGTTGTTATCGCCATTGAAGATAACAAGCCTCAAGCCATCGAAGCGATCAATACGGCATTACACGGTGCAAATGATATCGATGTACGCGTAATCCCAACAAAATACCCTTCCGGGGCGGCGAAACAACTCATTTATTTACTCACAGGTATGGAAGTGCCAAGCGGTTCACGCTCCTCCGGTATTGGCATTTTAATGCATAACGTGGGAACGGCTTTTGCGATAAAAAGAGCGGTCATAAATGACGAACCTTTAATTGAACGGGTCGTAACGTTAACCGGCGATAAAATTCAAGAAAAAGGAAATTACCGGGTACGTCTCGGCACCCCAATTTATCACGTATTAACTCATACGGGCTATCAATTTGACGAACGTTTTCCTGTATTTGTCGGCGGTCCAATGATGGGCATGGAATTGCCAAATTTAAATGCACCGGTGACCAAAATCGTCAACTGCTTGCTTGCCCCGGATCATTTTGAATATACCGAACCGAAACCGGAACAAGCCTGTATTCGCTGCTCAAGCTGCTCGGATGCTTGTCCGGTAAATTTAATGCCACAGCAACTTTATTGGTTCGCACGCAATGAGGATCACAAAAAATCGGAAGAATATGCTTTAAACGATTGTATTGAATGCGGCGTATGTGCTTATGTTTGCCCGAGCCATATCCCGCTTATTCAATATTTCCGCCAAGAAAAAGCGAAAATTTGGCAAATAAAAGAGAAACAGAAAAAAGCGGAAGAAGCAAAAATTCGATTTGAAGCGAAACAAGCACGCATGGAACGTGAAGAACAGGAACGTAAAGCGCGTTCTCAACGAGCTGCAGAAGTCCGTCGCGAAGAATTAGCCAAAACAAAAGGCGAAGATCCTGTAAAAGCGGCATTAGCACGCCTCAAAGCGAAAAAAACCGGTTCGGAGCAAACAACTCAGAAAACATTAACAACAGAAAAAGGCGAAATTTTACCGGATAATAGCGATATGACGGCATTGCGTAAAGCACGTCGTCTAGCCCGCCAACAAACGGAAATAAAAACAGAAAATCTTGAAAATGATGTAGAAAAGACAGTATCAGTAGATCCGAAAAAAGCTGCCGTAGCTGCCGCTATTGCCCGTGCGAAGGCAAAAAAATTGGCTCAAACTAACAACGATAGCGATATAACAACGAAAAATTCGGAACAAAAAACAGATGAAAAACCAACCGCACTTGATCCGAAAAAAGCTGCCGTAGCTGCCGCTATTGCCCGTGCAAAAGCCAAGAAATTGGCTCAGGCCCAACAGAAACCAGATAATGCTCAGGAATAAACAATGTTTAAAATGGTCAGTTCTCCCCATACACATTCAGGGAAGTTAACAGCTCGTATTATGCTTTGGGTCATCTTAGCCATGATACCGGCTCTATTTACACAAATTTATTATTTTGGTTTCGGTGTACTCATTCAATCGGCATTGGCAATCATTGTTGCGTTACTTGCCGAATTTTTAGCAATGAAATTACGTGCTAAGAAGCCTTTATCTTATCTTTCCGATTTCAGCGTAGTATTAACCGCCTTGATTTTAGCCATGGCGATTCCTCCCTATGCCCCTTATTGGGTTATTATTATCGGTACACTTTGTGCGGTAGTACTGGGTAAACACGTGTATGGCGGATTAGGACAAAATCCGTTTAATCCGGCAATGATTGGCTATGTCGTATTATTGATTTCGTTTCCATTACAAATGACCGCTTGGATACCGCCAATTCATTTATTGCAAGAACCCCCTACATTTTCCGATGCTATCGCACTAATTTTTTCCGGCTTAACTACCGATGGATTTACCTTGCCACAACTTACACACAGTATTGACGGCATCACACAAGCAACACCGTTAGATAGTGCAAAAATCTTTTATTCCAGTCACAAAGAATTAACGGATTTCTACGAACTGATTAAAATGCCAATTTTTATAGGAAACGGTACGGACTTTGCACAGGGGTGGTGGCAAGTCAATCTCGCTTTTTTACTCGGCGGCGTATTTTTAATCTTAAAACGCACGATTCATTGGCAAATCCCCGTAGCAATGCTCGTCACTTTTTTTTGCTTGGCAACTATTAACGCCATAACGGGAGGCATACACTTAAGTGCGGTAAGCCAGATGTTCAGCGGTGCAATGATGTTCGGCGCATTTTTTATTGCAACCGATCCGGTTACCGCCTCCATCACGCCGCGTGGAAAAATCGTATTCGGCGCATTAGTAGGGGTTCTGACCTATCTTATCCGTTATCATGGAAATTTCCCGGACGGCGTTGCATTTGCTATTTTATTAAGCAATATCTGTGTTCCCCTCATCGACCATTACACTCGTCCTCGTGTTGCGGGCTACGGCATAAAAGGGAGAAAAAACTAATGAGCATTTTTAAAACCACTTCTCGATATGGCGTGATTTTAGGCTTTATTGCACTACTTTGTAGTGCGATTTCATCCGGCATTTTTTTCCTGACAAAAGGTAAAATTGATGAAGCTATAGCCGCACAACAACGGGAACTCCTACTACAAGTTATCCCACAAAGCTATTTTGATAATAATTTGCTAGAAAGTGCGGTGATTCCAAAGGCGGAAAACTTAGCCGGTATTCAGAAAGTTTATTTCGCTAGGAAAAATAATCACCTTTCAGCCTATGTCTATGAAACGATTGCACCGGACGGCTATTCCGGCGATATTCGCTTACTTGTCGGTTTAACGCCTGAGGGCAAAGTGTTAGGTGTGCGAGTGATTGAACACCATGAAACACCGGGTTTAGGCGATAAAATCGAACTACGTATTTCCAAATGGATTTTATCTTTCGATCATCAGTCTATTAATGAAAATAATTTAACCGATTGGGCGGTCAAAAAAGACGGGGGAAAATTTGACCAGTTTTCCGGTGCAACCATTACCCCACGAGCTATTGTAAACCAAGTAAAACGTTCAGCCCTAACTATGCTTAACAATCAGGCAACACTGTTACAGCTTGCAATTCAAGAAAAGGAATAATATGACAAATTTAACGGAAAAAACGACCTCACTTGAAGAAGAGCTACCTCAAAACAACGTTAAGGATCATACGGAAAAATCCGTATGGCAGGAAATTTTCATACAAGGCATTTGGAAAAATAATCCGGCAATTGTGCAGTTATTAGGGCTTTGTCCTTTATTGGCTGTTTCCAGTACTGCGACCAATGCGCTCGGTTTAGGGCTTGCAACCATGTTGGTTTTAATCTGCACCAATACGGTAATTTCTCTCTTTCGCAAGCAAATTCCTCACGAAATTCGTATTCCTATTTATGTGATGATCATCGCCACGACAGTCACCATCGTACAATTATTGATGAATGCTTATACCTACGGATTATATCAATCTCTTGGAATTTTTATTCCGCTGATTGTAACAAACTGTATCGTAATTGGTCGAGCCGAAGCCTTTGCCTCCAAAAATAACCTTTTGCATTCTATTTGGGACGGTTTCTCGATGGGATTCGGTATGGCTTTAAGCCTTACTATGCTTGGCGCACTCCGTGAAATTCTTGGGCAAGGAACGATTTTTGAAGGTATCGAAAATCTTTTTGGCGAACAAGCGACATTTCTCACACTCCATATTTACCATACCGATAGCAGTTTCTTACTTTTCATCCTGCCGCCGGGTGCGTTTATTGGATTAGGACTACTCCTTGCCCTAAAAAATAGAATTGATAACCGAAGAAAAATATAGATTGAACACACACTTAATCTTCCCCGTGTAAATCGCCCGACCGACTTGGCATTTTTAGGAAAATTTGTACTGTTTGAGCCAAAGGCGAGTTTACAAATTTTCCGTAAAGAAAATGACAACAAAGGTCGGAAAAGCGATTTAATCGGGGTGTGTTCTTTGCTACTTTCTTGCACAAGCAAGAAAGTAGAAGGAAATAAAATTATGAACCAGAAAAAAAGAATCGAAATATTAACCCGACTACGGGATCAAAATCCCCACCCGACTACCGAATTGCAGTATAATTCGCCCTTTGAATTATTAATCGCAGTGATTTTGTCGGCACAAGCCACTGATAAAGGGGTAAATAAAGCGACAGAAAAACTTTTTCCCGTTGCCAATACTCCACAAGCGATTTTAGATCTAGGCTTGGATGGCTTAAAAAGCTACATTAAAACGATCGGACTTTATAATAGTAAAGCGGAAAACATCATTAAAACCTGCCGTGATCTCCTCGAAAAACACAACAGTGAAATCCCGGAAAATAGTGAAGCCTTAGAAGCACTTGCCGGCGTTGGACGGAAAACAGCTAATGTGGTATTAAATACTGCCTTTGGTCATCCTACTATTGCGGTCGATACCCATATATTTCGCGTATGTAATCGCACTAATTTTGCACCGGGTAAAGATGTTGTTAAAGTAGAAGAAAAACTCTTAAAAGTGGTACCCGATGAATTTAAAGTAGATGTGCATCATTGGCTGATCTTACACGGTCGTTATACTTGTGTTGCAAGAAAGCCCCGTTGCGGTTCCTGTATTATTGAGGATCTCTGCGAATATAAAGAAAAAACCGAATATTAAGAACAATTTATTTTTTGACCGCACTTTTATTAATAGGAAAGACAATGACAACAAATAAACAACAACGTCAAACTTGGTCTAGCCGGCTGACTTATGTAATGACCGTTGCCGGTGCAACCGTTGGTTTCGGTGCAACTTGGCGATTCCCTTATCTTGTCGGTGAACATGGCGGCGGCGCTTATGTACTGCTTTTTTGCCTTGCCATGATTGTTATCGGAATTCCAATGATTTTAGTGGAAAATGTGATTGGTCGCCGTTTACGGGTAAACTCCATTGATGCTTTTGGCGATAAAATTCTAGATAAAGGTAAACACATTTCAAAATATTGGAAGATCATCGGTTATATGGGGTTACTCGGTGCATTTGGTATTATGGCTTATTACATGGTACTGGGCGGCTGGGTTATTTCTTATATTGTAAACTTAATCAGCGGTACCCTTGATATTTCAACACCAATTACAAAAGATATAGCAAAAAACTTCTATGATCTTCACATCGGCAATAGCCCTTATGAAATTATGTTTTATACCTTCCTTTTTGTCATTGTCAATTACATTATTTTGGCAAAAGGCATCATTGGCGGTATTGAACGTTCGGTCAAATATTTAATGCCGTTACTGTTTATTTTCTTAATCGGCATGGTGATCCGTAATATTACCTTGCCGGGTGCAATGGAAGGGGTTACTTTCTATTTAAAACCTGACTTTAGTAAAATTACCCCTCAACTTTTCATTTTTGTATTAGGGCAAGTGTTCTTTGCGTTAAGCCTTGGCTTTGGTGTTTTAATTACACTTTCAAGTTATCTTGATAAAGAAGAAAACCTCATTCACACAGCCGTAATTACCGGTTTTACCAATACCATCATTGCGGTACTTGCCGGTTTTATGATCTTTCCTTCATTATTCACTTTTGGTATCGAACCCAATGCCGGCCCAACTCTAGTTTTCCAAAGCTTACCGATTGTTTTTTCCCATTTATGGGCGGGAAAATTCTTTGCCGTCATTTTCTTTAGCTTATTATTAATCGCCGCTCTCACGACGTCTATTACCATTTACGAAGTCATTATTACCGCATTACAGGAAAAACTTCGTATGCGCCGTAGCAAAGCGATCATTTTAACCTTAGGCGGAATTTTTCTCGCGGGCAACATTCCGGCCATTCTGGGTGATAATCTTTGGAAGGACGTTACTATTTTCGGTAAAAGTATTTTTGATTTCTATGATTATGCAAGTGGCAATATTTTATTTATGCTCACCGCATTAGGTTGTGCAATTTTCGTTGGTTTTGTATTAAAAGATGAAGCCAGAAAAGAACTCTCTCAAACACCTGATTCGACTTTCAGCAAAATTTGGTTTAACTATGTAAAATTTGTTGTACCTGTGATTATTATCGTAATTTTCATCAGTAACTTATTTTAATCCACAAAAAAACCGAGCCAATGCTCGGTTTTTCTTTGTTACTTGCTTTCTGCAATCGCTTTTTTCTCTTCCAATTCTTCCCAACGCAAGAATGTTTGCTCAAGCAGGGATTCAATATCAGCCAACTCCTTTAGTTTGGCATCGGTAATTTCATGTGATTGTTGGAAAAACGTAGATTCGCCGACCTCCGCTTGAAGTGCGGTCAATTTTTCCTCTAATTCTTCCAATTGCTGCGGTAGTTGTTCTAATTCCCGCTGTTCCTTATAGGATAATTTAACGGACTTTGACTTATTAGAAGTGCGGTCGGTTTTGACGGTATTTTCTTGTGGCTTAGCTGACAATTTCTTCGTCATCTCTTGTTCGGCTTTAGCTGCCCAAAAATTTGCTTGCTGCAGTTTTGCATCAAAGAAACCGCCTACATATTTATTGACTACGCCATCTCCTTCAAACAAATAGCATTCGGTAGCGGTATTATCAATAAATTGACGGTCGTGGCTCACGATCAATAATGTGCCCTGATAATCCGTCAAAATTTCTTCGAGTAATTCTAAGGTTTCCACATCTAAATCATTGGTAGGTTCATCAAGAATCAGCAAATTATTCGGTTTAAGCAACAGTTTCGCCAATAATAAGCGATTACGCTCCCCACCTGATAAGGCTTTCACCGGTGTCATTGCCCGTTTAGGCGGAAATAAGAAATCTTGTAAATAACCCAGTACATGGCGTTTTACACCGTTCACTTCAATATCTTGCTTACCGTCGGCAACGTTATCCATGACCGTTTTTTCCAGATCAAGATCCGAACGGTATTGGTCAAAATAGGCTATCTCTAATTTTGTCCCCGTACGAATTTTTCCACCTGTCGGTTGAATTTCACCGAGTAGTAATTTAATAAAAGTGGTTTTACCACAGCCATTTGCCCCCACTAATGCAATCTTATCGCCTCTCAAAATGGTTGTGCTGAAATCCTTTAATAATGTCTTACCCGCCACCTCATAACTCACGTTTTCCATTTCAAACACGATTTTTCCGGAACGACTTGAAGTATCAAGTTGTAATTTTGCCGTTCCCAGCACCTCGCGGCGTTGGCGGCGCTCTTCACGCATTGCTTTTAATGCTCTCACTCGTCCTTCATTACGTGTACGGCGTGCTTTTATCCCCTGGCGAATCCATACTTCTTCTTGCGCTAATCTTTTATCGAATAATTCATTTTGAAGTGCTTCTACACGTAAATTTTCTTCTTTTGTAGTGAGATATAAATCATAATTCCCCGGATAAGAAACCAGCTGTCCGCGATCTAAATCAACAATACGGGTCGCCATTTTGCGAATAAAAGAACGATCATGGGAAATAAAAACAATACTACCGTTAAACTCTAAGAGGAAATTTTCCAGCCATTCAATCGCTTCCACATCCAAGTGGTTGGTCGGTTCGTCAAGTAACAACACATCCGGAGCGCATACTAAAGCACGAGCTAAAGCCGCTTTACGCAACCAACCGCCAGAAAGTGCGGTCAATTTTGTGTTAGGATCTAATCCCAGTTTGAGCAGAACTTCTTTGATTTTATTTTCAAACCGCCAGCCGTCGGCGTGCTCTAACTTTGCCTGAATTTGTTCAAATTGATTCAAAATTTGATCGCTATAATTTTCTTCCAATTGAATGGAAATACGGTGATATTCTTTTAATAAATCCGTTATATGATCGATACCTTCCGCCACATAATCAAACACGTTACCTTCCGCATTACGAGGCGGATCCTGTTCAAGACGGGATATCACTAAATCTTTTTCATATTGAATATTGCCATCATCCAACAAGACATCACCTGCAATAATTTTGAGTAATGTTGATTTACCAGCGCCATTTCGCCCGACCAAACAAACACGCTCGTTAGGCTCAATATGGAGCTCGCTATGATCCAACAGTGGAACATCACTAAAAGAAAGATAGCCATTCGTTAAGCTAATTAATGCCACAATAACCTCGTAAAAATTTAACTAAAACTGACCGCACTATTTTATACGGTTTGCAGGGAAAAGCGAAAAGATGAAAATGAATATAAGAAAAAAGGACGCTTTTCAGCGCCCTCATTATCTAAACTTTAAAAAATTAAAGTGCAGATTTTGCTTTCTCAACTAATGCAGCGAAAGCCACTTTGTCAAATACCGCGATATCGGCAAGGATCTTACGGTCGATTTCAACAGACGCTTTTTTCAAGCCGTTGATAAATTTGCTGTAAGATAAACCGTTTTGGCGAGCCGCCGCATTGATACGTGCAATCCATAATTGACGGAATTGACGTTTACGTTGACGACGGTCACGATATGCGTATTGACCGGCTTTGATCACCGCTTGGAAAGCAACGCGATACACGCGTGAACGTGCACCATAATAACCTTTAGCAGCCTTAAGAACTTTCTTATGGCGTGCTCTTGCAATAACACCACGTTTTACACGAGCCATTATTTAATCTCCTATGTATATTTTTCTAAAATGAACTAAATCGTACGTTTTGCTTAAATAACGGCTTATGCGTATGGTAAGCAAGCCACGACTAAAACTTGGTCTGCTTTCGCAACCATGGATTTATGACGTAAATGACGTTTACGTTTAGTTGATTTTTTAGTCAAAATATGACGTAAGTGAGATTGTTTACGCTTGAAACCGCCGGAAGCAGTTTTTTTGAAGCGCTTAGCTGCGCCGCGTACTGTTTTGATTTTAGGCATTGTTAAAATAACTCCGCATTTTTCGTTTAAAACAACATAATCAGGCGAACTAAAAAGTTACTTGGAGGCACTGATTATTTCCTCTATTAAGGCAAATTGCCTTTTTCCAAAGTAGTTAGGCTGCGTAGTGTGCCCAACATACAGTGACTTTTCACCTAAGTGAAAAGATTTTTATTGAAATGAACATCTCAATAAAAAATTCTTATTTTTTCTTCGGTGCCAACACCATCACGGCTTGACGACCTTCCAACTTACCCGGTGCCGATTCCACAACAGAAATGTCAGCCAAATCATTTTTCACACGTTCCAACACATCTAACCCGATCTCTTGATGTGCCATTTCACGCCCACGGAAACGCACGGTAATTTTGGCTTTATCGCCATCTTCTAAAAAGCGAATAAGGCTACGTAATTTAACTTGATAATCGCCTTCGTCAGTACCGGGACGGAATTTAATTTCCTTAACTTGGACGACTTTTTGTTTTTTCTTTTGCTCTTTTGCGGTTTTACTCTTTTCGTAAAGGAATTTACCGTAATTCATAATACGGCAAACCGGCGGCTCTGCATTCGGACTGATTTCAACGAGATCAAGCTCCACCTGCTCCGCCATTTCTAAGGCTTGTTGAATAGGAACTATCCCTAGTTGTTCACCATCTTGGTCAATTAAACGAACTTCTTTTACGCGAATTTCATCATTAATGCGATTCGGGCGATTTACTGCCGGTGCTTTTCTCACAGTTTTAATAATCGTATTCCTTCTATTGATTTATGCAAAAATCCTCTGTAAGACACAAAAGATTCCAAATTTTATTACCCGAGTAAAACGAGCAAAAACGCACGGATTCTATAGTATCTGCACATTTTATGCAACAAAATTTAGCCATTTACACGAATTTCCACACCAATACTTTTACCATAGGCAAATAAGAGATTACTCCTTACGTTTTCTAAACAAAGTATATCTTGATAAGCACCTTCCGCCACAGAACTTATCGGTTTATATCAAAGACTCCAAAGCATGAACCGAGTAGCATTATGATGATCTTATTGGGTAGTACGATTTAATACTCGATCAATAATTTGGTTTTGTATTTCTCCGTCGAATTAGGCATATTTCATTTTCAGACCAATACCTGCATTTTGATAAAATTATTTTTAAAATACACAATACTTTATAAATCTAGCCTTACTAAAATGAAAGTAAAAAATACCTTTTTATGAAGATGGTTTTTAGTTGGCAATAAAAAACTCGCATAAAATTAACCTCACTTTATATCTGCCGTCATTAAAACTAAAAATCCACTTTCGCAGAAGGTGGATTTTTACTTACTAGCAAGATATGTTTGAAAGATAAATTATTCGCTACCTATACTTTCATGAGACAAGGGGATTTTGAATCTATAAAGCTTGCCCGTATTTTTCCCATAAAGCATTTTGTAAGCTAAAAGGTGCTTCGTTTTCTGCCGGAACAATTTGTTTATAACTGCCATCAGGCAACATTTCCCATGCTTTCGTATTATCTTTTAACGCCATGGTGAGACTTTCTTCAATAACACGGGCTTTAACTCCTGAAGATTCAATCGGCGTTGCCGTTTCAATACGGCGGAAAAAATTACGCCCCATCCAGTCGGCACTTGAAATATAAGTATTTTCCGCACCATTGTTATAGAAGTAATAAACTCGAGAGTGTTCAAGTTGACGACCCACAATAGATCGTACGCGAATATTCTCAGAAAGCCCTTCTACACCGGGACGCAATGTACACATTCCTCGAACAATTAAATCAATTTGCACACCGGCCTGACTGGCTTCGTATAAAGCCTCAATAACACCGGTATCGACCAATGAATTCATTTTTGCGATAATTCGCCCCGTTCGGCCCTCTTGTGCATTCCGAGTTTCTTGCTTGATATGGGACAAAACTGATTGATGTAAAGTGAAGGGACTTTGATAAAGTTTGTTTAATTTTACCGGCCGACCTAATCCTGTAATTTCCATAAATAAGGTGTTAACGTCATCGGTGATTTGTTCATCGGCGGTGATTAAACCAAAATCCGTATAAATACGGGATGTTCCTTGATGGTAATTCCCTGTGCCTAAATGGGCATAACGTTTAAGTAAACCTTTTTCACGCCGGATAATTAATACCATTTTGGCATGTACTTTATAACCAAAAACACCATAAACAACGTGAGCTCCTGCATTTTCAAGTTGCTGCGCCCAGTTAACATTATTAGCTTCATCAAAACGCGCCATTAATTCAACAACAACAGTAACCTGTTTGCCTGAAAGTGCGGCCTTCATCAAGGCATTAACTAGTTCTGAACGACTACCCGTGCGATAAATCGTCATCTTAATTGCCAATACCGCCGGATCATTTGCGGCTTCGCTAATCATTTGAACCACCGGCTCAAACGACTGATAAGGGTGATGCAATAAGATAGGGGCTTGCCTGACATGATTCAAAATCGAATCAATTTTTGTTTTCTTGAATAGAGGGCTAGGAGTAACCGGAGGAAATTTTAAATCAGGTCTGTCGACTAAATCGGGAATAGCATTCAAACGAATAAGATTAACCGGACCTTTCACGCGATAAAGTTCATTCGTGCCGAGCTTAAATTGTGCCAGTAAAAAATCGTAAATATGTGCCGGACAAAGATCCGCAACTTCTAAACGTACGCCGTCACCGTATTCGCGATAATGTAACTCACTTTGTATTGCAGTGCGTAAGTTGTCCAGCTGATCTCTATCCGATTCCACACTCAGATCACTGTCTCGGGTAAGGCGAAATTGATGACAGCCTTTAACCGTCATTCCTAAAAATAATTTATGTACGTTAAAATGCAAAATAGAAGAAAGAAAAACAAAACCGTTCTCTCCTTGGCAAATATCTGACGGCATTTTTACCACTCGGGGCAAAATTCGTGGAGCTTGTACGATTGCCATACTGGAAGGTCTGCCAAAAGCATCATTGCCGTCAAGTTCCACTGCAAAATTAAGTGATTTATTCAATAAACGTGGAAAAGGATGAGAAGGATCAAGCCCTATAGGCGTTAATATAGGTAATAATTCACGATCAAAGTATTGACTGACCCATTCACGTTGTGCCTCTGTCCAACTGGAACGGCGATAAAAATGAATTCCTTCTTTTGCCAACGCTGGCTCAAGCACATTATTAAATAAAGCATATTGCTCACTAATTAAAGCACGGGCTTCTTTTGAAGCAAAAGCTATTGCTTCTTCTGCCGTTCTGCCACTGTCTAATAGTGTATAAGGACTCAATTTGCTTTCACGTTTTAAACTTGCAATCCGAACTTCAAAGAATTCATCTAAATTTGATGAAACAATACAAAGAAAACGTAATCTTTCCAATAATGGCGTATTCGGATCTTGCGCCTGTGCTAGAACCCGACGATTAAAGGCTAGTAAACTCATTTCTCGACAAAGAAAACGATTGTTATCAGTCATTGTCATTACCCCTATTTTCATTGTTGCATTTTGAATGCAAAAAATAACCGATAAAAATGACAAGAACGTGACAAAAATATTAATTCCCTTTGTTTCTACCATATTTTTGTTTATACTCTAACCGCTTTAACCGCATATTCATTCATATATCGCAAGTTTGTGTATAGGAAATGAACAAATCTGATTGTATACTCAATTCTATTTTTCATCATATACCTTTGCTTGCAAATCATTAACTTTCTTAGAGGTTTAAGAGCTATGTTAGAGATTTGGCAACAATTCAAACAAAACTATCTGATTAAATATTGGAATCCTATTACTGCGGTAATCGCAGCAGGTTTGCTTTCCGCTTATTATTTCGGCGTAACCGGTACTTATTGGGCCGTAACGGGAGAATTTACCCGTTGGGGAGGGCACGCCTTACAAACATTTGGTGTGGATCTGAGCGAATGGAGCTATTATAAAATCATTGGAATGGAAGGAAGCATTTTTACCCGTATTGACGGTGTGATGATTTTAGGAATGTTCGCCGGCTGTATTTCCGCAGCACTTTGGACAAATAACATCAAATGGCGCAATCAACCGTACAAACGCCGTATTGCTCAAGCCTTAATTGGCGGAGCATTAGCCGGTTTCGGCGCTCGCCTCGCCATGGGGTGTAACCTTGCCTCGCTTTTCACCGGTATTCCGCAATTCTCTGTCCACGCTTGGTTCTTTACCATTGCTACCGCACTTGGGACTTATATCGGAGTAAAAGTGACCTTACTCCCAATATTCCGCGTGAAATTAGCATTAAAAAAAGGGGCGGCAAAATTAAAAGAAACCGATCCTAAACAAGCCTCCCGCCGTTTTTGGATCGGTATGCTGATTTTCTTTGCCTATCTCATTACATCACTTTATGTGATGACATATTCCATTAAACTGGGGTTCGCTATGTTTTGCGGCTTAGTATTCGGTTTATTAATCGAACGCGCGCAAATTTGCTTTACCTCCGCTTTCCGTGATCTCTGGGTAACCGGTCGTGCTTATATGGCAAAAGCCATTATTTTCGGAATTATTGTGGGAACTATCGGTGTTTTCTCCTACATTCAATTGGGCATTTCGCCAAAAATTATGTGGGCGGGTCCAAACGCGATTATCGGCGGATTATTATTCGGCTTTGGTATCGTGTTGGCCGGCGGCTGTGAAACCGGTTGGATGTATCGCGCCATGGAGGGGCAAGTTCATTTTATGTGGGTCGGATTAGGTAATGTCATCGGTTCTACTTATCTTGCTTACGTTTGGGACGACATCGCCCCTGCTCTCGCCTTAGATTACGAAAAATTGAACCTACTTAAATCTTTCGGCCCGGTAGGCGGTTTATTAGTAAATTACGGTTTATTAATTGTCTGTTTAGTTACGGTGGTTTGGTGGGAGCGTCAGTTCCTTGCAAAAGCCAAAGCAAAAATTACAGCGACACAACCATCTTGCGGTTGTTAATTCTTATTCATTACAAAAGGAAATCATTATGGCATTTATCGTTGTTCAAAAATTAGATAAAGATCCGAAATACATCACCCCGGATTATACATTAGATACCTTAGGCGAACCTTGTCCTTATCCGGCGATTGCAATGCTTGAAACCATGCCACAATTACAAAAAGGTGAGATTCTGGAATTATTAAGTGATTGCGCTCAATCCATCAATAATATTCCCGTAGATACCAAAAACCACGGTTATACGCTCCTTAGCGTTGAACAAGATGGAACGAAGTTGAGATATTTGATTCAACGATAAAAATTCTTTCAGGATAAAAAAGTGCGGTCAAAATTGACCGCACTTTTCATTATCTATAATTTTCTAAATTCAAGTAACATCGCACTTTGCGGATCTAACACAGGAATAGTTAAACCTGCATTAGCAAGCCATTCGCCACGGATAGAGACTATTTTTCCATCAAAGCAATCACGCAACCATTGTGGGAAAACTTTCATTAAATGCCCCGCTCGCCCTTCAACAATATAATTCGGAATAGAAAGTACACTGACTTGATAATTACCATTGGCTTGCAAGTAAGGCAATCGGAGTTTCCCCATTTGCTTGTAATCAGGCATATCAAGTTGGCTCACAAGCACTACGGCTTGCGATTTATCTTTTGCCACTACGCCGTGAAGAAGCGTTTTATCATCGTGATAATCAAGACGGAATACATCACCGCCGTGCAATAATGGACGAAGTTGTTTGTGCAAGGCGATATATTTTGCAAAACCGCTACATTCCGCCTCACTTTCTTTCACCGGATCAAGCTCTACTCCCATATGCCCGAATAATGCGGTTAACCCCCGATAATCAATGGAAAAGCGACGCTGCGTAGTTTGACAAGGCGAACCGCCAATGTGCGCCCCCATTACTTCAGGCGGATAAAAATAACTCATCCCGCGGTGAATTTGTTGGCGGGTGTAAGCATCAATATTATCCGATGCCCAAAAACGCTGCGAACGTTTCAAAATCTCATAGTCGATACGCGCACCACCTGATGAACAACTTTCAATTTCAACATGCGGATACCGTTTTTGCAATTCATCAAATAGACGATAAGCTGCTTGAGTTTGTTCCACTACGGCAGCACGTCCTCGGCTCCCCGGTTGGACAAGACGACGATTGTGATCCCATTTAATATAATCAATCGCGTGACTACCAAGTAACCAATTCATACGCTCTAACAAATAATCAAATACTTCCCGTTTAGTGAGATCCAATGCATATTGATGGCGTTCTTCCGGTTGATCATAGCCCTCTAATTGTAATAACCAATCGGGGTGGGTTTGATACAACTTGGTTGGTTTATTGATCATTTCCAATTCTACCCAAATACCAAATTGCATACCCAGTTTTTTCACAGCGTTAATGACTTCATTTAAACCGTTCGGGTATTTTTCTTCATCCAAATACCAATCGCCTAAACCGCCAAAATCGTCATTACGTCCAATGAACCAACCATCATCAATGATAAAGCGCTCCACGCCCATTTCCGCCGCTTTCTCCGCCATCGCAATGATATGTTGAGGATGATGATCAAAAGTAACGCCTTCCCAAATATTTAAATGCACCGGACGCACAGGATAAGCAAAATGTAAAATATGTTGGCGAACATGGGCGTGAAATTGGTGCGACATTCCGTTTAGTCCGTCTTCCGAATACACCGCATAAACCCAAGGTGTGCTATGGCTTTCGCCTTGTTTAAGTTGAATTTCTCCCGGTAAATAAAGATTTTCTAATTGGGCGAAACGGCGGCCATCAATCAATACATCCGCACGAATACGGTGATTTCCCGACCATGCCAAGTGAAATCCCCACACTTTACCCTGTTGCTGACTAAAATGAGGCATCCCTAAAACCAGATTAGGGGCATATTCGTGAGATGTACGTCCATGGCGATTTTCTTGGATAAATGCACCGTGTTTAAGTGATACTCGATTTTCGTGCAATTCACGACACCAGCGCCCGTAGAAACTTAATACTTCATCTGCATACTCCGGCACCGGCAAGGTAACAGCGAGACGATTTACGGTAAATTCGCCTTTGCCTAAGTTGGTTAAAGTATGACGGAATTTAAACACTCCATTTTCATCGGTTTCAATTTCTGCCTTAAAAGCCAGTTTAGCGATGCTGTCTTCCATTTCTAACACTAAAGTGCGGTTGGTTTGCGTCACGTTTTTGGTAATAAATACCGGTGCCCAATCATAGCCATTGCGATGCCCTTCTACGCTTGAAACACCAAAATAGCCTCTACCGTTCTCGGCTGCGAGGGTAATTGGCGTATCCACATCAAGACTGCCGTTTGCCACACCGCGTTCAATACTCATCACATCCGCTTCGGTAATTTCATCTAATTCAAGGCGTTTACCAAAATAGAGAATCTCTGCCGGTTCCGTGCGTAAAATTAAATCAGTCTCTTTGCTTTGTAAGCGAACTAATTGTGAACTCATAAAACTCTCCTCTTAGTATTTTGTTTCAACTTTACGATATTTATCTAATAAGGTGATGTTGACTTTGGCAAGTAAATCACCGTGAAGTTTGTAATAACGGAAATAGACAAACAATTTCACGGCATAGAAGAAAATCGGTAAGCCTAGCATGATCACTTTCATATAAAACAAGGTACTTTCACTTTGTGCTACATTAGGTACATAATCAATGGCGGTTAATAATACTCCGATTAAAAACGCAGAAACGGCGGAACCGGCTTTTACTACCATAGTTTGTACCGCATAGGCGATACTTTCGGAACGAATACCGAGCTTGTATTCGCCGTAATCTACGGTATCCGCCACCATGATAACCTGTAATGTCCAGAACAATGCGCTACCGATCTGCATAAAAATACCGGCAAGAATAATTAGGAAAATACTGTGATGTTCGGTAATACCGGTATAAGCCAAGATTGCACAACTAACAATGGAGCTGACAGAAATACTAATCCACAACATACGGCGTGAGAAAAGTTTTGCCAAACGGGCGAATAAAATAATGACGGCAAGATTGGCAATACCTGCATAAGACATATAGTATGGGAACATTTCTTTATCACCCACCACATAGGTGAAATAATAAATGGCGAAACCTGAAATGATATTGCCTGCAATGTTGTAACAAAGTGCCATTACAAGCAAACTTGAAAGCTGATCGTTACGTGGAATAAGCGATATGAGGGTTTTTAACGGTACCTTTTTCTGTGCTTCACCGCTTTCAATCGCATCTAAAGAATATTTTTCTTTGACATTAATTAAAGTGATAATCGTCGAAGCCACGAAGAAAGCGATAATCACTAATGTAAATATTCTGAAACCAAAACCTTTATCATCACCGCCTACTGCATCGACAAACGGCATACACACACCGGCAGTCACAAAACCGGCAAGACTGGCAAAGAAACGGGGATAGGGCACAAGTTCTTCACGTTCCCGTTGGTCAAGGGTTAACGTCGGTGTAAGCGACCAAAACGGTATATCCATTAAGGTATAGGTCATCCCCCAGAGGATATAGGTAACCGCAATGTACACGACAAGTGCAGTGCCGGAAAAATAATCCGCGCAAAAAAGAGAAAAAAGTGAAATTGAGTTAAGAATCGTGCCAATCAAAATCCAGGGTTTAAATTTTCCCCAGCGAGATCGTGTATTATTGACAATCCACCCCATAATAGGATCGTTTAATGCATCCCACACACGGGCAACCATAAAAATAGTGCCGACAATCGCACCAGATACGCCCAACACATCTGTGTAATAATACATTAAATACATATACACAATACCGATGGCAAAATCTTTACCGTAAGCACCCAATCCAAAGCTGATCTTGGTTTTCATTGATAAACTCATAATGAGTACCTCCTTTCAGTGAGTTTAATAGCCTCATCATGACAAAATGAAAATGGCTTTTCTATACCATTTCTTTATACAAAATTCCTAAAAACTCACTTTATGAGATCGCTATGTTAAAAAATGAATTTTCAGGAAAAATTTCTAGGAAAATAGGAATTTATAAAAAAATTCGTTATAATTTGACCGCTCTTTTAGTTGGTAAGATTTCGTAGGTAATGAATGCAATCTGAAGATATAATGTTGGATTATTTTGATCCGGAAAACGCCCTTGGTAGTAAAACAACCAGCCCTCTCTCCTTACCTTTAAAAAAACAATCACTACGTGTAAAACTTTGGCGACCGCCCTTGAATATGCCGGCCCATCATTGGCACGGGCATATTGAAATCAACATCCCCTTTAACGGCGACATAACATATTTCTACAACGGTTCACAAATTACTATTAAAAAAAATCACATTGCTGTTTTCTGGGCCGCCATTCCTCATAGTTTGGTGAATCGTAAAAACTGTACTGAAATGGCGGTGATTGATATTCCTGTTCATCAGTTTCTTTCTTGGCAATTAACCGATAAGTTGGTCACTCACATCACTCATGGGATCGTCATTCAATCGAAAAACCCGGCACTCGCCGGCACGTTTGAAATTATGCGCTGGGAGAACGAGCTGACAAAAGATGACAAGAATCGTAACCAATTAGTCTATAGTGAAGTGCAATTACTGTTAAAACGCCTAGAACTTGACGGTTGGGAGCTTTTATTAAAGACAAATTATGAAAATCACATGAACGGTAAATCCTCACGCCATACCCAATATTATGTGATTCAAATGCTTAACTATATCGGTAGTCACTTTAATCAAGCCCTCACCGTATCCCAAGTCGCCGATGCGGTCGGGTTGAATACCAACTATGCCATGGGATTATTTCAACGCGTAATGCAACTAACTATCAAGCAGTATATTACAATGATGAGGATTAACCACGCCAAGGCATTACTAACCGATACCGATAAAACTATGCTCGATATTTCACTCACAGCAGGTTTTAATTCTTTAAGTCGTTTTTACGAAAATTTTCAAAAATATACCGGACTTTCCCCAGTGAACTATCGTAAACAAATGCGTGGAAATCTTCCAATTCATCATCTCATTCGATAAAAAAACAATTAAATTTCAACCGCACTTTAATAAGGAATATTATGAAACTTCCCGCGCTCCAATCTGCAAAACTAATCCGCCGCTACAAACGTTTTCTCGCCGATATTGAATTACCTGACGGCAAAATAATGACTATTCACTGCGCTAACACCGGTGCGATGACAGGCTGCGGAGAAAAAGGCGATACCGTCTGGTACTCTCATTCCGATAGCCAAACAAGGAAATATCCCAACTCATGGGAACTTACCCAACTTGCCAACGGACAACTTTGCTGTATTAACACCCATCGCTCCAATCAACTTGTATTTGAAGCATTAAAAAACAAGCAAATCAAAGAATTAGCGATGTATGATGAAATCTATCCGGAAGTCAAATACGGTGAAGAAAATAGCCGTATTGATTTTTTGCTAAAAAGCGAAGGACTTCCCGATTGCTATGTGGAAGTAAAATCTATCACTTTGGTAAAAGGCAATCTCGGTATGTTTCCTGATGCCGTCACGACACGAGGGCAAAAACACGTGCGAGAATTATTGGCAATGAAAAAACAAGGACATCGTGCCGTAGTATTATTTGCAGGTCTGCACAATGGGTTTGATCGTTTTAAAATTGCCGAATATATCGATCCTGACTATGATCGATTATTAAAAGACGCAATAGAACAAGGTGTTGAAGCCTATGCTTACGCCGGTGAATTTGAAATTTTAAGGGAAGTTCCTACCGCACTTTCATTGACTAAATCCGTAGCTTATATCAAATAAAAAATTTGAGAATTATTTTCATTTATTTGTTGACAGGTTTTTTGAGAACAATTATCATGTAGCCATTCTAACAACAACCGGTTGTATCTCTAGCTAGATACACCTTCATGATAATCACTCCACATTCCGCCTATTTCCCCACAAATAGGCGTTTTTTTTATTCAAAATAACTAACATTTAATCTCAATATCAAGAATTCATTTATTCCATTCCATTATAACTAATTCGTTTCAATTCTTTCCCGATAAGAAAAATCTTCTCTACCATATGGTCATGAAAACAATTATATGATGAAAGAAGAAATGAATTGGGATTACATTATCAGCGTGTTACCACGCTTTGTCGATGCAACATTGATAACGCTTGCCCTCTCATTTTGGGGGATTTTATTCTCATTTATTATTGGGACAATTTGTGCAGTCATCAACAGTTATAACTTTAAGGCATTAAATTGGTTGGTAAAAAGTTATATTGAACTTTCACGCAATACCCCATTATTGATTCAAGTTTTCTTCCTTTACTTTGGGCTTTCAAAAGTTGGCATTAAATTAGACGGTTTTACTTGTGGTGTAATTGGCTTAACCTTTTTGGGCGGAAGCTATATGGCAGAAGCGGTTCGTGGCGGTTTAGAGGCTGTTTCCAAAGGTCAGATCGAGTCTGCGCTCAGTATTGGTTTAACACCGTTTCAAGCTTTTCGTTATGTCATTTTTCCACAGGCATTAGCGATTTCTATACCTGCAATAGGAGCAAATTGTCTGTTTTTAATGAAAGAAACCTCTGTCATTAGTGCCGTTGCGGTGGCAGAACTGATGTTTATGGCAAAAGAAATTATCGGAATGGACTATAAAACTAACGAAGCCTTATTTTTATTAGTGGTGTTTTATTTAATTATTTTGCTACCTATTTCAATTTTTACTCGTTATTTAGAACAGCGCACTCGGAGAGCAAAATATGGGGTTTGAATTATTATTCCAAGGCAATAATCTCAGCAGACTTTTAAACGGCCTTTGGGTAACGGCTGAAATTGCTTTCATTTCCGTCTTTTTTGCCTGTCTTTTGGGAGTAATTTTAGGTGTGGTGATGATAAGTAAAAATGTTGTAATTAAAGCTATTTGCCAAGTTTATTTAGAATTTGTCCGCATCATCCCTTTGCTCGTTCTACTATTTATCACCTATTTTGGATTGGCAAAATGGTTTGGTATACATTTAGACGCCATAACTGTCTGTATTTGGGTGTTTATTTTTTGGGGTAGTGCAGAAATGGGCGATCTCGTGCGTGGCGCGTTAACCTCCATTGAAAAACATCAGGTTGAATCCGCTTACGCTTTAGGTTTAACGCCTTTTCAAACCTTCATTTATGTTTTGCTACCACAAAGTCTAAAACGTGTGACCCCAAGTGCTATTAACCTTTTCACCAGAATGGTAAAAACCAGTTCCCTTGCGATGTTAATCGGTGTAATAGAAGTGATTAAAGTGGGTCAGCAAATTATTGAACATTCACTTTTTAGCAATCAATCGGCGGCACTTTGGATCTATGGGATCATTTTCTTTCTCTATTTTATGATCTGTTATCCGCTCTCATTATTTTCCCGTTATTTAGAAACTCGTTGGGAAAGCTAAAGGAATACCTATGGCATTATTAGAAATAAAAAATCTTGTTAAAAACTATGGTGAAGTTGAAGCATTAAAGGGTATTAATCTTTCCATAGAAAAAGGCGAAGTGGTGGTGATTTTAGGCCCGTCCGGCTGTGGGAAAAGCACATTACTTCGCACATTAAACGGTTTAGAGCCCATAAAGAGCGGTCAATTATTGCTCCAAAATGTCGGCGAGCTTGGCAAAGAAATAAGTTGGATCAATGCACGTCAACGTATTGGGATGGTATTCCAAAGCTATGAATTATTTGCCCATTTATCCGTGATAGACAATATTTTACTCGGGCCTTTAAAGGTTCAAAAACGTGATCGGGCGGAAGCCGAAAAACAAGCGGATAAATTATTAAAACGCGTAGGATTATTTGATCGAAAAAACGCCTACCCTCGTGAGCTTTCTGGCGGGCAAAAACAGCGGATCGCTATTGTGCGTGCGCTTTGTATGAATCCTGAGATTATGCTGTTTGACGAAGTTACGGCAGCTCTCGATCCAGAAATGGTACGCGAAGTACTTGATGTGATTTTAGGGCTTGCCAAAGAAGGCATGACCATGTTGATCGTGACCCACGAAATGGGTTTCGCCCGCCAAGTGGCAAATCGCATTGTTTTTATGGATAAAGGGCAAATTATCGAGCAAGCCAAACCGGAAGATTTTTTCACCAATCCTACCACAGATCGGGCGAAAACATTTTTAAACATCTTAAACTATGAACCGAGAGGAATAAACTATGAAGAAAACATTTAAAAATTTAACCGCACTTTTTGCCACTGCGACCTTAGCTCTGGGGCTTGCCGCCTGCAATGACAATACACCAAATAAAGAGGATTCACAACCAGCCTCAACCATTGAGCGGTTGAAACAAGCCGACAAAATCCGTATTGGTGTATTCAGCGATAAACCGCCTTTCGGCTATGTAGATGCCCAAGGTAAAAGCCAAGGTTTCGATGTGGAAATCGGCAAAGCCATCACCAAAGATCTCTTAGGTGATGAAAATAAAGCTGAATTTGTATTGGTGGATGCTGCAAACCGTGCGGAATATTTACTTTCCCAAAAAGTGGATATTATCCTTGCCAATTTCACCGTAACCGCAGCACGAAAAGAAGTCGTCGATTTTGCTAATCCTTATATGAAAGTGGCTCTTGGCGTAGTTTCAAAAAATGGTGAAGTCATTACGGATCTTGAGCAATTAAAAGACAAAACACTCATCGTTGATAAAGGCACCACGGCGGATATTTTCTTCACAAAAAATTATCCGAATATCAAATTATTGAAATTTGAACAAAACACGGAAACTTTTGAGGCTTTACGAGACGGTAGAGGGGATGCGCTATCAAATGACAATACCTTCTTATTCGCTTGGGTAAAACAAAATCCGGGCTATACCGTGGGAGTGAAAAGTTTCGGCGATCAAGATGTCATAGCCCCAGCCGTTCGTAAAGATGCACCGGATTTATTAAATTGGCTCAACGCTGAAATTGAAAAACTTTCAAAAGAAGGCGTATTAAAACAGGCCTACGAAAAAACCTTATTACCGGTTTACGGTGATAGCGTGACCGAAAGTGATATTTTGGTAGAGTATAAATAGTTTCATACATAATAAGGGCGAGTTTACTTGCCCTTTTGTCATATAACTATTTGGAGAGTACGGTCAAAAGTATTGGAGATTTTTTGTATTATGTGTTAGTTGAATAGTGATTCTATAATTCCCATTTATAAAATCCCACATCATATTCATCACATAAAAAGCAAATTCCGTACTTAAAATCTTTACTATGGAATATAATATCTCTGTCTATGTTAAATAATGTACTAATAATCTTATCTTTACACCTAAAGAAAATATCCCCTGGTAAAACCATTTGAATCCTTTCCTTAAAGAAAACAAAAAATGTTATTTCTTTTACATTCCAATCAATATTCTTGGTTAAATTTAACACATCATCAAGTCCAAAGTTTTTTATGTCAAAAACTTTTATTTTATGTTTTTCAGAACATTCATATAATTCTCTTCAATTATCTAATGTAATCTGATCATCCTCAATACATGTAATCTTCTCGCTATACTTATTTAAACCAAGTAAAGATATTATTTCTTTTATTAAAATCTTTCTTTTTAAAACAGTAATTCTACTTTTTATTTGTTGCCTTCTTTCACCTTTTAAAAGGTCTTTTATATTTCTTCGAAATACGTCTTATATTAACTGTATGTATTTTATTGCTAACGAAAAAAATCAGTAATTCTAACCGCACTTTTCTTACTCATTCATCACAAATTGCTCTCTTAATTGATGAAGTTGATCCCGAATGGCAGCGGCTTTTTCAAATTCCAGATCCTGCGCAAATTTGTACATTTGCTGTTCCAGTTTTTTGACCTGTTGCTGATATTCTTTGGCATTTTTCGGTACGTTATAAAGTGCGGTCGGTTCTGCCGCTGTTTTTCCACGAGATTTACCTTTCCCTTTATTCGTTACACCCTGACCAATATCCAGTAATTCACCGACTTTTTTGTTCAACGCTTGCGGAGTAATGCCGTGATCTTCATTATATTTCATTTGTTTCTCACGGCGACGGTTGGTTTCCGTGATAGCTTTTTCCATAGATTTCGTAATGCTGTCGGCATATAAAATCGCTTTTCCTTTCAGATTACGAGCGGCACGACCAATCGTTTGAATAAGCGAACGTTCGGAACGCAGAAAACCTTCTTTATCCGCATCTAAAATTGCCACCAGTGAAACTTCCGGAATATCTAATCCTTCACGCAATAGGTTGATACCGACCAACACATCAAATTCACCTAAACGCAAGTCGCGAATAATTTCCACCCGTTCAACGGTATCAATATCTGAGTGGAGATAACGCACTCGAATGCCGTGCTCATCCAAATAATCCGTGAGATCTTCCGCCATTTTTTTGGTGAGAGTCGTCACTAAAACACGCTCATTTCTGTCCGCTCTTTGGCGTGCTTCGGAAAGCAAATCGTCCACCTGAATAGCAACCGGGCGAATTTCAATTTCCGGATCAAGCAAGCCTGTCGGGCGCACCACTTGATCGATAATTTCATCACCGGATTTTTCTAATTCATAAGGCCCCGGTGTGGCGGAAACATAAATAGTTTGCGGTGCAAGGCGTTCAAATTCTTCAAAGCGTAACGGGCGGTTGTCTAAAGCGGAAGGCAAACGGAAACCGTACTCTACCAAAGTTTCTTTGCGCGAACGGTCACCACGGTACATCCCGCCGATTTGTGGGACGGTAACGTGAGATTCATCAATAATCAAAATGGCATCAGAGGGCATATAGTCAAATAAAGTTGGCGGCGGCTCCCCTTCATTTCGACCGGAAAGATAGCGCGAGTAATTTTCAATGCCGGAGCAATAGCCCAATTCGTTCATCATTTCAATGTCGAACATGGTACGTTGGCTAATGCGTTGTTCTTCCAATAATTTATTCTCTTTGATGAAATATTCACGGCGTTGCACTAACTCCGCTTTGATTTTTTCAATGGCATCTAAAATGCGTTCACGCGGTGTCACATAATGGGTTTTCGGATAAACCGTGTAACGAGGCACGCTGCCTAAATGATGCCCGGTCAACGGATCAAACAAACCTAGACGCTCAATTTCATTATCAAATAGTTCAATACGTATAGCAATGTCGTCAGATTCAGCCGGGAAAATATCAATAATTTCACCACGTACACGGAAAGTTCCCCGTTGGAAAGCTTGATCGTTACGTGTATATTGTAATTCTGCCAATTTCGCCAGAATTTGGCGTTGATCGATAATCGCCCCCTGTTGCAAATGCAACATCATTTTCAAATAACTATCCGGATCACCTAAGCCGTAAATAGCGGAAACCGACGCCACCACAATCGTATCACGGCGTTCCAAAAAAGATTTGGTTGCAGAAAGACGCATTTGTTCAATTTGATCGTTAATGGAAGCATCTTTTTCAATAAAAGTATCGCTACTTGGTACATAGGCTTCAGGTTGATAATAATCATAGTAGGATACAAAATATTCCACGGCATTTTCGGGAAAAAAAGCCTTCATTTCCGCATAAAGCTGGGCGGCAAGAGTTTTGTTTGGCGCAAGCAACATTGCAGGACGGTTAAGCTTAGCAATCACATTGGCGATAGTAAAAGTTTTACCCGATCCCGTTACCCCAAGAAGTGTTTGATGGGCAAGCCCGTCATCTAAATTTTCAGCGAGTTTTTCAATGGCTTGAGGTTGATCGCCTGAAGGGTTGAAATCGGAATGAAGAATAAAAGGTTTACTGTTAATTTTTTCTGCCATAAAAGTGCGGTTAGAATTGAATGAGTTTTTATTGGCGTCATTCTAGCATATTTCTTACTCCATATAGAGTGAAAAAGGTAAGTTTTACACAGTGTTAGCGATGTCAAGAGAAAAACTTCACAAAATTGAAAACTTTTTTATATTTTTTGCTGGACTTTATATAACCAATTGATAAATAAAGAAATGTTATTTTACAATCAATTACTAGCCTGCATTGTACAATCCCAGTATTTATCGGCATTACAGGATCTTATTTTATTTCAATCCACAAAGTTATCCACAGTCTTTGTGGATAGAAAAATACATTAAAATTTTTTTGAATTTTTTATTTTACCCGTTGACAAACCATTACTTGATCATTAAAATGCGCGACCGATTGATTCACTCTAATACAGAATTTATTCCTCCTTAGTTCAGTCGGTAGAACGGTGGACTGTTAATCCATATGTCGCTGGTTCAAGTCCAGCAGGAGGAGCCAATTTCTCTTTTGGTTTAGAATTCGTTTGTCTCCTTTTACGAGTTCTAAATTAGCAGCCAAAAGATGTTCAACCCATCGTTTTGATGGGTTTTATTTTTTATCTTCCAAACAACACTGCTCCACCAATCGATTCAAAGGTTGTGCTGTAAAGTAAAGTTAATGCAAAGAAAATCATAATACTACCCGCAAGGATTTTTACTATCTGTCCGCTATATCGATTTAATGCTTTCGTCCCATACCACTTCCCTAATTGTATTGCTATATTCTTAGCATAACGCACCAAAATAGCAAAAAGGGAAAGCGTTAACCCTGTGCCGATTGACATCGCCAACGTAGCAAAAATCCCCCAAATGAAAAGATCCGTCATATATGCAAGAAAAAGCACAAAAATTGCCCCGGTACAAGGGCGTAAACCAATACTCATAATCACAAGAAATTGGCTTTTCCTGGTATTGGCTTGTTTTAATTGAACAGCGTTAGGTAAATGTTGATGCCCGCAGCCACAATCCTTCTTAAAAGTGCGGTTAATTTTGACCGCGCTTTGTAACGGCAAATTAGTCAGCTGAACAGATTTAATACGAAAGGCTTTTGTTGATTTTCTCGTTCCTTGATAAATCCAGTAAATTCCAAGCCCGAGTAATAAAATTAATGCACTACGTTCCAACCATAGTTGGCTTAATTTGAAATAGCGAGAAGAGAGATTTAGAATCACCACAATAATAGAAGTTGCGGTAATTGCCACAATACCCTGCATAAGTGAGGAAAGTAAACTTAATTTCACACTTTGTTTCAATTCACTTTCGTGCGTAGATAAATAGCTTGCAATAATAAATTTGCCATGGCCCGGTCCAAGCGCATGCAATACACCATATAGAAAACTCACCATAATTAATAACATACCTGCCGAAACAGAATGTTGCTGAATAGCATGAAGGTTTTCAGAAATCAGTTGGTTAAATATCTGTTGCCACATAACAGTTTTTACAAAAAGCCAAGGAAAAAACCAAAAAATACCAACCAGTACCCCAAAGAAGGCTATGAGCCATTTGAATGGAAAAATAGGTTTCATTATTTACTCACATTGAATTTTTATTTTTTGTGCAAACATTACGCCTAAAGAATTATCTTCGTCTTTTTGTGTTTTATCTAAAGAAGCGGCGTAAGATCGTATTTTTTCATCTATTATATTAGGGGCCTCAATACACCCCTTACAGTTTGTCGGAAGTCCGGAAAAATCGACCGCACT
>NZ_MLHS01000055.1 GCF_001999335.1 Rodentibacter sp. Ppn85 | reverse complement strand
GAACATACAGAAAACTATAATTATATTAATGCTTATAATCTAGCCTACCTTTCTCGACTTTCATATAGTAAAGTTAAACTTGAAGATAAAAATAATTATCTTAATAGATTTAGTAGTATTGATTTTAATTTCCAGCAATTTATTACTAAAGCAAATAATCCATTTACTGTCTGCCATATGGAAGATGACTGGGATAAAGTTAAAATGACCCGAATCACCGATGAAGGCTCTGAAAATATGACAACGGGATTGACACCTTTTATCACTTTAGTGGATATAGGAGAAGGAATCCAGTTTTCTCCACCGCAAACGGGTTATGTGGATGATAAAGCAACCAGTACCGCAGCCTTATTTTATTGTGATGATAAACGAGCAGTAATTGCCGTACGCGGTACATATGAACTTTGGCATGATGGAGTCATTATTGACGGTGATGCTGAGCAAGTTAAACCTGATCCCAATACCAATATAAAGGGAGAATTTCATAAAGGATTTTATACACAGGCTAAATCCGTTATCCAAAATGGACGTTTTAAAGCATTATTACAAGTAATCAAAGGAAAAGAACTCTATATCACGGGACACAGTCTAGGTGGCGCCGTAGCTACCATTCTTTCCGCGTATTTGTATGAAAAGGGATTAAAACCCTTGCTTTATACCTATGGTTCGCCCCGCGTCGGCAATGTACATTTTGCCAATTATTATGCCAATCGGTTTACTCATTTCCGTCATGTAAACGGTGGTGACATTGTACCTGCCGTACCCGGGAGAATTCTTGACGGTAGCGTAAAAACCCTTGCCCGACAAACCATTAAAAATGCCGTGCTATACCCTCTTTTTAAGGATAATTATAACGGGTTAATTAATATCAAGGGCGATCTTTATACCCACCACGGTACATTATGCCAGTTTATTAATGATAATAAACGGGTGTTAATGCTGCCGTTCTTCCAACATGAAATAACCCAATTGAATGCCTCGGTTCAAACTGTGGAAGATGCCAAATTCCACCCCGATCGGGCGCATAAAATCGGTGATCCGCGTACCCATAGCATAGATGCCTATTTAAATAATGTAAAAGCCGTGCTGATTGAATTATACCGTTTTTATACCGATAACCATTGTATGGGGACAACACCTGACAGTTGTCGGGAACATCCGTTAAATTATTTTATTAAAGAACGAATTAAGGCGGTGCAACAAGAAATAGATGCTTTGTCTAAGGCCTCAAATAACTTTCTGATGCTTACAATGATGGTGCTATCGCCGATAACATATCAACAATATTACAAGTTAATCGCTAATAGAGAACAAATCAAAAAATTGTATCAAAATCTGCTTGCTAAATTAGAGAGGCTGGATAACACAACCATTAATCAGTATGAACTTTATTCGAAACATGTCGGACATCCTGATGTGGAAAAACAATTGAAAGATTTGATTGGTAAGGTATAACGTGTTAGTCATCCTACAAAAGCGGTAATAAAAAGGATTAATAATGATAAGATTATCCTCCTTACAACTTGGAAGATCAGCATAATGTTCAATTCTCAAGGTTAACTGACACTCACGCCTCAAAAAGAGCGGTCATTTTTACGGAATTTTTCGTTAAAAAATAGGTCTATGAAATGGTTTTTCTCACAAACTAAAGGAACAATTTATGGATTTTAATCAAATTTTAAATCAAGTCGTCAATATTGCTAAAAACTCAGCGAGTAATTTACAAACCGGTAATCCGACATTGGATAACATCACCAAAGTAGGCGGCGGTGCTGCAATTACAGGGATTTTATCAATGATTTTAGGGCGTTCCGGCGGAGCGAGTTTAGCCAAGTTAGGCTCTTTGGCGGTATTGGGTAACCTGGCTTATCAGGCATATCAAAACTACCAAAAATCCCAACAGGTGCAACCTGTGATGTCCGCTAATGAATTTGACGTATTAAATTCGACCTCTCAACAAGATGCGAGTGCATTGATTTTACGTACCATGATTACGGCGGCAGCGGCAGACGGTGAAATTACGGAAGAAGAAAAACAAACCATTGCGAATGAAATTGGCGATAATGCGGAGTTAGCGCAATGGCTTGAGCAAGAAATGCAAAATCCGATTAGCGTGAATGAAATCGCCCGTCAAGTGGGGAATGACACCGCATTGGCGGCAAATGTGTATCTTGCGGCACGTTTGGTGAGCAAAGATTTATCCCGTAAAGAAATTATTTTCCTTGCGAACCTTGCCGAAGCATTAGGTTTAGATGAGGCATTGGTCGAGCAATTAGAAAAACAAGCCGGTTTTTAACCGCACTTTTTATCTTTTTAAAAAGCACGGCAAGAAAAATTTGTCGTGCTTTTTTTTGTTTTTTTCTCTTTTCGGCTCTACCAATGCGACAAAATTTCGCTACAATGAAAACCTTATCAAAAAAACAACAATAAACATAGGATGCAAACACGATGACAGGCGCACAACTCATCATGGAGTGCTTGAAGGCGCACCATGTTACTACTCTTTTCGGTTATCCCGGTGGCGCAATCATGCCCACCTATGATGCTCTTTATGATGCAGGGCTCGATCATCTTCTTTGTCGCAATGAACAAGGCGCAGCAATGGCTGCCATTGGTTATGCACGTTCTACGGGGAAAGTGGGTGTATGTATTGCCACTTCCGGCCCCGGTGCCACGAACTTAGTAACCGGACTTGGCGATGCCATGATGGATTCCGTTCCTGTGGTGGCTATTACCGGTCAAGTGGCTTCGTCCTTAATCGGTACTGACGCTTTCCAAGAGGCAGATGTACTTGGGCTTTCTCTTGCTTGTACAAAACATAGTTTTATTGTGCAAAGTGCGGATGAATTAGCGGATGTTTTCGCACAAGCGTTTGAAATTGCACAGAGTGGTCGTCCCGGTCCGGTATTAATTGATGTGCCACGCGATATTCAAGTCGGCGAAGTGCCCGAGCATATCAAGGCTTATGTCAAAACTCCCGCAAAACCGACCGCACTTTCCAATGAAAATCTTGCGCAGGCGAAAGCACTCTTGTCAGCCGCAAAAAAACCGGTACTTTATGTAGGGGGCGGAGTAGGCATGGCAAAAGCCGTGCCGGCATTGCGTGATTTTTTAGCACAAACCAATATGCCGTCAGTTTCTACCTTGAAAGGATTGGGCACGATTCAGCCTGAAAATGACGTTTATATGGGAATGATCGGTATGCACGGCACCAAGGCAGCCAATTTTGCGGTACAAGATTGCGATTTATTGCTCGTTTGTGGTGCCCGTTTTGATGATCGCGTGACGGGAAAACTCGATACTTTCGCTCCCCATGCCAAAGTGATTCATTGCGATATTGATGGGGCTGAAATTCATAAACTGCGCCATGCGGATGTGGCGTTACAAGGGGATTTAATTCAAGCTTTGAATGAGTTAAAACAGCCTCTTGATATCGATCCTTGGCGGGCACAGGTTCGTGAACTCAAAGCAAAATTGGATTTTACTTATGTAGATAATGCGGGTGATCGCCCGATTGATCCTTGGGCATTGCTCAACACGTTGTCTAATCGTAAACCACAAAATGCCGTTGTTTGTACCGATGTAGGGCAACATCAAATGTGGTCGGCACAACATATGCAGCACTTTGCACCAGAAAATTACCTCACCTCCGCAGGCTTTGGTACCATGGGATTTGGTTTGCCGGCAGCGGTAGGGGCGAAAAAAGCCCGTCCGCAAGATGAGGTGATTTTAGTCACCGGCGACGGTTCTTTAATGATGAATATTCAAGAGCTGGGTAGCATTAAACGTGGTAATTTAGCGGTGAAAATTTTACTGTTGGATAACCAACGTCTTGGGATGGTGCGCCAATGGCAAGATTTGTTTTGGAAAAGACGCCGCAGTGAAACGATTTTAGAAGATAACCCTGACTTTGTGATGCTTGCCAATGCATTCGATATTCCCGCCGAACGGATTGAACGCGCCGATGAAGTGGATGCCGCGCTAACAAGATTGCTTGAAAGCGACACCGCTTATTTATTACAAGTGTGTATTCCGCCCGATGATTGTGTTTGGCCTTTAGTGCCGCCGGGTGCCTGTAATGCGGATATGGTGGAGGAAATGTAATATGAACAACTATCAAATTGAATTGAACGCCTGCCACCGCCCAGAGGTATTGGAACGCATTTTACGTGTGATACGTCACCGTAGTTTCACCGTTACCACAATGCAAATGGAATTAATTGAGGATAAAGTGCGGTTAAAAATCACCGTAAAATCCGACCGCACTTTGAATTTGTTGGTGAATCAGTTAATTAAACTACCTGATGTTTTAACAATCAATTAATAAGGAAATTATTATGTCTAAACTTAGAAAAACATTTTTTGCGATGATTGCTTTAGCTATCACTGCGACATCACAAGCTGCCTATACATTAGTTTATTTACAAAATTACACAGGATACATGACCACATTATCAGTTCATAATACACAGGAACAATGTGAAAAAACCAAAGAAAATTTTGAAAAAGCATTTGAAGGGAAATACGATAAAAAACAAATGGTTTATCAATGTGTTGATATTGCTAATGGTACAATTTAAAACAATAGTGTCTTCGTTTTTATTTTTTACCAAACATTCTCTCTTTTTAGTAAAGAAGAGAGAATGTTTGGTTAGAGTTAATTAACGAGGAAATTAAATAAGATAACGACCCCTAAAAAAATTTACTTGGAGAGATTATTTATGCCAAAACTACGTTCGGCGACCAGTACACAAGGTCGTAATATGGCAGGCGCACGTGCTTTGTGGCGTGCAACGGGAATGAAAGAAAATGACTTTGGAAAACCCATTATTGCCGTTGTCAATTCCTTTACCCAATTCGTGCCGGGGCATGTACATTTAAAAGATTTGGGTCAACTGGTTGCAAAAGAAATTGAAAAAGCGGGCGGTGTAGCGAAAGAATTTAATACGATTGCAGTGGATGACGGAATTGCCATGGGGCATGGCGGTATGCTGTATTCTTTGCCTTCCCGTGATTTGATTGCTGACTCTGTGGAATATATGGTGAACGCCCATTGTGCTGATGCGATGGTGTGCATTTCCAACTGCGACAAAATTACACCGGGAATGTTAATGGCGGCAATGCGCTTAAACATTCCGACGATTTTTATTTCAGGCGGTCCGATGGAAGCGGGTAAAACCAAACTTTCCGACCAACTTATTCGATTAGATTTAGTGGATGCGATGATTGAGGCGGCTGATCCGAAGGTTTCTGACGAGCGTATTGATGTCATTGAGCGTAGTGCCTGTCCGACTTGCGGTTCTTGCTCCGGTATGTTTACCGCCAATTCCATGAATTGTTTAACCGAAGCGCTTGGCTTAAGTTTGCCAGGTAACGGTTCGATGCTTGCTACCCATGCCGATCGTAAGGAATTATTTTTAAAAGCAGGTCGTCAGATTGTGGAATTGTGTAAACGCTACTACGAACAAGATGATGAAAGTGTGTTGCCACGTTCAATCGGTACGTTTGAAGCCTTTGAAAATGCCATGAGGTTAGATATTGCTATGGGCGGATCAAGCAATACGGTTTTACATTTATTAGCCGCCGCACAAGAAGCCGGTGTGGATTTTAAAATGGCGGATATTGATCGCTTATCCCGTGTGGTACCTTGCTTAAGTAAAATTGCACCGAATACCAATAAATACCACATGGAGGACGTTCATCGTGCAGGGGGCATTATGGGCTTATTGGGCGAACTCGATCGGGCGGGATTGATCCATAAAAATACTCAGACGGTCTTGGGAATGAGCATGGGCGAACAGCTTGATCAATACGATATTATTCGTAACCAAGATGAAGCGTTGCACAAATTTTTCCGTGCAGGGCCTGCCGGTATTCGCACCACTGAAGCGTTTTCACAAGATTGCCGTTGGGATAGTGTAGATAATGATCGTGTAAACGGTTGTATCCGCAATAAAGAAAATGCTATTTCTCAAGAAGGGGGATTAGCTGTATTATTCGGTAATCTTGCCGAAGACGGTTGTATTGTGAAAACCGCAGGGGTGGATGAATCCATTTGGAAATTTAGTGGTTCAGCCATCGTATTTGAAAGCCAAGAAGATGCCGTTGCAGGAATTTTGGGCGGTAAAGTGAAAGAGGGCAACGTAGTAGTAATTCGCTATGAGGGGCCAAAAGGCGGGCCGGGTATGCAGGAAATGTTGTATCCGACCAGCTATTTAAAATCTATGGGGCTGGGTAAAAAATGCGCCCTATTAACTGACGGACGTTTTTCCGGCGGCACATCCGGGCTTTCAATCGGTCACGCTTCACCTGAAGCCGCCTCAGGCGGTGCAATTGGTTTGGTGCGTGATGGCGATATTATCAATATTGATATTCCAAATCGTGCCATTAATCTGCAAATTAGTGATGAAGAACTTGCCGCCCGCCGTGCGGAACAAGATGAAAAAGGCTGGACTCCGGCAAATCGCCAACGCGAAGTCTCTTTCGCTTTGAAAGTGTTCGGGCATTTCGCCACCTCGGCGGATAAAGGCGCGGTGCGGGATAAAACCCTGTTAAAATAAAATCGTAGGGTGTGTGGATTGGCGACATCCACGCACGATCTCTTTCCCTCTTTCGTGCGCGAACTTAGGTTCACATATCCTACAAAGTGCGGTTATTTTCTCACTACTTTTAAAAAACATCAGAAATACTGACCGCACTTTCGCTATATGGGTATTCACCCATCAATAGTTATCTGACATCTATATTAATGGTAGGCAAAATCCTATCCGACAAAAAGCATTATGAAAAAATTACTCACTAACCCACAACCGAGCCAAAACGATTACATCAACGCGATTGTTAAACTTGGCTCACGTGTCTATGAAGCGGCAACGGTCACGCCGTTACAAAAAATGGAAAAATTGTCCGAACGACTTCACAATAATATTTGGATTAAACGGGAAGATCGCCAACCGGTAAACAGTTTCAAACTGCGTGGTGCCTATGCGATGATTTCGAGTCTTTCTGCGGAACAAAAAGCGGCAGGTGTGATCGCCGCTTCAGCCGGGAACCACGCCCAAGGTGTTGCTTTATCTGCAAAAGAACTCGGCTTAAAAGCGTTAATTGTTATGCCACAAAATACGCCAAGCATTAAAGTGGATGCGGTGCGTGGTTTCGGTGGCGAAGTGTTATTGCACGGTGCTAATTTTGATGAAGCGAAAGCCAAGGCGATTACTCTTTCCAAAGAAAAAAATATGACCTTCATTCCGCCTTTTGATCATCCGCTCGTGATTGCCGGACAAGGTACATTGGCGATGGAAATGTTACAGCAGGTGGCGGATTTGGATTATGTATTCGTACAAGTCGGCGGCGGCGGTTTGGCTGCCGGTGTCGCAATCTTGTTAAAGCAATTTATGCCGGAGATTAAAGTGATCGGGGTGGAATCCAAGGATTCCGCCTGCTTGAATGCCGCCCTCGAAAAAGGCGAACCCACCGATCTCGTCCATGTCGGATTATTTGCAGACGGCGTAGCGGTTAAACGTATTGGTGATGAAACCTTCCGATTATGTCGTCAATATCTTGATGATATGGTGCTTGTCGATAGTGATGAAGTGTGCGCAGCGATGAAAGATTTATTTGAAAATGTGCGTGCGGTTTCCGAACCCTCCGGTGCATTGGGATTAGCCGGCTTGAAGAAATATGTGAAAAAACATCGTATTGAAAATAAAAATATGGCGGCAATTTTATCCGGAGCAAATCTGAATTTTCACACGCTCCGTTACGTATCGGAACGCTGTGAAATTGGTGAAAATCGCGAAGCCTTACTTGCCGTCACTATGCCGGAGCAACCGGGGAGCTTCTTAAAATTCGTTCAAGTATTAGGCAATCGCGCTGTGACAGAATTTAGTTATCGCTATGCCGATGATAAACGCGCTTGTGTTTTTGTCGGGGTACGCACCCTAGACGAAGCGGAAAAATCCGACATTATTACCGATCTGATACAAAACGGTTTCGATGTGGAAGATATGTCCGATGATGATATTGCGAAAACCCACGTGCGCTATTTAATGGGGGGACGTGCCGCTAATTCGAGCGAACGTTTATATACCTTTGAATTTCCGGAACAAAAAGGGGCGTTATTAAAATTCTTAGAAACCTTGCAAAACCGTTGGAATATTTCCCTGTTTCATTATCGTGCGCACGGAGCGGACTACGGCAATATTCTTGCCGGCTTCCAACTGGGAGAAACAACACAACGTGAATTTGAACAAACCCTTGCGCAACTTAATTATGTTTATGAAGATGTAACCGAAAGTAAATCTTATCGTTATTTCTTGCGTTAGAAACAAGATAAAAAAATACCGCACTTTATACCCTAAAGTGCGGTTATTTTTTTGGTTCGTTTTTATTTTACAAACTCACTAAATTCCAATTCATAATCATCGCCGTCCCGTGAGTATTTGATGTAACGGGGGAACTGTTCGCTCACGAACTTTTTCACCATAATATCTTTATTGCCGGTTTTAAAGGTGTAAGTAATTTCTGTTACTGTCTGTTTGTTGTATTCAATTTGTTTTTCACTTTTCTTTACTTTCACATTTTCCATCGGATAAAGTTTTTTACCGTTAGTAATTTGGAAACTGTCCGGTAATTTATCGTAATAACTTAGCTGAAATGCCATGGTGAATAAATCGAAAGTCGGTAATTTTAACGGCTCTGTTTTTAAGCCGTCTTTCATTTTGCCGTATTCGATAGTTGTCGGGGAAATTTTAGAAACCGAGTAAACTTTTCCATTACGGCTATCTTGATAATTTACCATATTAAATTGATTGACGGTTTGTGTGCCACGTGAGTTGAATACGATATTGTACAGTGGGATATTAATTTTGGCGTTCACCGAATATTGCATACCATCCGCTTTAAAATGTACATAAGCAGGCATTAAATAGTTAGAACTGTATTTGATATTGTAATCAACGGCAGACCAAGCATTGGGAATATAAGCTGCAAGCGTAATAAAAAGAATTTTAATAAGTTTCATCAATGTTCCTTATAAAAAAATAAATATGTTCATTTAGAGTGAGGTTTTATAGATAAGTTCGCGAAGATAAAAAACGGTGCAATACGCACCGTTTTTGTTCGCTAATATAGCTGGTTAGAGAAGAACATTAGCGAGTAATAAACCAATCACCACGCTAAATACCATACTTAATAAGCCCGGCAACATAAAGCTATGGTTGAAAATGTATTTACCGATTTTAGTTGTACCGGTGGTATCAAAGTCAATAGAGGCAATAATCGGACCGTAGTTTGGCACGAAGAAATAACCGTTTACTGCCACAAATACCCCGATTAATACCGGAGCAGGAATACCAAGCGCAATACCAAGTGGGAATAAGGTTGCCACGGTGGCGCCTTGGCTATTAACTAATACGGAAAGCACAAACAACGCCAAGGCAAATGTCCAAGGTGCGGTTTCCACTAAACCTTTCACCATATCTTTCACTTCCGTCATATGTGCCTGCATTAATGTATCGCCCAACCACGCAATACCAAAAATCGCAATAACCGCACGCATACCGGCATGGAACACTGAACCTTTAGTGATTTCCGTGCTATCCGGTTTACAGGTTAAGACGATTAATGCGCCGATTGATAACATAATAATTTCAATAGTGTGTGCCATTCCCATCGGTTTTCCATCAAACACCGGACGTAGAGAAGGTATGGCACCCATTAATACCACAAGTAATGCACCGAATAAGAAGAGAGAAACAGAAATTTTTGCCGTGCTGCTAATTTCTAATTCTTTTGTATCCGTCGTAGAATTAAAAGCATCTGCATATTTTGGATCTTTTAAACGACGTTGGTATTCAGGATCATCTTTAAGTTCTTTACCTATTTTATTGACAAAAATACAAGCAAGGAAAATACCTAAAAGGGTTGCCGGAACCGTCACCATTAACACATCGCCGAGATGAATTCCTTGCGGCTCAAGATAAGCAACCACTGCAACAACTGCTGCCGCAATCGGGCTTGCAACAATAGCAAATTGTGAAGCGATTACGGCCATTGAAAGTGGTCGTTCCGGACGAATACCGTTTTGGCGACTTACTTCTGCGATAACCGGTAATACTGAATAAGCTACATGACCGGTACCAGCTAAAAAGGTGAATAACCAGGTTACAGCCGGTGCGATGAAAGTAATGTGTTTTGGGTTACGACGTAAAATTTTCGTCGCGATTTTGATCATATAATCTAAGCCGCCGGCTGCTTGCATTGCTGCGGCAGCAGCAACCACCGCCATGATCATAAACATCACATCAATCGGTAAACCTGCAGGTTTCAAGCCAAAGCCAAAGGAAAGAATAGCAAGACCTAAACCACCAAATACACCAAGACCGATACCACCTACGCGTGCACCCACAAGGATACACAATAGCACGATGGCAAATTGTAGTAAGAACATTGCAGACATACTGCCCCCTTAAGTTAAAAAATAAACTGTTATACTGCTATAGAAACCGCCGCCAATATAGCAATAAATAGGTACGGATTCTATAATTTAGATCAATAAATTTTTTCTCTTTACACAAAAAGTGCGGTAGAAAATAACCGCACTTTTCGTTTCGTAATTTAGAAATTAGAAATCTTCAAAGTATTGTTGAATAACTTTTGGATCTTTGGTTTGTGTTAAAGCAAGTTGTAATAGTACTCGTGCTTTTTGTGGATTCAAGGTACCGGAAGCCACAAAACCATATTGAGAATCGTCCACCTCTGCATCACGTGTGGTATAACCCGTCGGTACTCGGGAGGAACGCACGACAGACACGCCGTCTTTTGCCGCTTTTTCTAAGCGTTCTAAATGGGCGGCATTTAGGTTACCATTCCCTACACCTGCCGTAACAATACCTTGGTAGCCGGCATCCAACAATGCATTTAACGGCTCAATTGGGGTATTGGAATAGGTATAAACAATACCGACTTTTGGTAAAGTTTCTAAGTTCTCGACACTAAATGGCGTGTTTAGCGTATGTTTGCTTTCCGGCGAACGTTCATAATCAACTTTACTGTTATGAATATAACCTAATGCGCCGAAATTCGGCGAATGGAATGTTTGCACGGCGGTTGTACTGGTTTTGGTAACGTCACGCGCACCAAGAACTTCATTATTCATCGCAACAAGCACACCGCGACCGACAGATTTTTTATCGGTAGCAACAACGACCGCGTTATATAAATTTAACGGGCCATCCGCACTCTTTTCTGTTGCCGGGCGCATCGCTCCGACAAGCACAACCGGCTTTTCGCATTTGACGGTGAGATCTAAGAAATATGCCGTTTCTTCCATAGTATCGGTACCATGTGTAATCACAAAACCATCGGTATCTTTACATTGGGCATTAATGGTTTTAGCAAGTTTTAACCATACATCGTCGTTCATGTCTTGCGAACCGATTTTCACAATCTGTTCACCTTTAACATTAGCAAGTTGTTTTATTTCAGGGACTGCATCAATTAACGCTTCGACATTTAATTGACCGGCTTTATAGGCGGAAGAGACGGCCGTTTCACCGCTACCGGCAATAGTGCCGCCCGTGGCTAAGATCGTAATGTTCGGTAATTCTGCTGCTTGAACCATAGAAATACTGAACCCTAACATGGTTAATACCGCTAATTTTTTTAACTTCATCGAATATTTCCTTAGTAAGAATAATAATGTAAATATCTTCTACTTAATTGGGAGTAGAAGAAATAGAGATATGCAATATTTGTGATCGTGATCATATTTCCTTTTATCGGTTGTGTAAAAATTAATCTGGTTGGTTTTCTGAAGAGAATTTTTTTGAAAGATACTGCAAGTATGGTTATACTTAAGCCCTATTTCATTCTGTCAGATTTTAACCAACATAATATTGAGATAACAATGCAAGAATTTTTGCCTGATGCAATTCAGTTTGTACAAAAACATACTTTATTAACTGTTTCGTGGTTTGCGATTTTCGCTCTAGTGATTTACAGTTTTTTCAAATCGGCTACCGAGAAATTTAAAACGGTTCAACATTCTGAGGTTATTCGTTTAATCAATAATGAGGATGCCGTTGTTATCGATCTTCGTACTTTAGATGAATTTCAACGTGGTCATATTATTAATAGTATCAATTTGCTTCCAAGCGATATTAAAAACGCTAATCTTGGCAAAATTGAACAGCACAAGGAAAAACCATTGGTTTTAGTGGATGTTAACGGTGTATCGGCACCGGCATCGGCAGCACTACTAACCAAACAAGGCTTTGCCCGGGTTTATATATTAAAAGACGGTATTTCTGCTTGGATGGGGGCAAATTTACCTATCGTTAAAAAACACAAATAAGGAACATAAAATTATGTCAGAACAAAATCAACAACCTGAAGTGGCTGCAGAGGAATCACAAGCCGTATTACAAATTCAGCGTATTTACGTTAAAGATGTTTCTTTTGAGGCGCCGAATCTTCCGCATATTTTTCATCAAGAATGGAAGCCTAAATTAGGTTTTGACCTAAGTACCGAAACTGTGCAGTTAGGCGATGATTTATATGAAGTAACACTCAATATTACGGTAGAAACCACATTGGAAGATTCCGGTGATCTTGCTTTCCTTTGTGAGGTAAAACAGGCGGGCGTATTCACGATTAGCGGTTTGGAAGAGGTGCAAATGGCACATTGCTTAACGTCGCAATGTCCGAATATGTTGTTCCCTTATGCACGAGAATTAGTATCAAGCTTAGTCAACCGTGGTACGTTCCCGGCGTTAAACCTTTCCCCGGTGAATTTTGATGCATTATTCATTGAATATATGAATCGTCAGCAAGGAACGGCAGAAAATCCCCCGGCTGAAGAAAAAGAAACGCAACATTAATTCTTAATGTAAAAAGGGCAGGCTCTGGGCTTGCCCTTTGTTTTTGAGGAGAAAATGATGATCCCATCTCGAACACCAATTACTGTACTTGGCGCAGGTTCTTACGGTACCGCATTAGCGATTTCTTTTTCGCGTAACGGCTCGCCGACTTATTTATGGGGGCATAATCCTACACATATTGAGCAGATGCGGAGAGAACGTCAAAATCAACGTTTTTTACCCAATATTCCATTTCCGCAAGAGCTATATTTGGAACAGGATTTAGCGCAGGCACTTCATCAATCGCAAGATATTTTAATCGTTGTACCAAGCCATGCTTTTAACGAAATTCTTAGCAAAATTCGACCGCACTTACAGCCTCATCATCGTTTGATATGGGCGACAAAAGGTTTAGAGCACAGCACCGGACGGCTGCTCCAAACAGTAGTAGAAGAACAACTTGGTACAAATTATCCTCTTGCCATACTTTCCGGCCCGACTTTCGCCAAAGAGCTTGCACAAGGTTTACCAACAGCCATTACATTAGCATCAAATAACGAACAATTTGCTTTGGAATTTCAGGCTCGAATTCATTGTAGTAAACACTTTCGTGTCTATGTGAACTCCGATATGATCGGCGTGCAGCTTGGCGGTGCGATTAAAAATGTGATCGCTATCGGTGCCGGTATTTCGGATGGAATGGGGTTTGGTGCGAACGCACGTACGGCATTGATTACACGAGGTATTGCCGAAATCAGCCGTTTAGGCGTTTCTCTTGGCGCAAATCCGAACACCTTTATCGGTATGTCAGGCTTGGGCGATCTCGTTTTAACCTGTACTGATAACCAATCTCGTAACCGCCGTTTCGGGCTGATGTTAGGGGAAGGATTGGATGCTCAATTGGCAATGGAGAATATCGGGCAAGTAGTGGAAGGTTTTTATAATACAAAAGAGGCTTATTTACTGGCACAACGTCAAGGTATTGAAATGCCGATTACGGAACAAATCTATCAAATGCTCTTTTGTGGTAAAAAGGCACAAGATGTGGTTCATAGTTTACTAGGACGCGAACGGAAAGGCGAATAAAAGGAGGAATAATGATGTTAGAAGTGTGGCAACATATTCGTCAAGAAGCAAAAGAATTGGCCGAAAACGAGCCGATGCTCGCCAGTTTTTTTCATTCTACGATTTTAAAACACCAAAATCTCGGCAGTGTATTAAGCTATTTACTGGCTAATAAATTAGCCAATCCCATTATGCCGGCGATTTCCTTGCGTGAAATTATTGAAGAGGCCTATTTAGCGGATCCTACTATTATTGATTGTGCCGCTTGTGATATCAAAGCCGTCCGCCAACGGGATCCTGCGGTGGAATTGTGGTCTACGCCGTTACTTTATTTAAAAGGATTTCATGCTATTCAAAGCTATCGAATTACGCATTATTTATGGAAACAAAATCGTAAGGCGTTAGCGCTTTATTTACAAAATCAAATTTCGGTTGCCTTTGATGTGGATATTCACCCGGCGGCAAAAATCGGTCACGGTATTATGTTCGACCATGCTACGGGCATTGTGGTAGGAGAAACCTCCGTTATTGAAAATGATGTTTCCATTCTACAAGGTGTCACCTTAGGTGGGACGGGCAAAGAATCCGGCGATCGTCATCCAAAAGTGCGGGAAGGCGTGATGATTGGTGCCGGTGCAAAAATCCTCGGTAATATTGAAGTAGGCAAATATGCCAAAATCGGCGCAAATTCCGTGGTGCTTCAACCCGTTCCGGAATATGCCACCGCCGCCGGCGTACCGGCACGCATTATCGGTAAGGACAAAGCTGCCAAACCTGCATTCGAAATGAATCAATATTTTATTGATGATGGGATGAATTTGAATATTTAAGAGAATTATAAAATGATCAACAAAGATACCCAACTCTGTATGTCTCTTTCCGGTAGACCGGGAAATTTTGGCACAAGGTTTCACAATTATTTGTACGAAAAACTGGGATTAAACTTTATTTATAAAGCTTTTACCACACAAGATATTGAACATGCCGTGAAAGGTGTGCGAGCCTTGGGGATTCGCGGTTGTGCCGTGTCTATGCCGTTTAAAGAAAGCTGTATGCCGTTTGTCGATGAAATTCACCCTTCCGCACAGGCTATTGAATCGGTGAATACCATTGTGAATGACAACGGTGTGCTACGTGCCTATAACACCGATTACATTGCAATTGTGAAATTAATTGAAAAATATCAATTAGATAAAAATGCACGGGTAATAGTGCATGGTAGCGGAGGAATGGCAAAGGCTGTTGTTGCCGCATTTAAAAATAGCGGTTTTGATAATTTAAAAGTGCATGCCCGAAATGAAAAAACAGGCAAATATTTGAGCGCACTTTACGGTTATGAATACATTAGTAGTTTAAAAAATCAGCAGGCCGACATTTTAGTCAATGTTACCCCAATTGGGATGAAAGGGGGAAAAGAAGAGGCTGAACTCGCTTTTCCTGAGGTTATGATTGATACGGCAAATGTTGCCTTTGATGTGGTGGCAATTCCTACGGAAACTCCGTTTATTCGCTATGCGGAAAATAAAGGAAAACAAACTATTTCCGGTGCGGAAGTGATTGTTTTACAGGCAGTGGAGCAATTTGAACTCTACACCCACCAACGCCCAAGCGATGAATTGATTGATAAGGCGGCAGCCTTTGCAAGAGCGAATAGTTAAAAGTGCGGTAAAAAATAAAGGCGTTTTACAATACCAAAAACGCCTTTTCATTTTTTTAAGAAACTAATTTTCTTACTGCTTCCACCACTACGGAAATGGCTTTTTCTTCGCTTGCTTTTATTGTAGCTTCATTTGGGATTTCTTGTTGCGTGCGATTGACGATCACTCCTGAAACCATGCCGGAGCGTAAACCTAACGCATTACACATGGTAAACAATGTTGCGGATTCCATTTCAAAATTCATCACATTAAGATCCTGCCATTGTTTGAGCAAGCCTTGATAATCACGATAAACCTTTCCGCTATAAGTGTCATAACGTTCTTGACCCGGGTAGAAAGTATCTGATGAAGCGGTAATGCCGACAAAAGGCTCAATACCTTTACCTTTTTCTTTTGCCGCATTGTAAAGGGCGGTAGTACATTCAAAATTTGCTACTGCCGGGTATTCCAATGGGGCAAAATGTTTGCTTGCGCCGTCTAGGCGTACCGCACCGGTAGTTATGAGAATATCGCCTACATTAATGTGCGGTTGGATAGCGCCGGTGGTACCGATTCTTAAAAAAGTACGAACACCGAGTTGGGCTAATTCTTCCACGCAAATAGAGACGGACGGTCCGCCGATACCGGTAGAACACACCACAACGGGTTGTCCGTTTAAATAACCCAACCACGAAGTAAATTCTCGGGTACTGGTGAGAAACTCTGGATTATCAAGGTGTTTGGCAATACGTTCGCTGCGAGCCGGATCGCCCGGAACGATAGCAATTGTCGCCCCTTTTAATTGTGCTTTGGTTAAGTTTAAATGAAATACCTCGGACATAGTTGTCTCCTTAATTTAAATTTAGCGGTAAAATGACCGCACTTTGGTTTGTTATTTTTTTAATGCGCCCAAAATACCGCGCATAATTTGTTTGGTGACTTCATTGCGAATATTTCTCCCCACGGATTTTGCAACGCTATTCACCATTTGTTCTGTCGGGCTTAATTTATCGCCCCGTTTTTTAGTGCCGAAGATCATTCGGCTGAGGCTGCCTAAAATACCGTTTTCTTCTTCCTCTTGAGCTTGCTCCGCTTGTTTTTTTTGCACGGCGGCAAGATCGGCTTGCGCATTTAAGATTTCAAAGGCAGATTCGTTATCTACATAATCTTTATAGAACGGATAAAGCTCGTCATCTTTTACCCATGTGGCTCGTTCCTCGCCTGAAAGTGGTGAAAGTTGACTTTTCGGCGGGTAAATATAGGCAATTTCAACAGGGGTTGGCATACCTTTTTCATCTAAGAAGGAGACCAACGCTTGTCCTACGCCAAGTGTCGAAATACTTTCTACTACATTGACCGCCGGATTGGCGCGGAAGGTTTCGGCAGCGGATTTTACGGCTTTTTGATCACGTGGTGTGAAAGCTCGTAATGCGTGTTGTACGCGGTTACCCAATTGTCCTAAAACCGTATCCGGTAAATCCAATGGATTTTGTGTGACAAAGTAGATGCCGACACCCTTAGAACGAATTAAGCGCACCACTTTTTCGACTTTTTCCACTAATACTGCCGGAGCATCGTCAAATAATAAATGCGCCTCATCAAAAAACATGACGAATTTAGGTTTATCCGGATCACCTACTTCCGGTAATTGCTCAAATAATTCAGACATTAACCATAATAAGAACGCACTATACATTCTCGGTGAGTTAATCAGTTGTTCCGAATTTAAAACATTGATCACGCCACGCCCGTCACGGGTTTGTAACCAGTCGTCAAGATTAAGCGCGGGTTCGCCGAATAAATTTGCAGCGCCTTCATTTTCAAGGGTAAGCAATGCACGTTGAATCGCCCCTACACTCGCTGCAGAGACATTGCCGTATTCCACTTGGAAGGTTTTGGCATTTTCCGCCACATATTTCAGCATTGCACGCAGATCTTTTAAATCAATAAGCAATAAACCTTTATCGTCGGCAACACGGAAAACGAGATTCAATAAACCTTCTTGCGTCGCATTAAGATTTAATAGGCGAGAAAGCAATAAGGGGCCCATTTCAGAAACGGTGGTGCGAAGTGGAATACCGGTTTTACCGAAAACATCCCAAAAAGAGACGGGGTAGCCTTTTAAATAAGCTTCGCCGCCTAGTTCGAATTGTTCGATGCGCTCGGCAATTTTGCCTTGAAACTGACCGGCTTTCACCAACCCTGACAGATCGCCTTTGACATCCACCAAAAATACCGGCACACCGTCATCACTGAAGGTTTCTGCCATTTTACGTAAGGTGACGGTTTTTCCCGTACCTGTCGCACCGGCGATTAAGCCGTGGCGATTTGCCATTTTTGCGGTAATACCGAGTGTTTGCCCTTGTGTGCTTCGTGCGAGATCATATTGCATAGGTGTTCCTTTCTTTCGTGGTATTTATGGGGAAATAATAGGGAAAAAACAAAGTGCGGTCAAAATTTAAGTCATTTTGCGATATAATTTTACGCGTTTTTGTTGATAAGGGAAATGAAATGTCAAAATCAGAAATTTTGGTGATTAAAATCGGTGAAGTGGAACAACTGACTTTTGCTGACGGCACCACCTATGAAAGTGCCATTCGAAAACACCCGGTATCATCTGTAAAAATCCATTCATTGGGTGCGTATGGTAATGATGTCGGACTCAAAAAACACCATGGCGGTGCGGATAAAGCATTATTTTTTATGTCGGATGTATCCTTTTCAGCGTTAAATACCTTATTAGGCGAAGATTTTTCTTACATTGATACGGCGGTCTATGGCGAAAATTTTGTCGTCTCGGGGGTTGATGAGGATTCCGTTTGCGTAGGAGATCGCTTTAAAATCGGTACAACCCTTTTGGAAGTCTCTCAACCCCGCAAACCTTGCGAACGTTTATCCAAAAATACCAACAATCCCGAAACCCAAAAAACTGTTTATCTCTCTGGCTGGAGCGGTTGGTATGTGCGTGTAATTGAAGAGGGGGAAATTTCGCAAGGCGATGAATTAATCCTAAAAAGCCGACCTTATCCTCATCTCACTATTCGTCATTTAAATCGCTTATTGTCGAGTAAGCCCACAGCGGAAGAATTAGAGCAGGCACTTGCCGTTGAAGAATTAGCGGCTGCATTTAAACGTTCACTAAATTCTCAATTAAGTAAAGTACGGGCATTAAAAAATGACAAATAAAACAACCGCACTTTGCCCTTGCCAATCGACAAAAAATTATGGAGATTGTTGCGGGTTATTCCATCAGCATAAGGCCTTGCCGGAAACCGCGGAACAGCTTATGCGTTCACGCTATACGGCGTATGTATTGAAAGATATTCCTTACATTGTGGAAACAACCGTACCGAGCCAACAAACACTCTTAGCAACGCAAGTCCTACAAGATTGGGCAGATAATACCCAATGGCTTGGTTTACAAATTCTGAAAATGGAAACCTTAACCAAACAGCAAAGTGCGGTAGAATTTAATGCGGTTTTTCAGGGGGAGGAAGGGGAGCAAGCCCACCAAGAGCGGTCAATTTTTGTCAAGATTGAAGGTCGTTGGTATTTTGTTGATCCGACAGTCGTGCTGCCAACTATGAAACAACCTTGCGTTTGCGGTTCGGGCAAAAAATTTAAACATTGTTGTGGGGTGTGGTTATGACAGATTTCACTTTCTTTAAACAATTTTGGCTGCGTTTTAATGAAAATAAATTGACGCAGGCTGCGGGTTCGCTCACGTATAGTACTATGTTGGCGATTGTGCCGTTAATTATGGTGATTTTTTCAATTTTTTCGGCGTTTCCGGTGTTTAATGAGGTAACCGGCGCGCTGAAGGTGTTTATTTTTACAAACTTTGCTCCCTCTGCCGGTGATGTTGTGGGGCAATATATTGATGAATTTGTGAATAATTCTAAGCAGATGAGCTCGGTTGGTATTATAAGTTTAATTGCTGTGGCATTAATGCTGATTAATTCCATTGATCGTACCTTAAATGGCATTTGGCAAGAGACCGGTACACGTCCGATTTTTACTTCTTTTGCGATTTATTGGCTGATTTTAACCCTTGGGCCTCTGCTTATCGGTGCAAGTATTGCCGCAAGCGCTTATGTGAAGGCGATGTTTGAGAGTTCCGAACATTTTTCTTTCGGTTTAACATTACTCGGTTTTGTTCCTTTTCTTTCCACTTGGTTTATTTTTACCGTGCTTTATACGGTGGTGCCGAATAAAAAAGTCAGCATAAAACATTCCGCTGCCGGGGCACTAATTGCCGCCGTATTTTTCACGTTGGGTAAACAGGCTTTTGCTTGGTATATTGCCACCTTCCCTTCTTATCAATTAATTTACGGTGCGATGGCAACCTTACCGATTATGTTGTTATGGATTCAATTAAGTTGGACGGTTGTTTTACTTGGTGCGCAACTCGCCGCTGTCTTAGCCGAGATGAAGCAAGAAAAAGTACGGTTAGAAAATGAAGAAATTTAAGGAAATATAATGATTGCATTAATACAGCGTGTTACGCAGGCTCAAGTGGATGTGAACGGCGAAGCGGTCGGAAAAATTGGCAAAGGGTTATTAGTATTACTTGGTGTGGAAAAAAATGATGACCGCACAAAAGCCGATAAATTGGCAGAAAAAGTTTTACATTACCGCATTTTTAACGATGAAAATGGCAAAATGAATTTAAATGTTCAGCAAGCCGGTGGCGCATTATTAGTGGTGTCGCAATTCACCCTTTCCGCCGATACACAAAAAGGTTTGCGCCCGAGTTTTTCTAAGGGAGCAGAACCGGCACTGGCAAATGAATTGTATAACTATTTTTCACAAAAATGCGCTGAGAAAATTCAGGTTGAAAACGGGCGTTTCGCCGCAGATATGCAGGTGAGTCTCATTAATGACGGTCCGGTTACATTTTGGTTAAACGTATAACTCTATGAATCATTATTCTATTGGTAAAGTCTCTTTTTCCGATCGAAATAGCCTTGCTCAAATTGATGCGCTGCTTGAGCAAGAGGGGATTCGGCGCGATCCAAATCTGGATTATCTTTGTGCAATGTTTGACGAAGATTTTAATATCATTGCAATGGGGCTTGTTTTGGTCATACTTTGCGCCGCTTGGCGGTGTCTCAATCCCATCAAGGGGAAGGCTTGATGAATCTCATCACGCATTTGATCAACGTTCAAATGGAACGAGGCAATGCACATTTGTTCCTTTATACAAAATGTGAATCGGCAAAATTTTTTCATGAGCTCGGCTTTCGGGAAATTGTGCGAATTCCGGATCAGATCGTCTTTATGGAAAACAAACGGAACGGATTCGAGGATTATTTAACTCGGTTGCAACATGAGACGGCAAAAAGTGCGGTGAAAAATCAGGGTGTTTTTAATGAAAAAAGAACGGCAGCTATCGTGATGAACGCCAACCCTTTCACCCTTGGACATCAATATTTGGTGGAAAAAGCAGCGAGTGAAAATGAAATTGTTCATCTATTTATCCTGAGTGAAGATTGTAGTTTATTCCCTTACTCGGTGCGTAAAAAATTGATTCAAGCCGGTATTACGCATTTACCTAATGTTATACTGCACGATAGCGGTTCTTATATTATCAGCCAAGCCACCTTTCCAAGCTATTTCCAAAAAACTGATGATGCTGTCATCAAAAGCAACGTAGAGATTGATTTACAGATTTTTGTACGCATTGTAAAAGCATTAGGGATTCAATGCCGTTATGTGGGGGATGAACCGTTTAGCCACGTGACGAACCTTTACAATCAAACTATGAAACAAAAATTACCGGAATATGGTGTAGCGTGCGTGGTGGTGGGACGTAAAGAAACGGATGAACATGTTATTAGTGCATCGGCGGTTAGGCAGACTATCAAGGATAAAAATTGGTTGGAAGTCAAAAAACTTGTACCGCAAAGCACCTTTGATTTTTTGATCAGTGATGAAGCGGTGCCGATAGTAGAGAAGATTCAATAAACAGAAGACGTAAAACATTATTGATATAGGGCGGTTAAAAAACAAAGTGATTTTTAACCGCTCTTTTTATTTTCTGAGTTTGATTAATTCCACTGCGTGAGCGGCACCCTTTGTCAAAATGAGGTTTGCCCGTTCGCGGGTTGGCAAAATATTTTCTCGTAGATTTAAACCGTTAATACTTTCCCAAATTTGAGAGGCGATGGTAATTGCCTCTTCTTCTGACAGCGTGGCGTAGTGTTTAAAGTAGGAGTTGGGGTTACTAAAGGCACTTTGGCGTAATTTTAAGAACCGCTTGATATACCATTCTTTTAGTAAATTTTCTTCTGCATCCACATAAATTGAAAAATCCACAAAATCAGAAACGAAAATTTGATTGCTTTTGTTTCCGCCTGTTTGTAGTACATTCAATCCTTCCAAAATTAAAATATCCGGCTGATTAACTTCGTGAAACTCATCAGGAATAATATCGTATGTCAGATGAGAATAAATTGGTGCTTTAACATTTTCATTACCGGATTTAATTTTGGCTAAAAAGTGAATGAGCTTTGCGGTGTCATAAGATACGGGAAAGCCTTTTTTTTGTAGTAGATTATTCTGCTTCAGTTTTTCGAGCGGATAGAGAAATCCGTCAGTGGTAATAAGATCAACTTTTCTTTCGTTCGGCCAATGGGAAAGGAGTGATTGCAGAATACGTGCAGAGGTACTTTTCCCTACAGCAACGCTACCTGCAATACTAATAATGTAAGGGACTTTAGGGCTGTGTCCGCCTAAAAAACGATTGAGTACGGTTTGGCGTCGGAGATTTTCGTCAATATAATAGTTAATCAAGCGGGCGAGTGGTAAATAAATAGTGCTCACTTCATCGAGAGAAAGTTCTTCATTAAAGCCAAGTAACGGTTTAAGATCTTGTTCGGTGAGTTTTAATGGTACCGATTTTCGCAAGTTAGCCCATTGTTCTCGACTAAAACTTAAAAATGGTGTGAGTTGGTTTGAAATTTCCACTATCATATAACGGTAATGTTGTTGAAATATTGTTGAAAAATATACCTTATAAAGCCTTGTTATGCATTGTTTTTCTCTAATTTGATGGAAATGGCGCCAAAAAATAGACGGTTTTGCTTGCAAATTAGACGAACAAGTAAAAAAATAAATTTTTTTAGAAAAAAGACTTGTCAGGCAAACTTTTTTCCATATAATACGCCTCACTTGCTTACGACATGCCGACTTAGCTCAGTAGGTAGAGCAACTGACTTGTAATCAGTAGGTCATCAGTTCGATTCCGATAGTCGGCACCATTCTTTCGTGAACAAGCATTCATTTAGCGTGGAGGGGTTCCCGAGCGGCCAAAGGGGGCAGACTGTAAATCTGTTGGCTCAGCCTTCGAAGGTTCGAATCCTTCTCCCTCCACCATCTTTTAGATGAATTCTGATGGGACAGATGAATTTAGGACTTGCGGGCATCGTATAATGGCTATTACCTTAGCCTTCCAAGCTAATGATGCGGGTTCGATTCCCGCTGCCCGCTCCAAACGCTGATATAGCTCAGTTGGTAGAGCGCACCCTTGGTAAGGGTGAGGTCGGCGGTTCAAATCCGCCTATCAGCACCAGCCTTAAAATTCTCTTCCTTTAAATTAAATAGTAAACAATTTTATTGGTTAATGTGGTTTATTTACCCATCGATAACCGTGTCTATTTAGAGGGACTCTTTAAATGTCTAAAGAAAAATTTGAACGTACAAAACCGCACGTAAACGTGGGTACAATCGGCCACGTTGACCACGGTAAAACAACTTTAACAGCAGCAATCACCACAGTATTAGCAAAACACTACGGTGGTGCGGCTCGTGCATTTGACCAAATTGATAACGCGCCGGAAGAAAAAGCGCGCGGTATTACCATCAATACTTCACACGTTGAATATGATACGCCAAGCCGTCACTACGCGCACGTTGACTGTCCGGGACACGCCGACTATGTTAAAAACATGATTACCGGTGCGGCACAAATGGACGGTGCAATCTTAGTAGTTGCGGCAACCGACGGTCCGATGCCACAAACTCGTGAGCACATCTTATTAGGTCGCCAAGTAGGCGTACCTTACATCATCGTATTCTTAAACAAATGCGACATGGTGGATGACGAAGAGTTATTAGAATTAGTTGAAATGGAAGTGCGCGAACTTCTTTCTCAATATGACTTCCCGGGCGATGATACGCCAATCGTACGCGGTTCTGCGTTAAAAGCGTTGGAAGGCGATGCGGCATGGGAAGAAAAAATCCTTGAGTTAGCAAATCACTTAGATACTTACATTCCTGAGCCTGAGCGTGCGATTGACCAACCGTTCCTTCTTCCGATTGAAGACGTGTTCTCAATTTCCGGTCGTGGTACGGTAGTAACCGGTCGTGTAGAGCGCGGTATTATCCGTACGGGTGACGAAGTTGAAATCGTGGGTATCAAAGATACTGCGAAAACAACCGTAACGGGTGTTGAAATGTTCCGTAAATTACTTGACGAAGGTCGTGCGGGTGAAAACATTGGTGCGTTATTACGTGGTACCAAACGTGAAGAGATTGAACGTGGTCAAGTATTAGCGAAACCGGGTTCAATCACGCCACACACCGATTTCGAATCAGAAGTTTATGTATTATCAAAAGATGAAGGTGGTCGTCATACGCCATTCTTCAAAGGTTACCGTCCGCAATTCTATTTCCGTACAA
>NZ_MLHS01000054.1 GCF_001999335.1 Rodentibacter sp. Ppn85 | reverse complement strand
CAATTCTATTTCCGTACAACAGACGTAACCGGTACAATTGAGTTACCGGAAGGTGTGGAAATGGTAATGCCGGGTGATAACATCAAAATGACCGTATCTTTAATCCATCCGATTGCGATGGACCAAGGTTTACGCTTCGCGATTCGTGAAGGTGGTCGTACCGTAGGTGCGGGTGTTGTTGCTAAAATTATTAAATAATTCATTTGATGAATTGAATATGGAGGCAGGTCGAAGGATCTGCCTTTTTAGTTTTATACTTTTGTCACATTTGTGGCTCAATCAAAAAGTGCGGTCATTTTATGTCTCGTTTTTTGATATGATCGGGAAAAACTTTTTAGAGGATTTTTTTATGTCAAAACAACTTTTTCGTGCTGTTGTTTCTGATCTAGACGGTACGTTATTGAACACTCATCATGTCATCGGAGACTTTACGATTGATACACTGAATCGCCTTGAACGGAACGGTATTGATATTATCCTTGCCACAGGAAGAAATCATACTGATGTTGCTTCTATTCTTGGAAAAATCGGTGCAGAACGTGCGGTAATGATTACTTCAAACGGAGCAAGAGTGCGCGATATGGCGGGAAACCTTATTTATAGCAATAGTTTGCCGGAAGATATTGTACTTGAACTGTATAAAACACCATTTGATGAAACTAAGGTTTGTTTAAATACCTATCAAGACGAGGGATGGTTTATTAATAAAGAAGTTCCAGCATTGAAAAAATTTCATCAAGATTCAGGTTTCATGTATGACGTGGTTGATTTTTCTAAACATCACGCTCGTAGTGTGGAAAAAATATTTTTTATTGGAAAAACACCTGAAGATTTAATTGAAGTGGAAAAATATTTACGTAAGCATTTTGGCGATAAAACAACTATTGTTTATTCTGCATTAGCATGTTTGGAAGTTATGAACAGAAATGTTTCCAAAGGTGAAGCTTTAAAACATGTGTTAGAGCAACGAGATTACGGTTTGGAAAGTTGTATCGCTTTTGGAGATGGGATGAATGATGTAGAAATGCTTTCCTCTGTTGGGAAAGGCTGCATCATGGAAAATGCTGATAAACGACTGAAACAGGTTTGCCCGGAATTAGAGCAAATAGGTTCAAATCAAAATGAATCAGTCGCAAAATATCTTCAACTTCAATTCGGAATCAAGTAATGCTCCAAGCTATATTATGTATTAGTTGTGGGGCGATATTAGGTGCCTTAGGGAGATGGGGAGTAACCTATAGCCTTAATTCCCTGTTCTCTACTTTTGCTTTTGGAACCTTACTTGTTAATCTTATCGGTTGTTTTTTGGTAGGTATGTTGATGGCACTTTTTTGGCAATATCCACAAGTTAATGATTTATGGAAATTGTTTCTAGTGACAGGTTTTCTTGGTGCGTTTACTACATTCTCATCTTTTTCGATTGAAGTGATTGAGCTTCTAATGTCAGACAAATGGTTTAATGCTCTTAGTGTTATTACTTTCCATTTAATAGGCGGATTAATCAGTACGACACTAGGTATTTTATTGTATAAACTACTACTTAAGTCTTAAGTTAGAAATTTTATTTAGAAGTAGAACCAGTAAGATCGGCAAAATTTTCACTGTAACATCCACGAAAAAGCATATATTGCTAGATTTTTTGTTTCATTTTAGGGGATGGCTTTCCATATAATCTAGAAATTGTTTTCGTCAAAACACTTATCATTTTGGCAGTTTTTCTGCCGATACTGTTCTAGTGTGTTTTACATTTGTTCTTCTGAAAATGCTTTTTCTTACATTTTACTGCCAAGCCCGAATTCACTATATTCTCGACATATTAAGAAACTCACAATATCATTTAACACGGTTGAAATATGCTTGCTTCCATAAAAAGTGCGGTTAAAATTTGGAGAAAATTTGACCGCACTTCTATGGTATTAAAAGCGCATTATAATTCATCCGAATAATTATTTGCGGCTTGTTCAATATCGACTATTAATGATTGTTCAGGGTTGGCAACCAATTCCGTACGAAGCCTTGTTTCTAATTCTTGCGCTTTTTCTGGATTTTCGTGTAACCATTTCATTGCATTTGCTTTACCTTGACCTATTTTTTCATTGTTGTAGGCATACCAAGCGCCGGATTTATCCACAAGTTTGTGTTTTACACCTAGCTCAATCAATTCTCCCACTTTTGAAATTCCTTCACCGTAAAGAATTTGAAATTCTACTTGGCGGAATGGTGCAGCAAGTTTGTTTTTCACTACTTTCACTCTCGTTTCGTTACCAATAATGTCCTCGCCGTCTTTTACAGAACCGGTACGACGAATATCTAAACGAACAGACGAATAAAATTTTAGAGCGTTGCCACCGGTTGTAGTTTCCGGATTACCAAACATTACACCAATTTTCATACGAATTTGATTGATGAAAATCACTAGGCAGTTGGCATTTTTAATTTGACCGGTTAGTTTACGTAATGCTTGAGACATCAAGCGTGCTTGTAAACCCATATGGGAGTCTCCCATCTCACCTTCAATTTCTGCTTTTGGTGTAAGTGCTGCCACGGAGTCTACGATTATGACATCAACGGCACCTGAACGGACAAGAGCATCACAGATTTCTAATGCTTGTTCACCATTATCAGGTTGAGAGACTAATAATTCTTTTACATCAACCCCTAATTTGGCAGCATAAATCGGATCAAGTGCATGTTCGGCATCAATGAATGCACAGGTTTTACCTGCTTTTTGAGCTTGTGCAATGACAGATAAGGTAAGGGTTGTTTTACCAGAAGACTCAGGACCGAAGATCTCGACGATACGGCCCATAGGCAAACCGCCAATACCTAGTGCTACATCTAGCCCAATGGAACCGGTGGAAATGGATTCAACATCCAACGTCTTGGTATCACCCAATTTCATAATAGAGCCTTTACCAAACTGTTTTTCGATTTGTCCTAACGCTGCAATAAGAGCTTTTTGTTTTTCTTCTTGAGTAGCCATTTTTTACCTTTTAAATCACTGTGAGCATATTAAAATTGTATCTGTGTTGACGTACAGCGGCAAGTGAAATTTTGGATGTAATGAGGAAATATAGTGGATTGGAGGAGCGTAAAAATTTATCTAAGTATCTGGAATTTAGATGTTTTTTAGTTTTAGAGAGCAGAGTATATTCTTTTAGTGTCTTAAGGAAATATAAATACTGTAAATTAATTTTTTAATAACTGTCATTTTAACCTGCTATGCCGTTCTTTTTCTAAAAATAAGCAATATATTATATTAATATTCATTCTATTGACTTGTATGAATTTATTGAAAACTGATATGTCTATTAAATATAAGTTATTGAACAGGAAATTTATTATATAACTATATCCTTTACAATAAGTTTCAAATTTACGATCTATGTCACAAATCTGTAATTAAGTTGTTTTACTCTGGTAATATATATGTTATAAAAGGAAGGGTTACTTATTCATAAATATATTGCAGTTTAATTTGGAGGGATTGTGGCAATATTAAACATTAAAGATAAGCAAATTGATAACATTTGTATGATGACTAATGAATTAATCGGAAATGTGACTTCAAAGAATTTGTTCACTGGTTACGGGTTATTTTACAATGAAGAACTTATGTTTGGTTTATGGCTGAATGGAAGGTTTTATCTTCAAGCAAAAGATGAATTATCTAGTCGATTGATAGATTCAGGATGTGTAGCTTTCACAAAAAATGAAGTTGATGCTAAATTTGTTTTGTCGGATTACTATTGTCTTACTAACGATATTCTAAGTGATCGGGTTTTATTGCGTAAATTGCTTATGCTTTCCATTAAACAAGTTCAGGATAGGAAAAATGAGATTGCCCTGTCAAAGGCAAATCGCTTAAAAGATCTTCCTAATCTTTCTATAAAGTATGAGCGAATGTTAAAGAAGGTTGGTATTCATGATGTCAACACACTAAAGATAGTAGGGGCTGAGAATGCGATTGTCAGGCTAAGGAAATTTGGAATACCAGCTACTTTAAACACTTATTGGAAACTAGCTTGTGCATTACTGAATAAAAATAGCGAAATGTTAAATAGACAGCAAAAGGAAATACTACTGAAGAAGTTAAATAAAGTCTTATATGAAGCAGGGTTTAGAAGATATAGAAAGATTGATGATGAATAAAAATTAATCTTTCAAATAAAAAATGCAAAAAATTCATTGCAAAGTATTTTTTTATACCTATAATACACACCACACAACGACGCGCT
>NZ_MLHS01000053.1 GCF_001999335.1 Rodentibacter sp. Ppn85 | reverse complement strand
CGCAATTAGCACGGCGCAACTGATTCAAGCGGAAGTCCATAAACGACGTATAGCGCAAATCAATGAACGGGACATTGCCCATGAAAACGGTAATGCCGCATGGTACACGCCAACTGTCAAAGAAAAAGCACAAATCTATCGGGAATTAAAGGTAAAAGACATCCACTTGAAGGCGCAAAGTCATCAAGATATTTTTGAGGCGTTAAAAACCGCGCTAAATTTAACCGCACTTCCGGCCGGCATTAATGCGGTGGAAAAAATGGCGAGTCTCCCTAACCTTTACGGCGAGCATTTTAAGCATCTCGTCAGTGTTCATTTAGCCCATATTCTGTCGGTAAAAGAAAAATTACAAGATTGGACATTATTACTCCAATCCACCAAACAGGCTCCGACCGTCGCCGCAATTATCGGCAGTTATAGCCTTTATCTGCACGGATTATTTTGGGGCTTTGATTTATCGACTTACGGTTACAATACCTTATTGGAAGCGGTTTATCGTGATGATTTTAAATTACCGGGTGCATCGCAAACCTTAGATAAAGCGGCGGTAGAACAGCTTCACCCCGTCCTCTCGATGTCCGTTTATCCGATTATTGCCGGTAGCGTCAGTATTGCGGATACCAGCCATTTTGAAGTACTGAAATTTGATTTTCTGGTGTCGCTGATTGCCGACAAACTCTATACCCGAACGGCAAAATATACAAAATCACGCCAACAAAACGAAGTGGTACGGGCGGTCAAACATATTCACCGAATTTATGAAATTAACCCCTTTACCAAACAGGCGGAAATCAAACAAAACGAGATAATAAACAGCGACATTCGCATTAAAGCCCGCTATGCCTCACCCCCCAAACCCCAGGCTAAATCCTACCCGATTTATCAATTGGACGGTGCGCCGACATTAAAAATTCAGGAAGATGGTTATCGGCTGCTCAATCCGAGAGGGCAACTTGCCGGCTTACAAAAAATGTTGGGTTACTCGGTAATATTCGGTTATATCTGGCAAAGCAACACGGCAACCACTGCATTAGGGCGTTTTTCCAACGACCCGACTGTTGGTGTCATCAGCATGTTTGCCGGTTTAAACGCACCGAAGAGTTATTTAGAAAAAACCATTGAACGGGCGGCGAATGAAATCCAACAAGAGGCCGTATTTTCAAGAACCGGAAGATTATTATTAGCCGAAACCAAACCGCACTTTCTCACCCATTTAAAAGCCGCCTTTATCAGTGTGAATACGGCATTGGCGGGGTTAGCCGTGGTAATTGAAATCGGTTACGGATACGAGGCCTATTACAAAGGTGATACCGTGGGCATGTATGCGGCCATCATGCGAGGGTCGGGCTCTTTACTTTCCAGCACCTCAATCGGTTTAATCGGTGTCGCCAAAGCCACCACTAGAATGCAATGGCTGGTCAGGTTTGGTTATGTGGGGTTGGCTATCGGTTCGATGCTTTTAGTGGCGGGCATCATCACAGACTTTTTCAAACAATCGGATATCGCCACTTGGGTGGATAACGGATTTTGGGGCGGAAGCCCATTTTATTGGGGAAAAGAAGTAAGAGCTTATGAGTGGAAAAATAAGGAGCGCTTAGATAAATTTCGTAGCCAATTTAATACTAGCCTCCTTCTAAATTCCCCAATTTATGATTTCTACAAAATTGAAATGCAACGTTATTTTAATTTTTCCAGTGAAATTGAAGTACATGATGAAAATCAATTTCTCTTTTTCGTGAACTATAAAGGTATTTATAGTCAAGCGGATGCGGATAACATCAGGATTGAAGGCCCGATAACGGTTCGTTGTCCGGCAACCCCAAAAAATATTTATGATCAACCCTATAATGAATATCGAATTGAGGGAAATGCATTGCGCTACCAGGTCGTTTTTGAAACGGAAGGCGTGGCAAAAATTACCATTCCGCCGCAACAAGTCACCGGCTATTTACGGGCAAAACAATATTATTTTCCGACACCGGTGCAATTTGATTATGGCAGCATTAATTATTTATCAATGAGTGTGTCAATTCCCACCTATCAGGGCAGTGAATATCGAAAACATTCGAATAAAACGGAATTTAAATTTTAAAGGATAGAATATGAAATTTCTCGAAAAATGGCTTCATTTTTACCGCATTTACACCTTGGGCTATTCCATTCGTCGGGTGAATGCCGATGAATTGGAAATCCGCCATTTAATTTTAGATGCTTTTCCAAGAGGCATGATTCGTCTGATCTTTTTAGCGATTTTAGGTGTCATTGCTTTTATCGATTTTCAACATGGTGTTAGACCCTTTGATAATCAGATTAATGCGATTAAATATGACTTTGACTGGGCATTTAATCCGGATAATAGGATTATGCCATTATATAAAGAATATCTTGAAGAAATTCAAAGGGAAGAATATAAGCGTATGTACCCCAATAGCAAAATAGATTCCTATGAAGAATTTAAAAAACCATATTTCGAACGAGATAGCTTACGCTTGGTTCGCCCTATTTTTCACGTTATCTGGCCTTTATTGCTCCTTTGCATTCTTTTCCCACCACGCCCCCGTGGCATTCGGATTAACCGCAAGAAAAAGGTGATTTATCAACAACACCTAGGCAAAGAATATTGGCTGGCGTTTATCCCGGACGAGGGTGATCCGTTAAGCGGCATTGTCTATAACCTTTACGGGCTTTATCCTTTTAGTCTAACGGGGCGTTATTCCTTACAAATCGGCATACCCGAGAAAGACGGGAAGCTGCCTTTTTTAATGTACGGTTGTTACCCCAACCCAAGCCTTGAACACAACCGCTACCTGTTGCGTGCCATTCGGGATTTTGTACGCGAAGACAATCCCGCAAGCCTGAAATATATCGGGCGTTGCTATAAATTCCCGTGGCTAAACCCGTTAATTTTCCTGTTTAACGTGGGGAGTATTTTCCGTATGCCCTTTAACCAAAAACTGGCGGACAAACAAATCGAGGCGGAATTAAAAGCATGGAAAAAACGCAGTGAAAACAGTAAAAAACATTGGTTCGAAGCGGTACAACGCCAACAACAAAGCGTCAATCAAGATTTAGCGGAATTAAAAATGGATAATAAAATTTAGCAAAAATCGACAGCACTTTAGGATTTGAATATTAAAGGAATCACATGAAACTTCTCGAAAAATGGCTTCATTTTTACCGCACTTACACCTTGGGATATTCCGTGCGTCGGGTGAGTACCGATGAATTGGAAATCCGTCATTTAATTTTAGATGCTTTTCCAAGAGGCATAATTCGTCTGATCTTTTTAGCGATTTTAGGCGTCATTGCCTTTATCGATCTTCAACATGGCGTTAGACCCTTTGATAATCAGATTAAGGCTATTCAACAAGATTTTACATGGGCATTTACTCCTGATGAAATTGTATATCCATTATATTTAGATCATATTGATATACACAAAGATGCTGAATATATGAAAATGTTTCCTAAATCAAAAATAAAGTCTTATGAGGAATTTAAAAAACCATATATAGAAAGACGTCAATGGAGAATATATAGAGCATATTTCCATTTCATTTGGCCGTTATTGCTTCTTTGTATTCTATTCCCGCCACGCCCTCGTGGGATTCGGATCAACCGTAAGAAAAAAGTGATTTATCAACAACACTTAGGTAAAGAATATTGGTTGGCATTTATCCCGGACGAGGGCGACCCGCTAAGCGGTATTGTCTATAATCTTTACGGGCTTTATCCTTTTAGTCTAACGGGGCGTTATTCCTTACAAATCGGCATACCCGAGAAAGACGGGAAGCTGCCTTTTTTAATGTACGGTTGTTACCCCAACCCAAGCCTTGAACACAACCGCTACCTGTTGCGTGCCATTCGGGATTTTGTACGCGAAGACAATCCTGCAAGCCTGAAATATATCGGGCGTTGCTATAAACTCCCGTGGCGAAATCCGTTAATTTTCCTGTTTAACGTGGGCAGTATTTTCCGTATGCCGTTTAACCAAAAACTGGCGGATAAACAGATTGAGGCGGAATTAAAAGCATGGAAAAAACGCAGTGAAAACAGTAAAAAACATTGGTTCGAAGCGGTACAACGCCAACAACAGAGCGTCAATCAAGATTTAGCGGAATTAAAAATGGATAATAAAATCTAGCAAAAATCGACCGCACTTTGTGCTATTTTAAAAATAACACAGCACAATCACCTAGTTAAGCTAATCAAAAATTTATAAGCATTTTGCCGGTTTTGGCAGGCCGGCTAATTTTGTTGCTTGTTTTGCCGGGCCTTCAGGGAATAAGCGTTGCAAATAGCGACTGTTGCCTTTATCTTCGCCCAATTTTTCAGCCATTGCTTTTACCAACATACGGATAGCAGGAGAGGTGTTGTATTCTTGATAAAAATCCCGCACAAAATAAATCACTTCCCAATGAGCGGGAGAAAGTTCAATGTTTTCCTGCCGTGCGATGGCTTTGGCAACCTCTTCATTCCAGTCCGAGAGATTGGTGAGATAGCCCGATGAATCGGTTTTAATTTGGTTTCCTTGTACTTCAATCATTTTATTTTACTTCTTTAAAACTAATCATTTCCTGATCAGAAAAATCAGTGAATTCTTCATTATCAAATTGCATCGGTTCGATTCGTTCTTCATCAAATGCCGTATCGCCTTCAATGCCTTCTAATAATTGCCCGTGTCGAATACCTTTAAAATCAAAGAGTTTCGGATCGCATAAATGTGATAACGTGATGTTTTGCATTGCACTAAACATGGTTTCTAAACGTCCCGGATATTGGCGATCCCAAGTATTCAGCATTTCTTTCACCACTTGACGTTGCAAATTGGGCTGAGAGCCGCATAAATTACACGGAATAATCGGAAATCTCTTCGCAACGGCATATTTCTCAATATCTTTTTCTTTACAGTAGGCTAAAGGGCGAATCACAATTTGTTTGCCGTCGTCTGAAATTAATTTAGGCGGCATTGATTTTAATTTTCCGCCGTAAAACATATTCAAGAAAAGTGTCGCCAGCATATCATCACGGTGGTGCCCAAGAGCAATTTTTGTCACCCCTAATTCTGTCGCAGTGCGATAGAGAATACCACGGCGTAGGCGGGAACAAAGTGAACAAGTGGTTTTACCTTCCGGAATTTTTTCTTTTACAATGCCGTAGGTATTTTCTTGCACGATTTTGTAATCAACCCCAATGTTTGCTAAATAAGTAGGCAGAATATGCTCCGGAAACCCCGGTTGTTTTTGGTCAAGATTCACCGCCACAATATCAAACTTAACGGGGGCGCTTTGTTGTAAATTTAGCAGAATATCCAACAGCGTATAACTGTCTTTTCCGCCGGATAAGCACACCATTACCTTGTCGCCGTTTTCGATCATAGCGAAATCCGCAATCGCATTTCCTACATTACGGCGCAAGCGTTTTTGTAATTTATTGAAATTATAAGTTTGTTTTTTTTCTGGTTGAGTTAATTCGCTCATTCTGTTTTCGGCTTATTTATGAAAAGCGCACATTATACGTGAAAAATGCTAAAAGTGCGGTCAATTCAAAAGAAGATTTTTAAGATTTACAAAAATTCCTGTATAATTGCCCCAATTTTTTGTTCAATTTTAACGCGCTGTCATTTCAATGATTGAGACCTCACAAACTATTCCGGAACTCGTCTCTTGGGCAAAAGAACGCGAGTTTTCACTGAATTTACCCACCGAGCGTTTGGTATTTCTGTTGGCGATTGCAATTTACAATAATGAACGATTGGACGGCGAGATGTTAGAAGCCGATCTCGTGGATATTTTTCGCCATACTATAAATGCATTTGATCAATCTACCGAGGCGATTGCTACTCGTGCCAATAATGCGATCAATGAACTGGTCAAACAACGTTTATTAAATCGTTTTAGTAACGAGTTTACCGAAGGTTTGGCTATTTATCGTCTTACTCCGCTCGGCGTAGGCGTGTCCGATTATTATATTCGCCAGCGTGAATTTTCCACATTACGGCTTTCCGTGCAACTTTCCATTGTTGCCGATGAAATACAACGGGCATCGAATTCCGCAGAGGAGGGTGCTCAAAATAATGAAAGCGAGCGTTATTGGCGTAAAAACGTCTTTGCGCCGTTGAAATATTCCGTCGCAGAAATTTTTGATAGCATTGATCTTTCACAACGTATCATGGATGAAAATCAGCAAAGTATTAAAGAAGAAATTGCCGAGCTGTTAAGCAAAGATTGGCAAGCGGCAATTTCAAGCTGTGAACGTTTGTTGGATGAAACATCGGGCAATTTACGTGAATTACAAGACACTCTAAATGCCGCAGGCGATAAATTGCAGGCACAATTACTTCGGATTCAGGATTCTGTGATCGGGCGTGAGGATCTGTATTTTATCGACCAACTCATCACGGATCTTCAATCCAAACTCGACCGTATTATCAGCTGGGGACAGCAAGCGATTGATTTGTGGATTGGCTATGATCGCCATGTACATAAATTTATCCGTACTGCCATTGATATGGATAAAAATCGCGTCTTTTCACAACGCTTACGCCAGTCTATTCATCATTATTTTGATCATCCTTGGTTTTTATGGACGGCACAAGCGGATCGCCTGGTTGATTTACGTGACGAAGAAATGGTATTGCGTGAAGAGGATGCGCTCGGCGAATTACCTGAGGCGTTGCAATACGAATCCTTAGCGGATTTACATGATCAGATTGTTGATCATATGCAAAACTTGCTGATTCAATACCGTGAAAATGATCGTCCGATAGATTTGAGCGAGGTACTCAAAGAACAACTTGATAGCTATCCGCTTTCCCGCCATTTTGATGTGGCGCGTATTATTGTCGATCAGGCGGTGCGTTTAGGAATAGCGAGGGATGATTTATCAGGCGTTTATCCGAACTGGAAAGAAATTAATGAGCGGGGTGCAGAGGTGCAGGCTCACGTGATTGATAAGTATTAAAGTGCGGTCAATTTTAAAAGAGATTTAATTATCCTTCGGATAAGATATAAAGAGTAAGAGAAATAAACCATGACAGATAATCTTCAAGATGTAATTTCCCCAAGACTTGCGACGGCGATTGCGAATCCGTTATTTCCTACGGTGGATAGTCTTTTGCGTTCAGGTCGCCATATCAGCACGGAACAACTTGATAATCACGCCTTTTTAATGGATTTCCAAAATGAGTTAGACGGTTTTTATCGCCGCTATAATGTGGAGCTTATTCGTGCGCCTGAAGGCTTTTTCTATTTACGCCCTAAGGCGACGACCTTAATTGCCCGTTCGGTACTTTCCGAATTAGAAATGTTGGTAGGAAAAGTGCTTTGCTATCTCTATTTAAGCCCGGAACGCTTGGCGCAGCAGGGGATTTTTAGCACACAAGAAGTTTATGATGAATTACTCAATTTGGCTGATCAAGACAAATTGCTAAAAGCGGTGAATCAGCGTTCCAGCGGTTCCGATTTAGATAAACAAAAATTAGCTGAAAAAGTGCGTGCAGCAATTGGTCGTTTGCGCCGCTTGGGGATGATTCATACGGTGGGTGAACAAAATAGCGGTAAATTTACTATTTCCGAATCCGTTTTCCGTTTCGGCGCAGAGGTGCGTTCCGGTGATGATCCGTTAGAAGCGCAAGCCCGCTTAATTCGTGATGGGGAAGCCGCTACTCCACAGTCTTTACAACTGGAAAAACAAGCATTGGCAAATACGGAAAATAATGTTGAGGAAATCGACGAGGAAAGTGCGGTTGAAATTGAAGCAGAATTTGATGATGTAGGAGAGCAAGAATAATGTCTGATGTATTAGAATTAAAAAATGATATTGTGCAGCACGAATCACACGGGCAAGACATTGAACAAGAAGAAAACCAACTTGTTGCGCCGATCATCAATCATGCTGTTGAACGCGGCAAATTCCGCTCTCTGACTTTAATCAACTGGAACGGTTTTTTTGCCCGTACGTTTGATTTGGACGAATTGGTGACTACGCTTTCCGGTGGTAATGGAGCGGGGAAATCAACCACTATGGCAGGCTTTGTCACAGCGCTCATTCCGGATTTAACATTACTTCATTTCCGTAATACAACAGAAGCCGGCTCGACAGGCGGATCGCGTGATAAAGGTTTACACGGGAAATTACGTCCGGGTGTTTGTTACGCCGTATTGGATACTATTAATTCCCGTCATCAGCGTGTTCTTGTCGGGGTTCGTTTACAGCAAGTCGCCGGACGTGATAAAAAAGTCGATTTAAAAACCTTCTCCATTCAAGGCGTGGAATTATCACAAAATCCGACCGCACTTTTCACTGAAATCGTGGGGGAACGTCAAGCACGTGTGCTGAATTTAAACGAGCTCAAAGATAAAATTGACAATCTTGGCGCACAATTTAAACAATATCATTCCATCACTGATTATCACGGCATGATGTTTGATCTTGGCATTATCCCAAAACGCTTGCGTTCCGCATCGGATCGTAGCAAATTCTATAAACTTATCGAAGCATCTTTGTACGGCGGTATTTCAAGTGCGATCACCCGTTCGTTACGTGATTATTTATTGCCGGAAAATTTAGGTGTTCGTAAAGCCTTCCAAGATATGGAAAGCGCATTGCGTGAAAACCGTATGACGCTGGAAGCCATTAAAGTTACTCAATCCGATCGTGATTTATTCAAGCATTTAATCACCGAAACGACTAATTATGTAGCGTCGGATTATATGCGGAATGCGAACGAACGCCGTGGCAATATTGAAGCGGCACTGGAGTTTCGCCGTGAATGGTATAAAGCCAAGACGGAGAAGAGTTTGTCACAACACCGTTTAGTCGATTTAAGCCGTGAAGTTGCCGAACTTGCCGAGAATGAACGTACCTTGGAAGTGGATCACCAAAGCGCACAGGATCACTTAAATCTTGTATTGAACGCACTTCGCCATCAAGAAAAAATATCTCGTTATCAAGAAGATGTCGCAGAGCTTTCCGAACGCTTGGAAGAACAGAAAGTCGTCGTGGAAACGGCCAATGAACAACTTGAAGAAAGCCAAGCAATGTTTGAACAAAGCGAGCTCGAAATTGATGAAGTTCGTACGCAACTTGCCGATTATCAGCAGGCATTGGATGCCCAACAAACACGGGCTTTGCAATATCAACAGGCGATTGCCGCTTTAGAAAAAGCGAAAAGTTTATGCGGTTTAGCCGATCTGAATGTAAAAAATATTGCAGATTACCAGGCAGAATTTGAAGCACATGCGGAAAGCTTGACGGAAACGGTATTGGAATTAGAACATAAAATGTCTATTTCTGAGGCGGCGAAATCCCAATTCGATAAGGCTTATCAACTAGTCTGTAAAATTGCCGGCAATATTCCGCGTTCTGCCGCTTGGGAAAGTGCCAAAGAATTATTGCGTGAATACCCAAGCCAAAAATTACAATCACAACAAACACCGCAACTTCGCGCCAAATTGCACGAATTGGAACAACGTTACGCACAACAACAAAGTGCGGTCAAATTATTGAATAATTTTAATCAACGGGCGGATTTAAATTTAGCCACGGCCGATGAATTAGAAGTTTATTATGCGGAACAAGAAGCTTTGGTGGATGAGCTTTCCGCGGATCTTTCCGAACAAGTGGAAACACGTTCGATACTTCGTCAAAAACGTGAAAATTTAACCGCACTTTATGATGAAAATGCGCGTAAAGCTCCGGCTTGGCTGACTGCTCAGGCTGCATTGGAGCGCTTGGAAGAGCAGAGCGGCGAGACTTTCCAACATAGTCAGGATGTGATGAATTTTATGCAAGCGCAACTCGTGAAAGAACGCGAATTGACGATGCAGCGTGATCAACTTGAGCAAAAACGTCAACAATTAGACGAGCAAATTTCCCGTTTAAGTCAACCTGATGGTTCAGAAGATATGCGTTTGAATACGCTTGCAGAACGTTTTGGCGGTGTATTGCTTTCCGAACTTTATGATGATGTGACGATTGAAGACGCACCGTATTTTTCCGCACTTTACGGCCCGGCGCGACATGCTATTGTCGTTCGTGATTTAAATACCGTTAGGGAACAATTAGATAAACTTGATGATTGTCCGGATGATCTTTATTTAATTGAAGGTGATCCGACCGCATTCGATGACAGTGTTCTATCCGCTCAAGAGCTTGAGCTTGGCGTGGTAGTGCAAGTGTCCGAACGTGAATTGCGTTATTCTAAATTCCCGGAGATTCCATTATTTGGTCGTGCGGCTCGTGAAAAACATTTAGAAGCGCTACAAATTCAACGTGACGAGGTCGCGGAGGATTATGCTCAAATTGCTTTTGATGTGCAAAAATGCCAACGTTTACACGAACATTTCAGCCAATTTGTCGGTTTACATTTAGCCCTTGCATTCCAGCCAAATCCAGAAGAATTAATGGCGGAAATCAACCGTGAACGCAATGAAATTGATCGTGAATTAAATCAATTTAATAGTGGTGAACAGCAATTACGTATTCAATTAGATAATGCAAAAGAAAAAATGCAATTGCTGAATAAATTAATTCCACAACTCAGCGTATTGGCTGATGAAGATTTAATTGATCGTATTGAGGAATGTCGTGAACAATTAGACCTTGCTGAGCAAGATGAACTGTTTATTCGCCAATATGGTATGACGTTGTCACAATTAGAACCGATTGCCAATAGTCTGCAAAGTGACCCGGAACATTATGAAGAGCTGAAAAACGAATTAACGCAAGCTATTGAGCGTCAAAAACAAGTTCAACAACGAGTTTTTGCCTTGGCTGATGTCGTACAACGTAAACATCATTTTGCCTATGAAGATCGCGTTCAGACAGAAACTTCGGAATTGAACGAGCAACTTCGCCAACGTTTAGAACAAATGCAAACCCAACGAGATGCACAACGTGAACAGCTTCGCCAAAAACAAGTTCAGTTTGCGCAATATAATCAGGTTTTCATTGGATTACAAAGTTCTTATGACAGCAAAAATCAGCTACTAAAAGAACTCATTAGCGAAATTGATGAACTGGGTGTACGTGCCGATGAAGGGGCTGAAGAGCGTGCGCGTATCCGACGCGATGAGTTGCATCAACAGCTTTCAATCAATCGTCAAAGACGTTCTTATGTAGAAAAACAGCTTACCTTAATTGAGAGTGAAGCAGAGAATTTAAATCGTCGAATTCGTAAAGCAGAGCGTGATTACAAAACTCAACGGGAGTTGATCATCGCAGCAAAAGTGAGTTGGTGCGTTGTGTTACGTTTATCCCGTCATTCTGATGTTGAAAAACGCTTAAATCGCCGAGAACTGGCTTATTTGTCCGCAGATGAACTCCGTTCAATGTCGGATAAGGCATTAGGAGCATTACGCACGGCCGTCGCTGACAACGAATATTTACGTGATAGCCTACGTGCATCGGAAGATAGTCGTAAACCGGAAAATAAAGTACGCTTCTTTATTGCGGTCTATCAACATTTACGTGAACGTATTCGCCAAGACATTATTAAAACAGATGATCCGATTGATGCCATTGAACAAATGGAAATTGAACTTTCCCGTTTAACGGCCGAACTCACCGGACGTGAGAAAAAACTGGCGATCAGCTCCGAAAGTGTAGCGAATATTATGCGTAAAACCATTCAGCGTGAGCAAAACCGTATTCGGATGCTGAACCAAGGTTTACAAAATATCGCTTTCGGTCAGGTAAAATCCGTGCGCCTAGTCGTCAATATTCGTGATACGCACGCGATGTTATTAGATGCGCTCTCCGGTCAGCAAGATGAATATCAAGATTTATTTAATGACAACCGAATTACTTTCTCTGAAGCAATGGCGAAGCTCTATCAACGCATTAATCCGCACATTGAGATGGGGCAGCGCACAGCGCAAACTATCGGCGAAGAATTATTGGATTATCGTAATTATCTGGAACTGGAAGTGGAAGTATTCCGTGGTGCGGACGGTTGGTTACTCGCGGAAAGTGGCGCATTATCGACAGGTGAAGCTATCGGTACCGGCATGTCGATTTTGCTGATGGTAGTACAAAGCTGGGAAGAGGAAAGCCGTCGTATTCGAGGTAAAGATATCGTACCTTGTCGCTTACTTTTCCTTGATGAAGCCGCGCGTCTTGACGGTAAATCTATTTCCACTTTATTTGAACTGTGCGAACGCCTTGATATGCAACTCCTCATCGCCGCACCGGAAAATATCAGCCCGGAAAAAGGCACAACCTATAAATTAGTGCGTAAAATTTCCGGTAACCAAGAACACGTTCATGTGGTTGGGTTACGAGGATTTGGTGCAACAGAGTAGAGAGCAAGTGCGGTTAAAAATGAAAGCATTTTTGGCCGCACTTTTTTATAGAAAATTATCCGTAATTTTAAGAATTACGAACGCTAAGCGAACAATCATTTCATTAAGGAACAAAAATGTACAATCTCATTCTCGCTATTTTCTGTAGCGTTGCCGTTTCTATTTTACTCAAAGTCGCACGTAAGAAAAATATTGTTATCGAGCAGGCCATCACCTTCAACTATATTACGGCAATTTCCTTGTGTTATTTTTTGCTTAAGCCTGATTTTCAGGGATTAGGTTTTACTGAATTTTTTGTTCAAAATGAAAATCGTTGGATTTTTATTAGTTTAGGTATTTTGTTACCTTGCGTATTTATTTTTATGTCGAAGGCGGTAGAGTTTGCCGGCATTGTTCGCTCTGATGCGGCACAGCGTTTATCCTTATTTTTACCGATTATTGCTGCTTTTGTTATTTTTAACGAAACGTTAAGTCAATCAAAATTAAGTGGTGTGATATTGGCATTTATTGGTCTGTTTTGTTTGTTAAGTAAACCGAGCGAGCAAAGAGCGGTCAATTTTAAAGGTATTTTGGCGTTAGTTAGCGTATGGTTTGGCTACGGTATAATTGATATTTTATTCAAGCAAGTTTCAAAGAGCGGCGGGGCATTTCCAACAACATTATTTATTGCTTTTTCACTTGCCGCTTGTGTGATGTTTATTTATTTGCTACTTAAAAAAACGCAATGGCGTGTGGCAAGTTTTATCGGCGGAATTATTCTAGGCGTGCTGAATTTTTTCAATATTCTGTTCTACATTAAGGCTCACCAAAGTTTTGGTACAAACCCGACATTAGTATTTGCCGGAATGAATATTGGAGTGATTTGTTTGGGGACAATCACCGGTGCATTAATTTTTAAAGAAAAAATCAGCAAAATTAATGGGATAGGAATTATGTTCAGCCTTACTGCTATTTTCTGTTTGTATTATTTAGATAAAATTTTGGCTTAGATTTGAGAAAGACTATGCAAAAAAACGATTTCAGTTTTTTTATTTATGACTACGAAAGTTTCGGCGTAAATCCGGCAACGGATCGTCCGGCACAATTTGCCGGTATTCGGACGGATGAGGATTTTAATATCATTGGTGAGCCGATAATGCTTTATTGTAAGCAAACCAACGATTATTTGCCTTCTCCGGAAGCGGTGATGATTACGGGAATTACGCCTCAAGAATGTAATGAAAAGGGGATTTCCGAACCGGAATTTGCCGAAAAAATTTTAACCGAATTTTCTCACCCCAACACTTGCATAATGGGTTATAACAACATTCGTTTTGATGATGAAATGACGCGCTATACTTTTTATCGCAATTTTATTGATCCTTATGAGTACAGTTGGAAGAATGGCAATTCCCGTTGGGATTTATTGGATTTGGTGCGAGCTTGCTATGCATTACGCCCTGAGGGGATAAATTGGGCGTACGATGAGGAGGGAATGCCAAGTTTTAAATTAGAAAAGCTAACCAAAGTCAATGGAATTGCACACGAGAATGCTCATGATGCTATGGCCGATGTTTATGCAACTATTGCTATGGCAAAACTAATTAAACAAAAACAGCCTAAATTATTCCAATATTTCTTTGAAAATCGTGGTAAAAGGGAAGTGGAAAAACTTATTGATACAGCTGAAATGACACCGTTAGTTCATGTTTCGGGTATGCTTGGAAATTATCGTGGCAATTGTACTTGGATCGTTCCCTTAGCTTGGCATTCTACCAATCAAAATGCCGTAATTGTATGCGATCTAAGTGGTGATATTGATAATTTATTGGCAAAAAGTGCGGATGAATTAAGAGCGGATTTATACACTAAAAAATCTGACTTAAACGAGAGGGAAGTACCATCGGTTCCATTAAAACTTGTGCATATTAATAAATGTCCGATCCTTGCACCTGCCAAAACCTTGTTACCTGAAAATGCAGAACGTTTAGGTATAGATCGTCAATTATGTTTAGAAAATCTGGCTAAACTACGTTCATCTTTTGATATTCGTCAGAAAGTCATTGATATTTTCAGCGAAGAACGCGTGTTCGAGGCTAGTGACAATGTGGAAACTGAACTTTATAACGGTTTTTTTAGTAATGCCGATAAAAACAATATGATGATATTACGCCAATTACCTTCGGAAAAATTAGCCGAACATGGATTAGCTTTTGAAGATAAACGCATAACTGATTTATTATTTCATTATCGTGCACGACATTTCTATAAAACGTTAACGCGTGCGGAGCAAATAAAATGGCAGAAATATCGTCAACGTAAATTAGAGCAAAGTTTGATGAATTTTGAGAACAGCTTAAAGCAACTTGTTGATGAAAATGTTGATAATCCAGAAAAGCTATTTTTGCTTCAACAGATTTATGAATATGGTGCAAAATTATTAGATTAATTTAAGTGACAGTATCACAATAATATATTTCTAAAAAGCATATTTCGAGAATAAATATGCTTTTTAGTTTTTAAGTCCTAAAAAAATTATATCTCATCACACACTCTAATATCCGAACAATTTTTTATAAATATCTATTAAACCAATCACCACAGTCGGCAAGAGAGAATGAAAAATTGACCACTTTGTGGTGCTGTCAGTTTTAAAAACCACTGAATATTTACCGCACCTGCCAAAAAATAAAAATCTTAATTTCTTTCCAAAAATGCTTTACAAAGCCCTGACAATTCATTTTAACCATTAGATAACAGTGTAGATTTATGCGTGACAACGTGAGATTTTTCTAGATTTCGTACTGTTTAAGCAGTATTCTTGACTTGTGTATAAGTCTGTGATTTCCTTAACCCGTAGTTTTCGCTTACCTTATCACTAATTCTGCTTATGTTGGATTGCCCGAACATGGTAAATCTTATGAAGTGGTGAAGTCGGTAATTATTCCAGCTATTTCATCGGGGCGTAGAGTAGTGTCTAATATTTATGGCTTAAATAAGCAATTAATTGAGGAATACTGCCTATCAAAAGATAAAAAATTGTCGCCTGAAAATCTTGGTGAATTGGTTATCGTTGATAATGATGTTTGCTTGGGAACTCTGGATTCTGTCAGACAAAGATAATCTATGGATCTTTACTGTGCTTGGCTTTAATCTAGTCGGGATTAAACTGTTATCTGTTCTTTTATTAGGTGTCTTTTCCATATTTTTCTCTATAAGTATCAGTTTTATTGATTATAGTTAAATTTCATCAAAATTAGTATGGGGTGTCGGGGGAAAATGCTGCGCATTTTCTCCTGACGTAAGGCGCAGCGGCTGCAGCGCCGGAAACAGCGATATTTATTTGAAAAAATGAAAATCTTGCGCGTACCATTCTTCAAAAAATCATTGTAATCAATTCGCCTCTGCAGAACTTTGAAAGCCATGTTCTTTACACTGATTTGATAATGCGAAACGTGCAGAGAGTCTTTACATTTCCTTTAAATTCCTATCAAACCATTCAATAACAACCTAGAATTATACGTGACAACGTGTAATTTTCTTAGATTTTGCCCTGTTTAAACAGTATCTGTGACTTGTGTATAAGTCTG
>NZ_MLHS01000052.1 GCF_001999335.1 Rodentibacter sp. Ppn85 | reverse complement strand
CGAATGCAAGCGGTTTTTGTAAAAAAAATTTAAAAAAATGATCCTTTGATTAAATCGCCTCCAAATCGGGTAAATTTCGGCTCAATTTTGGTTATTTCTCCAACCGGTTAATTCGTTGGGCAAATTCTCTGACTTTTTCCCAATCCGTATATTCGATCTCTTTTGTTGTATCCGTCTCACCACCAGTGATTTTCATAATGAATTGGATCATCACACGATCAAACCATTTATAACGCGGATATAATAGTGCGCCTGCAAACACCGCGGCCAATTCAGGCTGCCATTTTGTGCGCTGTAAAAATTTGCGCACATAGACATTAGTTTCGGGGTTATCCTTGCCTTCTTTCCGAGCAGTTAAATTAACGCCAAAAAATACCGCTCTTTTTTGCTCCAAATGCACACGATTACGCACAACAAAATGATCGAGGGTTTTACTAAAATGACCATAACGGATGGAAGCGCCAATAATAACTCGATCAAAGGTTTCAATATCATAATCTTCTCGTAAAGCCTCGACCAGCACCTCACCATTTAAAAGTGCGGTTAAAAATTCCGAGATTTTTTTTGTTTGCCCATCATGGCTTGAATAAAGAATTAATGTTTTCATTAAGCTTTCCAAAATGCAGGAGTAAATAAAGCTAATAAGGTAAAAATTTCCAAACGTCCACATACCATTGCAACGGTTAAAATCCATTTTGCACTGTCGGGAATCGCCATCATATTACTACTAACCGAACCTAATGCCGTGCCAAGGTTGTTTAAACAGGCTAAAACCGCATTAAATGCATCGAAAGGCTCTACACCACAGGCAATTACCCCCAATAAACAAACTACAAAGACCAAAAGATATGCCGAAAAAAATGCCCAGATACTACCAATAATCCGCTCGTCCAATACGTTTTTTCCCCATTTAATGGGATAGACTAAATTCGGATGCACCACGCGTTTAAGTTCCCGTTTGCCTTGTAAATAAAGCACTAATACCCTCGCCACTCGTAAGCCGCCCCCGACAGAGCCGGCACAGCCTCCCATAAAAGAGGCGAGAATTAATAATACAGGTACAAAAGACGGCCATACGGTAAAATCTGATGTTGTGTATCCCGTTGTAGTAGAAATCGATACGGCTTGAAACAATACTTGTTCAAAATCTTGCCAAGAGAATGAGAAATAACTGTGATTCCACATCACTAAAATACATATTGCAACCAATATTATCTGGGTACTAATAAAAAAACGAAATTCGGGATCCCGTAAATAAATTTTGACAAAATTTTCATGTCCGGTTGTTGAAAACGCACGAAAATGTAAGCCAAAATTACAGGCGGAAATCAATAAAAATAAGACGGTTATACCATTAATCAACGGACTATTGAAATGGCCCATACTCGCATCATGTGTCGAAAAACCACCAATAGATACCGTAGAAAAACTATGTGTTAATGCATCAAAGGGATCCATTCCTGCCAACCAATAAGTTAACGCACAAGAAATCGTCAGTGAAAGATAAATCACCCACAACATTTTGGCGGTTTCGGTGATCCTTGGACGAATTTTTTGCTCTTTCATCGGACCGGACATTTCCGCACGATAAAGTTGCATACCGCCAATACCTAATAGCGGGATAATCGCAATCGCCAATACAATAATCCCCATTCCACCGAGCCACTGTAATAGTTGACGATAGAATAACAATGCTTTAGGCAGATTATCCAGCCCTGTCATTACTGTCGCTCCTGTTGTAGTTAAGCCTGAAAAAGCTTCAAATACCGCAGATGCGACTGTTAAATGGAGTGTATCGAGTAGCAATAGTGGCAAAGTGGCCAACCCGCCAAGCACAAACCAAAATGCCACCACAATCAGAAATCCGTCTCGTGAACGCAATTCTTGTTTGTGATGATGGCAAGGCCACCACAACAGGGTACCAACCGTTAAACTCAAAACAAAGGCTTGCATAAAGGCTTTTCCGCCACCGTCACCGTAGATTAATGCAACAAAAGCAGGAATCAACATGGCACAGGAAAAGCACATCACGAGAATACCAATAATTCGAATAATGGATAAAATATGCACGATTATTTACCTGCTTTCAACGGTTGAACGGTCAATTTACCTGCAGATTTTTCAGCCAGTTCTATTGAAAAAGGTTCAATCGTTTTTTCACTAATGCCTAAAGTTAAATGAACTTGCACTTGAAAATCCTACGATAAAATCTCAATTTGATATTTGCCACAAAGTAGCTGCACCAACCCCATTTGCCCATAATCACAATCTAATTGAAAAGGAATATGCTCAACTTTAATTTCCGTTTTCAGCTGTTTTAATGCCTGTTGAACGCCATTGCCATAAGCGCGTACCAAACCACCTGTTCCCAATAAAATTCCCCCGTAGTAACGGACAACTACGGCACTAATTTCGCCTATACTACTTCCTAATAAGGCACTTAACATCGGCTTTCCGGCCGTACCTGCCGGTTCGCCATCATCCGAAAATCCCAATTGTTGCGAATCCGTAGGCTTGCCTACCACCGCCGCCCAACAGTGATGTCTTGCATTAGGGTGAATATGCCTGAGCTTTGTCCAAAATGCTTTAGCTTCGCCTAAACCATTCGTATGTTGTAGATAAGTGATAAAGCGGCTTTTTTTAATTTCTTCTTCAAAAACGACCGCACTTTTAGGAATAAAATATTCCGCCATTATATTTCTTCTGATAGTCTCAATGGTGCTAGTCTAGCATTGATGATAGGGATTTGTCGAAATTTCCCAACAAGTGGTATCATTGCATACTATTTTTTTGGAAAGAGAAATCAATGTCTGAAATTACTATCACTCAAACGCTTGATACCTTAGGCCTGCGTTGCCCGGAACCTGTTATGCTAGTGCGCAAAACGATTCGCCACTTAAACGAAGGGGATGTACTATTAATCCTTGCCGATGATCCCGCCACTACGCGCGATATTCCAAGTTTTTGTCAATTTATGGATCATCGGTTACTGCAAAGTGAGGTGGACACAACCCCGTTTAAATATTGGGTAAAGAAAGGGAAATAAAAATAGGGGTAAATCTCCGGTTGTCCGACAATAATAAAAGCTTAGGAGAAATGGAATTCCCCCATACTCATTTAAAATCTCCACTCAAAATTGAGTTGAACTTCACTTTGTTTATAACTATACGCATAATCGGCATTGCTGCGGTTACGCGTATGTTTCAAGATTAAATGAGGCGTGATGCCTTTGAAATTCCAACTTGGTACTTTTAATACGGTTAAATAGATCTGTTGTTTGTCTTTACGGGTTACTTCGAGTGCCGAGTGATAGCCTTGATAATTATAATTCCGTAGCAACGCTAAAACAGTAGCGTTCAAGCCAAAATCAAATTGATAATTAAAACCTAATCGAACACCTTGCATACGATAAGATTGGGTATCGTCCGCAGTGCGGCGAGATGACCAATCAATGCCGCCGAATAGAGTAGTTTGCGGCGTAAATAAATAATACCAAGTGCCGAATAACGAGCTGATATCGGCTTTATTAAATGCACTGTAATGTTGACTGTATTGAAGTTTTTTATGCTCAAATTGGAGATTCCAACTATGGCGTGGCGAAATAGTTTGCGTCCAGTCAAGATGCACGCCCCAGCCGTGATAATAACGGTGATTTCCGAAAGTATTGTATTCTAGTAGAGGGGCGACGGTAATTTCTGTTTTAGCATTAAGAAAACTATATCCGCTATAGGTTTTAACGGTGTTTTCATTGTAATCTCCCTGTCTAGGGTAAAATTGCCCGTAGCCGTTCAGATAAAATAACAGTCCGTGATTGCCCGTTAAAGACATTCTCCGCTGTGTATTAAAATCATAGCGCCAACCGTGGGCATTGATCGGTTGTGGCGAGCGGCGATTAATCAGGCATTGCTCTTCCTTATAAAGTAGGCAGACTTCCTTTTGTGAGGATTGATTAATATTTTGATTATATTGATAACCTATGGCGAGTGAATGTTGCCAGCTTTCCCGTTCTTGGAGCGCTTGTTGATAATCGTGAATGGTCAATCGTACGCCGTCCGGTAAGGGTTGAGCGGTGAGTTGCTGAAAAAGTGCGGTCGATTCTATGTTCTTTTTATTTTCAAATAAAATTCGGGCGAGATCTAATTGACCACGTAGGAAATCCGGTTCATTTTGTAAGAGAGTGCGATAATAGTGTTCCGCTTCGGTTAAATCACCGTGTTCTCTGGCTAATGCGCCTTTGGCAAACCAAACTAATTGGGGTTGGCGATTGGGAAAATGCTCATATTGAGCAAGAAATTTTTCGGCGTATTGCCATAGCTGGCGGTTTAATGCGATATATAAGGCTTGTCCGACGGCTTCAACATTATCCTCTACATTAAAAGATTCGCCTTCTAAAGTAATTTCATTTCTTGGCTGCTCACTATTAATGCTTTGTTCTTGCTGCTGTTGTGCTGATTGCTGAGAATGTTGTCGCCATAGTCTGAGCGCATCTTGTTCCTGCGTATTTGCTTGGGCGGTCGAACCGATTAGCCAATAAAGCATTCCGATAGAGATAAAATAACGTTTTTTCATAAAAATCCATATTCGGGTAATAAGATAAAAAGGGGAGAAGCCTCCCCCTAAATACAAAAGTGATAAAAGGCTATTTTTTCGTGCCGCCGAAAGCGGTATCGAATTGGTTATTACCGTTAAATTTGGCATAACCGGCTAAAGCCGCCGCATCTTTGCCGAAGAAATGTCCTTTTGTGGAGCCGTTTACGTTACCATTAGCGATGGCATTTCCTGAGAAACTGGCATCTTTATTAATACCTGCATTAACTTTAACGGTTAATCCCGTTTTACTGATTGAACCGTTCAGTTTATTGCTAGTGAAATCCGCCGTGAATTGACCTTTTAACTGCTCTTGATTTAGCTCGGTATTTTTATTGATACCGGTTACCTCATAAACGGCTACACCACCGGTAGGCATTTTTTCAGTTTTATTATTTCCGGCATAATAAACTACGCGATCTTTGTTTATATTTCCGTCTCTAGCTAACCATTCCCCATAATATAGCTCTTCCGCACCGACTTTTTTAAAGGCGAAATTACCCAATTGATTATGGAAACCCGGCACCCATTTCGGCATATTATTCATTTTTAATACAACAACACCGTTTTTATCGACGCCGCCAAAAGCTTTTAACCATTGAGTATTTTTGGTGATTTTGGTAAGAGATTGGAAGCTGGTAACTTTTTTGCTTACACCATCAACTATAACACCCGGTAATCCGGCTTGATCGGAGTGGAACCAGCCGTTATGTGCAGCCGAACCTTTTTCAGGTAATTGTAATGCTGTTTTTTGACTGACACCGGCGGTTACAACTGCATTGGCAGAGGTGGTAGCAATAGCCAATGCGGCAAAAAGTGCGGTGGATAAAATTGATTTTTTCATGTTAGAATCTCCATGTTTTTTGTGGGAGTATTCCCACGATTAACAACCATAGGTTTTTCATACGCAGAACGCCTATGGCTTCCTGTCAAGCGGTAAAACGGTTGTTTGGTTGCAAAGTTTTACCGCTTTTCTTTTTAGAAGAAAAACGCTCTTCTAAAATTTTGCCGTTAACCCTAATTTAAAGGTTCTGCCCGGTGCCGGGATCATAGAACGGGTCATCGGATCTAAATAGTAACGATCGGTTAAATTGGTTCCGGTCAGCTCCATGGTAAAGTTCGGTGAAAATTGGTATTTAATATAGGCATCTACAGTTAATACCGGTTGCCATGACATCGGGCGGTTCCAAATACCACCGTCTAAAACTTTTAATTCCCATAGACGGTCTTCGTCTTTATTTTTTGCTTTGCTGTGATATAACCAACGGGTACCGATCTCCAATTTTCTATCTAAGAAACGAGCGCCTAAATTTGAGCTAATAGAATATTTGGGTTGTAATTGGGTACGCAGATAGCCCCAAGCAAAACCGCCGGTCATACAGGTTGGAACGCGCAATTGAACCGGATCCATTTCCACGGCGGTATTGGCATCACAAACTTTATTTTTTAGATGATATTCAATGCCTAGATCGCCAAAATAATCGCCGTTATCATAACGGGCTTGCAATTCGACTCCCTCCAATATCCGTTTATCCAGTTGGACAAAACGAAAGTCAGTATTACGGTCAATAACGCCTTTAGTAACATTATGATAATAGTTCAATTTAATATCTGCTTTAGTCGGTGAATCGAAATAGCTGCTGAAATCATAAACATAGCCTAGCTCAATATTTCGTGCTTTCTCCGGTTTTAGTTTGGCGTTTTTAAAACGGGCGGAGGTATCCGCGCTGGCGGAAAAACCGACGGTGGTTTCAAAGATGCTCGGCATACGGGCATATTGGGTGTAACGCACATACACACGGGAATTATCTGTTAAAAATGCGGTGGCGGAAAATGCCGGTGAAAACGCATGACCCCGTTTCTTTTCCACTTTTTTGAGTTTTTCTTCGTCTTTTAGTTTTTCGGCAAATGTGCCGGAATAGTATAGTTGATACTTATCCACTGTTTCGCCGGTAATCGGATGTTTAACTTTTTCATTTTTTAATGTGCCATTGTAAAAAGGATTATCTTCCCGATGTAATCGTCCATCGGAGTGATAATATTGATCTATGCCCTTCTTATGATAACGATAGCCGTCTTGAATATTATCTTCACCTTCTATTTTCCAAAACTCTTTACTCAATTTTTCTCGTTCTCTTTCACACGCTTCCGTTTTACACACTTCTGAATCAGGTCCAAATAGTTTTTTATTAATTTCATCATAGCGATCCCATTCCTTCTGTGTCATCACTTCTTTATAGGAAATAGATTGGCCAACGTTTACTGTTGCCGGATAGTCAACTCCATCATAATGATAAGGTTTATAAAGCTCTCCGCTTGTGACCAAATAATCTAAATAATCATCAAAAGACCAATATTCGTTATAACGCGCACCAGCGGTTAGCATTAGCCAGTTAGTCGGACGGTAATTGAAATTAAATGCGATGTCCCATTCCTGACGGCGACCGGCACGAGGCGGGCTTTCATAGGTGCTGCTTGGGTTTGGCGTTGCGTTAAAGTGGCTACTGATTAAACGTTCTTTTTGGAGTGCGGCAGAAATAGTGAGATCTAACTTATCCGTTAGGTTCATCGTATTACTTAAGTGAATACCGCGCCGGGTATTGTAAGCATTGACTTGAGCCGCATTAACATAATTGTACTTTCCGTCAGTGTTTGGATTTTGTTTAACCAACGGATCGCCGATTCGGGCCAAACAATCGCGATCAAGCACTAAAAACTCATGAGGATTTACCGCATCAGGATTTACCCCTACACATGGAGTGGTCGCCAACGTCCAATCAACATCCTTGGATTTTGCTTCACGGGGATTGCCGCCTGAAGTGTTGGTATCGCTTATGGTGCGGGTGTACCAAATTCCGGCATTAAAATTAATCCAAGGGTTATCGGGGTTATAAGCGTAATCTAGATTAAATGCCTGCTGTTTGACTGTCGCCAGCGGCCATTGCGGGATATAACCGTGAAACTCGCTGAAATCAAGGCGGGAAGGCATAATTTCACCGTAGGTGATTTTCGTATGGCGATAACCCATTTTTAAGGTTTGTTTATCCGTTAGACGAACAGTATTTTTCAGTAGGTAGGATTCCATTGCACTGGAGGTATTCGGAATTTCCGTATGCGGTCGATAAATGGAAGCGGCAAAAGGAAGATTCGGTTCTATTTGTTTTAAATCCCGCCCGGATTTTTCATCTATGACGCCCTCGTATTTATCAGCACCGCCTTTACCGGCTAAATAATTTCCTTTAGAGCGATAAGCATAGGCGGCAAGTAAATCGAATTTTTCTTCTTTTACACCAACCGCCAACCGCATTGCGTTATCTTTAAAATATTTGCCTTTCGTTTTTGGTTTTACCAGTGCAACGGAAGAAAAATCACCAGGTGTGTCGTCACCGACGACACGATAATCCTGCCCCCATTTAAAGTCAGGAATACGTTCTTTTACCGAATTATCACTGGTTTCTAGTTTCAGTTCGGCACCGACTTTTTGTCCAGGCCTGAGGATGTCATCCACATCGATCGTACGCATCTTTACCGCACCGCCAATCCCCGATTGATTACCAGATGCCAGATCGGGGCCTTTTTCTACCGTAATACCGCCAATTAAATTCGGATCAAGATAATTACGGTTATTCGCACCGTTGTAGCCTCGCCAAGTGGTTAATGCTTGTTCCGTGCCGTCAATCGTAACCGGAATCCGCCCTTGTCCTTGTACACCACGGATGTTGGGATCGACTGCGCCGCTATTACGCGCGTCACCGCTATACACTCCGTTGAACCCTTGGAATAAATCGGCCGGAGAAGTGCCTTTGTAGCGTTCGATCGTCTCTTTTCCTGCATAGAGATTAGTAATATTGCGTTGATATACATCATCTTTACCTTGTTCGTCTTTTTGATCGGAGGTAGCACGAACATCAATAACATCTAGTTGTACGGTCGTTGAGGCTTGAACAACGGAAATAGAGGTCAAACCGTATGCGCTCAATAGCAATTTTCGATAAATATTCTTATTTTTCATTTAAGGCTCCTGTAAATATCAAAGTTAAATGATAACTGTTATCATTTAAGATTGTGATATTACTGAATTACATTGATAACTTCAAGAAGCCGTAACGAAAAATTTCAAATTGAATATGCCTAGCTATTTGATTAGTTTTAGCATAATTGTTGAGAGACGGGAGTGGCCACCTAAAATTAGGTAAAATAAAGAGATGAATAGTAAATGCTAGGAAATGGCTATTAACTATAAAAAATGAACTAAATATTTTTGAGATGGGTTTAACATTGACACAACTATTGAATTTTTTCTTTTATATCGCTACCACGAACCCAAAAAATAATGATAAAAAAATGCGGTGAAAAATCACCGCACTTCGCCTCATTATTCCTTTCCATCTTCATCAAATTTTACATAGTTTTGTTGTTTAAAATCTGATTTTAATAAATCCTTTAATTGCCACCAATTCAGAGTTAAATCCTGTTCGCCATCCGCATAAGGTGCAATTTCATAGATATTATAAATGAAATGTACCCCTTTAAAATCTAAATAAATATTATCCGATACATTAAAACTTTCTTTTTTTCTAAAGGTTTCATCATCTTTTACCATACCGTCTTGCGTATAATTCGCCCACAATAGATCTTTTACTTTTTGTAATACTTTCTCATCAAATAAATCATTAAGTCTTAAAATTTTGCGAGAAATTAGATCAACAGTCAAATAAAGACTACCGCCCATTCCATGAGCCCCCCCTTCATACTCATAAGCCCCAATCGAAAACGTCGCTAATTTTTCTTTTTGCCCGATAAAATCAACCGAAAGATGACCTTCATCCCCTTTTGTTCGTTCTTCCGTCATTGCCTTATAGGTTGCATCAAAATTTTTTTGCAACTCTGCAACAAGCTGCTCACGTGTAGGCACATTTCTTTTGTTATTCTCATTTTCATCACGTGTTAATTTTTCCCATAAATCACGTGTCAATTCTTCCCATAATAGGGTATTCAACCAATCAACATTGGTTTTCAACGTAAAAACGGAATGCTCAATCTTGCCTTCTTCCGATAAATAATCTTCCCCCTGTTTAGGTTTCGGGTATTTAATAGTTTCCGATTTGTTAAACACCATCTCTTTCTCTACAAAAATAGCAGGAATAATCTTCTCTGCTCGCTCTTTTTCTGCTGTTAAATCCACTTTTAACCGGTCATTCTCTGCTGTGAGCTGTGTCACTGTTTGATTAAGCCGCTCAATTTTTGCTTGAGTCTCTTGATCTTGACAACCGGTGGTTAAAAGTGCGGTTAAAACTACGGCTGAAATTAATGTTTTTTTCATTTTTTCTCCTTACAAATCAAATATGTTCTTATCACGCAAAATGTGATCATTGCCTTTACGACGTAAAAAACCAATGCGATCAAAATATTCCATGAGTTGAACAGTGAGCTTGCGCCCAAAATTCAGGCGGTCACGCACTTCATTGACAGAAGTTCTCCCTTCCTCTTCGGCAATCTGCTTAATAAGACGTGCATAAGCATAAATAGTTTCCGTTAAAAAGAAACGATCTTTTACAATAGGGGTAAGATAGCCCAGTTTACCGGCTTTATACATAAAATTTCGCATCAAGTTTTCATCTGTCCCTAAAGCATTTGCCATATCTCGCACCCAAACCGCTTGCCCGTTGGCTTTTTCAAATTCATTCAACACATTCGACCAATATTGTTGTTCTTCCGCGGTAAAGCGAATTTTATGCGTCGGCAAATGCAACCAACCTCTTGTTTGCTGCAATGCCCTTGTTTCCAGCATTTCATCAATAAAATGATCAATCAAATTTTCCGGTTGATTGAGTGCCGCCATACGGTATAGGCGGGCTTTGCTAACCCCTAGTTGATCATTATGTTGTTCGTGATAAGTGCTAAGTGCGGTCAAAATTTGCTGTGTTTTTTCCTGCTGATAATCGGCATTAAAACACCAATCTTGATAGCGCACTGCCCCGCATTGTGTCAAAGCAACATTCAATTGTTTTTCGGTCAGTTGCTCTACCCACATTAACCGCTTTGCCGCTATCGCGTGATGTTGAAGCATTAATGCAATACGTTGCGAGGCATTTTCCAATAGGCTCAGATTATGCAAAAAATTTAACCTCACTTCCGTTCGTTTATAACGTTTTGGCGAATCAATTTCCAATACACGCGCACCGGCAAGCAACGTTTTTGCATCACCGCTTCGAATAATGAGTTTGTCATCAAACGCCAAGAAAAGAGGTGAATCCAAGATAATTTCAGCTAAAGTGCGGTCATTTTCTGCAACATTTTTGCCTTGCAACAAGGTTAATTTACCTGTAGTTCGGCTAGCGGCATGATAAATATGCACCGGCTGACTTTCATTTACCAGGGTTTCAGCCTGAATTTGTACACTAATACGATCTGTTGGTTGCAGCGCTACATCCTGCAATAGCCAATCCCCCCGTTTTGTCGGTATGCGATCAAGATCAACATTAAGATTCAGCGCCAAACGTTGTCCTGCAAAACCTTGTTCGCTCGGCATATTTTGTGCATGAATGGCTTTCACCCGTACTTTTTGACCGGTGGAAAGATAAAGTTCATCATTAATTTTCACCGCCCCCGTAAATGCTGTTCCCGTAACTACCGTACCGGCACCTTTCACGCTAAAGACACGATCAATAGCATAACGAAACGGTTTTTGTGAGTCGGCAAGTTCCGGCAGGCGTTGCAAATAGTGACACAGCTCTGCAATACCTTGTCCGGTTTCAGCTGAGGTAACAAAATAGTTACCGCCACGTAAAAATACGTAATCTTGTTTGATTTGTTGTATTAATGTATCGATTTGCGTCGAATTCGCTCTATCTGCTTTTGTTAGCACGACAATAATTTCATTAAATTGTAACCGATGCAAAATCGCTAAATGCTCTTTAGTTTGTGCGGCAATGCCTTCATCTGCCGCCACAATTAACATGGCGTAATGAATACCACCTAACCCTGCCAACATATTGGAAAGGAATTTTTCATGCCCTGGCACGTCAATAAAACCCAATGTTTTTGAGCGGCCTTGGGAAGAAAAGGGTAAATAGGCATAACCAAGATCAATTGTCATACCGCGCTTTTTTTCTTCCGGTAAATGAGCTGTGTGTGTACCGGTTAACGCTTTTAGTAACGCCGTTTTGCCGTGATCAACGTGTCCCGAGGTGACAATAATCATAGTTTATCCACCGTCTGTAATAAGGTTTCCATCTCTGCCGCACTGCGAACATCCAACCATAATTTACCGCTTTCCATGCGCCCGATAATTGGCTGAGGGAGTTTTTTGAAACGTTCGGAAAGTGCGGTTAATTTTCCATTTGTTTTTTCAGAAAGCGTGACGGCAACGGAAGGAACTCGAGCCATCGGCTGCGAGCCACTGCCAATCTGTGCGTAGCTTTCCTCAATTTGAATGTCAAACTGTGAATTTAATCGCATTTCCAACCGCACTTTAAGACTCTCTGCCTTGGCGTGTAATTGTTCGATAGATTGTGTGAGCAAGTGTAATGTCGGTAAGTTTTCCGTTAATTTTTCAGGATTCAAATACAAGCGCAATGTCGCTTCTAAACCGGCTAAGATCACTTTATCACAACGTAATACCCGTTTTAGCGGATGAGCTTGCAATTGCGCAATCCATTCTTTTTTTCCCACAATAATCCCTGCCTGCACGCCGCCTAATAGTTTATCACCGGAAAAGGAGATCAAATCCACCCCTTGAGCGACCTTCTCTTGTACAGTAGGTTCCTTTGGTAAGCCGTATTGGCTTAAATCAATTAATGCCCCACTGCCAAGATCCGTGACGACCGGTATATTCATTTCTCGTCCAAGTTCAACTAACTCTTGTTCCGAAACCGATGAAGTAAAACCAAAAATTTGATAATTACTGCTATGAACTTTCATTAATAAGGCGGTATTTTCACCGAGCGCATTGCGATAATCCTTTAAATGCGTGCGATTGGTCGTGCCCACTTCAACCAAATGGCTACCTGCCTGGGTCATAATATCGGGAATACGAAATGCACCACCGATTTCTATCAACTCTCCCCGTGAAATAACCACCTCTTTACCTTGTGCAAAGGCGGCTAACATCAACAATACCGCTGCCGCATTATTATTCACCACGCAAGCGGCCTCTGCACCGGTTAACGTGCATAAAAGTTCGCCGATATAATTATCACGATGGCTACGTTTGCCTTCCTCTAAATCATACTCCAGTGTGACATTGCCCTGCATCGCAGACAATGCCGCTCGCCGAGCTGCTTTCGGCCATATCGCACGACCTAAATTAGTATGCAATATCGTACCGGTAAGATTATGTACCGATTTCATTTGTACTTGGTTTTGTTGTCGCAGACGATATTCAAGTTCCGCAAAAGTGCGGTCAAAATGGATAAAATATTCAGGAAGCTGATGATTTTTTTGAATAAATTGACGTGCCTGTGTTAATAATTCCCGACACATTGCCACCACGGCGGAATGCCCAAATTCAGCAATAAGCCGTTCACCTTGTGAGCTTTTGAGAAGTTTATCAACCGCCGGCAACTGTTGAAAAAGTGCGGTCATCTTTGAATCCGTTTAAAATAACGTTGAAGTGCTAAACAATTTACGCTAAAGTAGCACCGATTTCAACCTTGGAAGGTCGTCATCTCCGGTGAGGTGGCAGGACTTCAAATCCTGTTGAGGACGCCAGCGTTCTCGGGTGGGTTCGACTCCCATGACTTTCCGCCAAATAATCTTAAAAATCCCCTAATTTCAACCGTATTTTTCCTCATTTCTGTGAACTATATCAAAGTTTTTTTTATAGAAAAAAACTAATATATTTACTGTATTTTCAATTTCCGAGGAGTAATTATGACAAGTTCAGAACTCATGCTTGAAGGGTTTAATTTAATGTTTGCGGGAATGGGGTTTGTTATCTTTTTTCTATTCCTGCTTATCTATGCTATTGAGTTTGCCTCGAAAATCATCAATCGATTCTTTCCCGAAAGCGAGTCTCTAACTTCATCACACCCCACCCAAGCACAATCGACCGCCGTGTCGAAGGTCGATGATATAGCTCGCTTACGTCCGGTTATTGTTGCGGCGATTGCCCATCACCGCCGCCAACAAGGATTAAAATAACATTTTTCATTTATATAGGCTAAGGAAGAGGTATTTTATGACTGCTCAACATAAAAAAATTGTTATCACCGATGTGGTATTGCGAGATGCACATCAATCACTTTTCGCTACCCGTATGCGTCTTGAAGATATGCTTCCCATTGTATCCGCATTGGATGATATCGGTTATTGGTCTTTAGAAGCATGGGGTGGGGCGACCTTTGACAGCTGTATCCGTTTTTTAGGCGAAGATCCTTGGCTGCGTTTGCGTGAGTTGAAAAAAGCCTTGCCGAAAACCCCGTTGCAAATGCTTTTACGCGGGCAAAATTTGTTAGGTTATCGCCATTATGCCGATGATGTAGTGGATCGTTTTGTAGAACGTGCAGTCATCAACGGAATGAGCGTATTCCGTGTATTTGATGCAATGAATGACCCCCGTAATATGCAACAGGCATTAAAAGCCGTTCGTAAACAAGGCGGGCATGCACAAGGAACCTTAAGTTATACCACCAGCCCGGTGCATACATTACAAACCTGGCTGGATACCACAGAACAATTATTAGAAATCGGTATCGACTCTCTAGTGATTAAAGATATGTCGGGCATTTTAACACCAATGTCCGCCTATGAATTAGTCAGTGAAATCAAAAAACGTTACGATATTCGCCTCCATTTACACTGCCACTCCACCACCGGTATGGCTGAAATGGCATTATTAAAAGGTATTGAGGCGGGTGCCGACGGCATTGATACCTCAATTTCCTCTATGAGCGGTACTTATGGGCATCCTGCCACTGAAGCGTTGGTCGCCACCTTACAAGGTACGGGCTATGACACGGGCTTAGATATTCTTAAACTGGAAAAAATAGCGGATTATTTCCGTACCGTTCGTAAAAAATATGCGAAATTTGAAGGTCAATTAAAAGGCGTTGACAGTCGCATTTTAGTAGCACAAGTACCGGGCGGAATGCTCACTAACCTTGAAAGTCAACTCAAGCAGCAAAACGCCTCGGACAAACTCGACCAAGTGTTACAAGAAATTCCACGAGTTCGTGAAGATCTCGGCTTTATTCCGCTTGTTACCCCTACTTCACAAATTGTCGGCACACAGGCTGTGATTAACGTATTAATGGGCGAACGTTACAAAACTATCGCAAAAGAAACCGCCGGAATTTTAAAAGGCGAATATGGTCGAACACCGGCTGCGGTGAATGCCGAATTGCAAGCACGCGTATTAGAAGGCGCGCAACCTATCATTGACAGACCGGCGGATCATCTTGCTCCGGAAATGGATAAACTGACCTCTGAAGTGAAACAACTGGCGAAAGAAAAAGGCATCAAGCTTGCGGAAAATGAAATTGATGATGTACTTATTATGGCGTTATTCCCGCAAGTCGGCTTGAAATTCTTGGAAAACCGCGACAATCCTGCCGCCTTTGAGCCAGCACCAATCGCCGACAAAGCAACGGAAAAAACCGCAGAAAAACCAACCGCACTTTCAACCGCAAGATCAAGTGAACCGGCAGTTTATACAGTGGAATTAGAAGGCAAAGCCTTTGTCGTAAAAGTCAGTGAGGGCGGAGATGTAACCAATATCACTCCAGCGGCATCTACGGCTCAAACCTCCTCGGCACAGCCTGCACCGTCTCCTACAAGTGTAAGCACGCCGGTTACCGCACCAATGTCCGGTAATATTTGGAAAGTAGTTGCAACGGAAGGACAAACTGTCGCAGAAGGTGACGTGTTACTCATTCTCGAAGCCATGAAAATGGAAACCGAAATTCGTGCGTCTAAAGGCGGAGTCGTCCAAAATATCGCCATTAAAGTCGGCGATGTCGTTACCGTAGGCGATACTTTAATGACTATCGCATAAATGATTAGGTGGTAAATATGGATAGTATCATTGCATTGTTTAAGGGGATGGGAATTATGCACCTAGAATGGGGGCAAGCCGTTATGATCGGGGTAAGCTTGCTCCTGCTTTGGTTGGCGATCTCCCGAAAATTTGAACCGCTGTTATTACTGCCTATCGGATTTGGCGGGCTATTATCCAATATCCCGGAAGCCGGAATTGCGATGACGGCATTGGATAATCTGCTCCACTCAGGTTCGGTACAACAACTTGCGGTTATTGCTGCAAAACTTAACACGGTGGCAGATCTGGCAGCCATTAAAGAGGCATTGAATAGTGCATTACCCTCACAAATTGCCGAGCTGGAAAGCCTAGCCGGTGATATGGGCTATACCGCCGGTATTCTCGCCTTATTCTATAAAGTGGCTATCGGCTACGGAGTTGCGCCGCTTGTCATCTTTATGGGCGTGGGCGCAATGACAGATTTCGGTCCGCTTCTTGCCAATCCAAGAACTTTGCTGCTAGGTGCTGCGGCTCAATTCGGTATTTTCACCACCGTATTAGGGGCATTGGCATTAAACTGGTTTGGTATCATTTCCTTTACTTTGCCTCAAGCAGCGGCTATTGGCATTATTGGTGGCGCAGACGGCCCGACGGCAATTTATCTCACCAGTAAACTCGCCCCGGAATTACTCGGTGCAATCGCAGTGGCGGCTTATTCTTATATGGCGCTCGTGCCGTTAATCCAACCACCGATTATGAAAGCCCTCACCACAGAAGAAGAACGGAAAATCCGTATGGTGCAGCTTCGTCCTGTTAGTCAGCGTGAGAAAGTGCTATTTCCAATCATCCTGTTGTTACTGGTTGCTTTGATTTTACCGGATGCCGCACCGTTATTGGGAATGTTCTGCTTCGGTAACTTAATGCGTGTCAGCGGTGTTGTAGAGCGGTTAAGCGATACCACTCAAAATGCCTTAATCAACATTACCACTATCGTATTGGGATTATCTGTCGGGGCAAAATTGGTGGCGGATAAATTTTTACAACCGCAAACTCTAGGGATTTTATTACTCGGCGTGATTGCCTTTAGTGTCGGTACGGCAAGCGGCGTATTAATGGCGAAATTAATGAATAAATTTAGCAAAAACAAAATCAATCCGCTTATTGGCTCTGCCGGTGTTTCTGCCGTCCCGATGGCAGCAAGGGTATCCAATAAAGTAGGATTAGAAGCGGATCATCAAAACTTTTTACTGATGCACGCCATGGGGCCAAATGTAGCAGGTGTGATTGGCTCGGCTATCGCAGCCGGTGTGATGTTGAAATATATTGCCGGAATGTGATGTTCTAACGTAAAAAAAGTGTGGTCATTAATTCTCTCGAAAATATGACCGCACTTTGATTCAAACCAACTATTAAAAATTATTTTTTCTCACCAATTGGCAATACCGTTATGCCGTAGGATTCATTTAACACCTCAGCCGCAGCCAGATAGAATGCGCAAAGTGCTGTGATTAAACCTAAGTATCCCCCTACGTTCACAATGGCATGGTTGCCGGTCGCATCGCCGATTGCTAAAGCATAAAACGTAAGTGTAAGAAAAAAGAAAATCGCTTGTAATGCACGCGGTTTCGGGAAAGTGGCTAAGAACATCATTAACGTGAACGTTCCCCAACATCCTAAATACCAACCAACAAATTGTGCGGAGGTTTCACCTTTAAAGAAAGCGACAAATAACGCCCAAGACCACCAGAACGCACCATAGCTGATAAATGCGGTAAAGCCGAAAGTATTACCTTTTTTAAATTCAAACATTCCGGCGATCATTTGTGCCGTTCCGCCAAAAGCAAACGCCATGCCGAATACTAAACCAAGATTCGTGCTATCAAATACGCCTGCGTTAATTAAACAAAGTAACCAAGTGGTTAATGCAAAACCACATAATCCTAATGGCCCCGGATTTGCTAAACCGTCTTTTGTTGACATAAAAATTTCCTCAAAATAATAAAGTATAAGGCGCGCGATTATGGCTGAAATTGATGAATAAATAAATAGTGTGATGAAGAAATTTTTAATAATAATGAAGAGGATGTGGAAGATAAAGTAGCACGAGCTAATACCCAAACAATCCGTACGACAAAAACCAGATAATGTTACGGAAAACCAATAAGTAAAATGAAAAGTGCGGTCGGTTTTGAACTATTTTACAAACCTACCGCTCTTTTTTATGCCTTCACCACAAATTTTAATCTTACATTGTCGTAAATCCAGTTGAAAATCAAAGCATAAACCATAATTAAAATTGTCAACCCGATATCCGCCATCAACGCTTGCCATAAAGTGAGTTGCAAAAAGTAGGCAATCATCGGTATGGTTGCAACCAAAAGACCACCTTCAAACATAACCGTATGGAATATTCGCATACCAAGACCGCGAGTTTCACGGGGAGCGGTAAAGATCTTGTCAAAAATACTGTTAAAAATAAGATTCCAAGCCATCGCAACCAGTGATATTAATATACCGACACCGAGTGCCGCACCACCCTTTTCCGGACTGACCAAAAGCATTACAGTAGCAGATACTCCCACCGCGCCTATTTCAAATAGCGCTGAATGTAAAAGTCGCTCTTTTAGCGTCATCATAATAAATTCAAAAATTGACCGCACTTTTACCTATTTATACACCTTTTTGACGATTCGGCAAAAATAATGCAAACCCTAATCCTATTAACGCTGGTATTAGCCAAGGTAAGGAAATAGTGGCAAACGGAAGATAATTCACCCATTCCGTGAGTGCTGAAATATGAAATTGTTTTCCCAATACACTTACCACTGAAATCAAAGTAACAAGTGCAATAGTTAATTGCATACCGAGCTTTGATAAGGCAAGCCATTTATTGACAATCACCAACATTACAATGGCAATAGTAATCGGGTAAAGAATTAATAACACCGGTAATGAAAATCGGATAATTGCATTCAATCCTAAATTCGCAACTGCCAACCCGAGCAAGGTAAAGATTGTCGCATATACCCGATAGGAAAAACGGGGAAAACGGTCGGCAAAAAACTCAGCAGTGGAGACAATTAACCCTGCTGTGGTGGTAAAACAAGTCATTACCACCATCACGGCTAAAAACCATTGGGCGGACTCGCCAAAAATCGCCCGTGTGGCTTGAGATAAAATATACACGCCTTCATTAATATTGCTGTTCATCACTTCTGCCGGCACGGGAAAATGATTACCGAAATAAGCCAAGCCGATATAAAGCACACTAAACCCTAACGCCACTACAATGCCCACTAACCAGATTGTCGCCACATATTCTTTGCGAGAACTAAAACCAAGCTGTTTTAGAGTTTGAACCGCGACAACACTAAATGCAACAGAAGCAAGCGCGTCTAACGTGTTATAACCTTCAATAAATCCCGTACCAAATGCGCTTTTTGCATAGTTCCCTACGGCGGATTGAGGAGGATTCGTACCATATTTTGTAATCCCGAGCACAACCAGAATAACAATTAATAAGGCAAAAATAGGGGTGAGAATGCGCCCGATACTATCTAAAATTTTAGAAGGATTAAGGGAGATAAAATAAGCCGCAGCAAAATACAATAGGGTAAAAACGACTAACCCGGTTTCGCTCATTTCTTTGGAGAGCATTGGGGAAATACCCACTTCATAGGCAACCGTGGCAGTACGTGGAATGGCAGAAAAAGGCCCGATTGATAGATATAAAATCACTAAGTAAAGGGTCGCAAACCAAGGGGAAATTTTCTGAGAAATTTCATCAACATAGCCTTTCGGATTTAACATACCAATGATCAAGGCAAGAATAGCAATACCGACACCGGATAGCACAAAACCTAAAATCGCCGACCAAAACTGCTCGCCCGATAGTACGCCTAAACTTGGTGGAAAAATTAAATTGCCGGCACCAAAAAACATACCGAATAACAAAAGCCCTGTTAAACTTGCTTTTTTAATCATAACTATCATTTTGTCTGTAAATAATGGGCGGCGAGTATAGCACGATAACAAGAGGCTGTAATTAGAGGCTATAGCAATTTTTGGCTGTAAAGCAGGTAAAACCCGGCCTAAAAGAAATAAAGTGCGGTTAATTTTATGGGATTTTCCCATTTGACGATTATGCCAAAACTTCTATAATTTTCTTTATTTGGAGGGGCTATGTTTTTTATTTATATTTTAATTGCATTTATTGCAGGAATGGCGCTTGCTTCCCAATCTGCAATTAACACCCAACTTGCCAAAGCGGTGGGTAACGAACCCGTCGTCGCGACATTTATTTCCTTTGCGGTCGGAACAATTCTGCTCTTTTTCATTGCTTTATTCAAAGCGGATTTATGGCTAGGTTTAAGCTCACTGCCCCATCAACCTTGGTGGAAATTATTGGGTGGTGCGCTGGGTGCATTAGCAGTGTTTACTACAATATTGCTTGCCCCCAAACTCGGTATTACCGCAATGTTATTTTTTATTATTATCGGACAATTACTCGCGGCTACCGTTATTGATAATTTTGGCTTAATCGGTATGCCGGTGCGGGAAACCAATATCACGAAATTAATTGGTTTGTTGATCGTTGGGTTCGGATTGATTTTTTACTTTTTTGGCGATAAATTACTCGCCTTAGTAAAAGGATAAGTGCGGTCAAATTTAAATAGAATTTTAATCTTTAAATACTCAGATTAAACATTGTTATTTTTCCCTTTGCTATCGTTTTAATAAATATTGAAAAAGCCGATTGCATTCATTAGTATCAAATTCTTCTTTCGTCGCATCATCTTAATAAGGGGGAAAATATGACAAAGAAACTCTTACCGATTCTCTTCGCTTTAGCTTGTTCAAAAATGGCTTTTGCCGACAATGCGCTCGTTTTACAAACCGATTTCAGTTTGAAAGACGGTGCGGTCTCTGCCATGAAAGGGGTCGCGTTTTCAGTGGATGAAAAGCTAAAAATGTTTGATTTAACCCACGAAATTCCACCTTATAATATTTGGGAGGCGGCCTATCGTTTATATCAAACCGCCCCTTATTGGAAAGCGGGAACTGTTTTTGTGAGTGTTGTTGATCCCGGTGTCGGTACGGATCGCAAATCAGTTGTCCTGAAAACCAAAACAGGGCATTATTTCGTGACCCCCGATAACGGCACGTTAACCTTAGTTGCGGAGCATTTAGGCATTGAATCCGTAAGAGAAATTGATGAAAAGAAAAATCGCCTTGCCGGTTCTGAAAAATCTTATACTTTCCACGGGCGTGATGTGTATGCTTATACGGGGGCAAGATTAGCCTCCGGTACGATTTCATTTGAAGACGTGGGGGATGAGTTAGACAAGAAAGTGTTGGATATTCCCTATCAAAAAGCAGTATTGGAACAGGGCCATTTAAAAGGCAATATTCCTATTTTAGATATTCAGTACGGTAATATTTGGACAAATATTAGCGATGAACTATTAGAGCAATCCGGCATTAAGAAAGGAGATCCGGTTTGTGTTGAAATAAAAGACGGTAATCAAATTAAATATACGGGGAAAATGCCTTATGTCAGTAGCTTTGGCGATGTGCAAGAGGGAAAACCGTTGCTTTATTTAAACAGTTTACTGAATGTGTCATTTGCCTTGAATATGGATAGTTTTTCTAAAGCTCATGGTGTTTATTCCGGCGCAGACTGGAATGTCGATTTACACAAATGCCAATAGCGATTCGACAATTTACATAGCAGTCTTTACACTTTTCAATAAACTTTCAATATATTGCTAGAAGAGATGAAAAAGCCAAACTCCGCAAAAAGTTTGGCTTTTTAGTTAAAGTTCCAAATTAAAATAATCAGCTAAATTTACATTCCTACACTATGCGAAGTATTTTTCTAAATCTTCGCTACCGCCAATATAATCACCACCGATAAATATTTGTGGAACACTGGTTTTGCCGGTAATTGCGCGTACAGAAATTGTACTTGCATCACGGCCTAATACGATTTCTTCGAAAGTATAACCTTTTGCTTTTAATAACGCTTTTGCTTTCGCACAGAACGGACAACCCGGTTTTGTGATAATAGAAACTGACGGTTTTGCAGTCCAACCTGGAACTAAATATTTCATCATAGTATCCGCATCGGATACTTTGAACGGATCGCCCGGCTCTTCCGGCTCAATAAACATCTTTTCTACAATACCGTTTTTCACCAGCATAGAATAACGCCAAGAACGTTTACCAAAGCCTAAATCTTGTTTATTCACTAGCATGCCCATGCCTTCGGTAAACTCACCGTTACCATCCGGAATCACGGTAATATTTTCCGATTCTTGATCGGCTTTCCAAGCATTCATCACGAAAGTATCATTTACAGAGATACAGATAATCTTATCCACACCGGCGGCCTTAAATTCACAGGCTAATTCATTATAGCGTGGTAAATGTGTTGATGAGCAGGTTGGAGTAAATGCGCCCGGGAGTGAAAATACAACGACAGTTTTATTATCGAATAATTCGCTTGTAGTGACATCAACCCAAGCATCGCCTTGGCGGGTATGAAATGTAACACTCGGTACTTTTTTACCTGTCATATCGGTTAAAGCCATATTTTTCTCCTTATTTTTGACACGAATTTTATTCGTGCGTGGATTATATTCAAAGTTATGATATAGTTACAATCAATTAATTCTATTCTTTTGATTGACTTTTTCTATAAGGAAGTTCCCAATGAATATTCGTGATTTAGAATACTTAGTTGCATTATCTGAACACAAACATTTTCGTCGCGCGGCAGATTCTTGTAATGTGAGCCAGCCGACATTAAGCGGACAAATCCGCAAACTTGAAGATGAGCTCGGCATTATCTTATTAGAACGTACCAGCCGTAAAGTTCTTTTTACCCAATCGGGTATGCTTCTTGTAGAGCAAGCCCGCACTGTTTTACGTGAAGTAAAACTACTGCAAGAAATGGCAAGCAACCAAGGAAAAGAAATGACCGGGCCGCTGCATATTGGGTTAATCCCGACCGTCGGACCTTATCTGCTTCCTTATATTGTGCCGACCTTAAAAGAATCCTTCCCTGATTTAGAGATATTTCTATATGAGGCACAAACACACCAATTATTGGAACAACTTGAAACCGGACGGTTGGATTGCGCAATTTTAGCGCGCGTCCAAAAAACCGAGGCATTCATTGAAGTGCCTATTTTTGAAGAGAAAATGTTACTTGCCGTTTCAGAAGATCACCCTTTAGCGAAAGAGAAAAAACTTTCCATGAAACAGCTTACCGGTCAAGAAATGCTTATGTTGGATGACGGTCATTGTTTGCGTCATCAAACATTAGATTATTGTTTCACCGCAGGGGCAAAAGAAAATTCACATTTTAAAGCAACAAGCCTTGAAACACTGCGAAATATGGTTGCTGCCAATGCAGGCATCACATTTATGCCTGAACTTGCCGTGAGAAATGAAGGTTCGCGTAAAGGGGTAAAATATATTCCCTGTCATTCTCCCGAGCCGGCGCGTAGTATCGCATTAGTGTATCGTCCGGGTTCGCCGCTGCGCAATCGTTATGAGCGTGTCGCAAGTGCGGTCAGTTCTAAGGTTAAATCTATTCTTGCCGGAGCAAAATAATGGCGGGCATTCGTGCAATTCAAAAAGAAAAAACACGCCGAGCACTGGTAGATGCCGCATTTAACCAGCTTAGTGCGGAAAAAAGTTTTTCTAATTTGAGTTTGAGGGAAGTCGCACGTGAAGCCGGTATTGCACCGACCTCCTTTTATCGTCATTTTAGCGATATGGACGAGCTCGGTTTAGAAATGGTCGATGAAGCGGGATTGATTTTACGTCAACTTATGCGTCAAGCCCGCAAACGTATTGATGCCGGAGGTAGCGTGATTTCCGTTTCTGTTGATACTTTTTTTGAATTTATTACTAACAGCACAAACGTATTTCGCCTATTACTACGGGAAAGTTCAGGCACTTCCCAAGCATTCCGTACTGCGGCTGCACGTGAAATTAAACATTTTGTGGATGAACTTACGGAATATATTGCTCATAGGAATCAATATCCTCAATATATCGCTTATGTTCAGGCGGAAGGTATCGTAACGATCGTATTCACTGCCGGGGCGAATGCCTTAGACATGAGTAAACAAGAGCGCGAACAGCTGAAACAGCGTGTAATTCTACAATTACGCATGATGGCAAAAGGTGCTGATTTCGCCGCTCAAAAAGAGAAATACGCACATCACAAAGAAAAGTGACAAAAAATCAACCGCACTTTTTCCATATTGAAGGAACAAACTTTACAAAAAAAAGCGTTGCGAATATTCGTCAACGCTTTTTTAATACAGATTAGACTATTTGCCGTCCCATGCCTGAATCGCATCTAAACGTGCTTTCACTTTGCTTTGGGTATCTCCCTTGAAGTAGTCTTTTTTCAGACCGCCTTCCCAGCCGCCATAGTTTGCATTCGGCAGCACAATATACGTTTTACCAAATTTTGTTTTATTTTTGGCTACAAAATCTCTTCGTTCAGCATTCAGTTTACCGTGCACCGAATTACCGAAGTCATCCAGATTATCACCTATATAAAGTATGATTTCATAACCTTGTTTTTCAATTTCAGCAAAACGTTCCGCTTTGGATGATTTATCTTTTCTTAAATAAAATGCGGATTCCTCTACGCCATTAAAGCCCAAACGCTTCATATCATCAATCGTGCCGGCTTTTTCCGTACTGTCTTTACGATTTGTGACATAGAATACTTTTCCTTTGTGAGAGTTTACGTAGTTATTAAACTCTACCGCCCCCGGTACTGCACGGGACTGGCGTGCTTCAACCCAACGAGTCCAATCTTTACCGTCGAAAGGTTTATTATTTTGTACCTGCCAACCGGCATAAGGACTGTTATCCAACATGGTTTCATCTAAATCCACGACAACCGCTTTTTTCTTACCTTTTGCCACTTTGGCATGATCAAACGCCACTTTCGCCGCATTATATGCTTGATATGCTAAAGCTTGATATTCACCGGAATCTTGCATCCAGTTCAATCCCAACACCGCTTGTTGTTGTAATTGAGCAAGAGCCTGTTCTTGCGAATCCATTTTGTGTGCACAACCGGCTAATACAAAAGCGGAAATTGCAGCAAATGTGGTTAGTTTTAATGTTTTTTTCATCCTATTCTCCTCAAAAAGATAAAATAAAGTGAAAAAAGTATAGCAAGTTTTATGTAAAATTTGCCGGAATTTCACTTTATTGACAACGAATTATCATAAATTTGTGATTAAGATCACATATAAGATGAAGATAATCCAAAAACGCAGGAAAAATAGACCGCACTTTCCCATCGCCTTTATTGTCGTTTCAGGATAAACTATGGGCATTTTTTACAATCTTTCAGACAAAATTTATGCGGATATTTATTGCGATTCTTGTCGGCATTCTTGCCATCTTTCAATACAACTTATGGTTTGGCAAAAATGGCTACTTTGATTACAAAAAAGTTTCAACACAAATTACTGAAAATAAGGCTGAAAATGAAAAGTTAGTGCAGCGAAATCAAATGATCTCGGCAGAAATTCAAGGATTAACAAAGGGGTTTGAATCCATAGAAGAGCGCGCCAGAATGCAGCACGATATGGTAAAAGAAAACGAAACCTTCTATCACATTGTGAAAGAGCATAAATAATGTCACGAAAAATTATTGCTATTATCCCGGCTGCCGGTATCGGTTCTCGCATGAAAGCGGGAATACCTAAACAATATTTAACCATTTTAGGTAAAACGATTTTAGAACACACATTGAGTATTATGCTCAATCATGGCGCAATTTCTCGAATTATTGTCGCTCTCGGCAAAGATGATCCCTATTCCCCCACGCTATCTATTCTCTCCCATGAAAAAATTCAACTCGTGGAAGGCGGAAATTCCCGAGCGGAATCGGTTTTAAATGCACTGAATGCTATTTTTGAAGAAAATGCCTGGGCATTGGTACACGATGCGGCGAGACCCTGTTTGACGGAAACAGACCTAAATAAACTGCTAGAAATTAATGACGATCACGGCGCTCTTCTCGCAACTCCCGTAACCGATACGATCAAGAGAAGCGACGCAACCGGCACTATAATGACAACAGAAGATCGTTCACAACTTTGGCAAGCTCAAACACCACAATTCTTCCGAGCGGATTTATTGAAAAACGCAATCTATAACGGATTGGCACAACGAAGGGTTATTACGGATGAATCCTCTGCGATGGAACTTGCCGGATTTCGACCGCACTTAGTGGCAGGAAGAAGCGACAATATTAAAGTGACAAGACCTGAAGATTTGGCTCTTGCGGAATTTTATTTAACAAGGAAAACTCGATGATAAGAATTGGACACGGCTTTGACGTACACGCCTTTGGCGAAGACAGACCACTCATTATCGGTGGTGTCAAAATTCCCTACCATACCGGTTTTATTGCTCACTCTGACGGCGATGTCGCCTTGCATGCACTAACTGATGCCTTATTAGGTGCGGCAGCGCTAGGGGATATTGGGAAACTTTTTCCTGATACTGATATGCAATATAAAAATGCCGATAGCCGAGGTTTGCTACGGAAGGCTTTTCTCCAAGTAAAAGAAAAAGGCTATAAGGTTGGTAATGTGGACGTCACTATTATTGCTCAAGCCCCTAAAATGCGCCCTTACATTGATGATATGCGGGCAGTAATTGCCGAAGACTTGACCTGCAATATTGAACAAATTAATGTGAAAGCGACAACAACAGAAAAATTAGGTTTCACAGGACGAAGTGAAGGCATTGCTTGTGAAGCAGTCGTGCTACTTATGAAATAAATTTAACAATATAAAATCAAGGCGCAATGAAAATTGCGCCTTTTTTGTTTGAATTAATTTTAAAGCTCACATTTTGAACTGGGGTGCTCGCTCATTATGGTTTAGAGCATAGCTTTAAAATTTAATTACACACTACTCTATCGTATTAGTAATTTTTTGACATTTCTTTATCTACAACTACAGGATCAACATAATAAACTTCTGGAATATCCTGCTTGTTAAGTTGTTTTAATGCACTTTCAATCGCTACGGCAACTTGTTTTTTCGGTAGCTGATCAATAGTATTTTGCATTTTTCCTTGTTTAACATATTCAATTGCAAGAGGGATACCGTCATATCCTGTCACGAGCACTTTTCCTGCTAAGCCTGCATTTTCTACAGCAGTAACAGCTCCAATCGCCATATTATCGTTTGCTGCAAAAATACCACTAATATCCGGGTGAGCGGTTAAAATATTACTCGTTACATTCAATGCTTGTTCAGTTTCCCAATTTGCCGATTGCGATGCCACTATTTCAATTTCAGGTGATTCTTTAAATGCTTTTAACGCCCCTGCTTTACGTTGTTCGCCGTTATCGACACCGGGGATTCCTTCCAACATTGCTAATTTACCCTTGCCGCCGATTGCTTGTACTAAATTTTTGGCAGCCAAATATCCTCCTAAAAAATTATCCACGCCGACATAATTAAATTTTAAATTTGCTTTCTGTGCGGCTGCCGCATCCAAACGAACATCTAAATCAATAATTGGAATACCCGCTTTTTCTGCCTTTTGAAAAGCAGGAATAAATGCGATGGAATCATTAGGCGTGACAATAATTGCATCTACTTTTTTAGCAATCATATTTTCAACAAGACCGACTAGTTGCTCTGTTGAGTCTTCTTTCTCTGCGACTTGGATTGTTAAGTCAACATTCATTTTCTTAGCGGTTTCTTCGGCTCCTTGCTGCATTGAAATAAAATATTCATTACTAAGTGTTTTCATTAATAATGCAATTTGTGGCTTATCCGCTGAATAACTGTTATTAGATAAAGCAAACATCAATAAACCGGTAGAAATCATATTGCGTAAAAAAGTTTTTTTCATAACGCCCTCCCTCTATATATGTATGTATGGTTTAAATAAGTCATTTCACTAGAATAAACAACTTTACTAGTGTTAGCAGTCTAACATTTTTGATAATAAAAACTGTGATATATATCTCATTTATATTATTAAAGTTATTTATATTTCTTTATTTTTATCTTTTTGAGAGAAAGATCACATTTTTAATCTATAAAATCCTTTAACCTATGTTTAGTCTTTAAATGGAATTGTAAGGGAGAGAACGATGACTATAGATTCAAAAGCAATCTTAGAACTCCATAACGTAAGAAAAAGTTTTTTCGGCATTGATATTTTAAAAAACATTAATCTTACAATTAATGAAGGTGAGGTTCATTGTTTAGTTGGTGAAAATGGTGCAGGTAAATCTACATTATGTAAAATAATTGCCGGAATCTATTCCAGAGATAGCGGAGAAATCACTTATAAAAACACTTATTATCTCCCTAAAACAGTTAAAGAAGCTCAAACACTGGGAATAGGATTTATTCATCAAGAGTTAATGTTAGTTCCTCAATTGACCGTATTAGAAAATATTTTTTTAGGTTTGGAAAAGAAACGTGCCGGTGTGCTGATGGATTGGCGCGGGATGCGAGAAAAAACACAAAAAATCATTAATGAGTTAGAGCTAGATATTCGTCCTGATGATTTAATCTCCAATCTATCCGTTGCACAACAACAAATGGTTGAGATTGCTAAAGCAATTTTTGGTCAATATAAAGTAATTATTTTTGATGAACCGACCTCGTCAATATCAAGAAAAAATACTCAAATACTTTTTAAAATTATTCGGCAACTAAAAGAGAAAAACGTTGCAATGATTTATATTTCTCACAGATTAGAAGAATTTGAATATATTGCGGATAAAGTTACAGTGCTTAGAGATGGAGAAATTACCGGTACAATTCCATATAAAGAAACTTCTCCGGAAGAAATTGTTAAATTAATGGTTGGTAGAGATATTGATTTTAGTAAATATCAAAGAGAAAACTGCTTTCATGAAGAAAAATTAAGGGTAGAAAATATTAGCAATAAAAAGCTCAAACAGATTTCATTCAAACTTAATAAAGGTGAAATTCTTGGCTTTGCCGGCTTAGTAGGTGCCGGAAGAACGGAATTACTGCGTGCAATCTACGGAGCTGATGAATCGAGCGGTGATGTTTTTATTGATAATAAAAAGGTGAATATTTTCTCTCCGGAAGATGCCGTTAAAAATAAAATCGGATTTATTACAGAGGATCGAAAGTCGCAAGGGTTAATTTTAGGATTAAGCATCCGTAAAAATATTACGTTACCTATATTAAAACGTTTTTGGAAAAAGTTTTATTTGGATAAGAAAATAGAAAAGCAGTTAGTTGAAAAAAATAGAACTAAATTAAAAATAGTATCTAGAGATCAAGAGCAAGAAACAAGAACGCTATCGGGAGGAAATCAACAAAAAGTTATTATTGCAAGGTGGTTAGAAAGTGGTGTGAATATTCTATTTTTTGATGAACCTACAAGAGGAATTGATATTGGTGCGAAATCTGAAATTTATGATTTGATGCGAATATTTGTTAAACAAGGTGGCAGTATTATTATGGTGTCATCAGACTTACCGGAATTAATTACGATGTCTGATCGGGTCATTGTTATGCGTAATGGTGAAAAAATAGAGGAAATAACTAAACGAGACGAAATTAATGAAGAAAATCTTATGCGTTTAATGATTGGTGTTTAATAAGAATTGGAGGAATTATGAATAAACTAAAAAAAATATTTTCTAAATTAGGCATTGGAATTATCTTATTCATTATGATCGTTGGAATGTCCTTAGCCCATGAGGTATTTTTATCCTCTAATAATATGCTAAATATATTATTACAAGTTTCTGTAATCTGTATTATTTCAGTTGGTATGACTTACGTTATATTAACTGGTGGAATTGATTTATCTGTAGGCTCTATTGTGGCGTTAAGTGCGGTTTGTTTAGGCTTGTTTATTCACTCCGGATTAAGTTATTTAGGGGATAATCCATCCGACTTTGCTATCACAATACTTGTGTTATTATCCATTCTCGGGGCAATTCTTGTAGGGGCGATTTGTGGTTATATTAATGGCTTTCTTATCGTTTATTGTAAAGTTACTCCGTTTATCACAACGCTAGGTATGATGGGGATTGCTCGAGGATTAGCATTAACACTTTCTGATGGTAAAACGATCTATAATTTTCCAGATGCATTACGATTTTTTGGTAATGGTAAACTTGAACTCACAGAACAAATCCATATTCCCATTCCCGTTATTATCGCCATTATCGTTGTATTGGTGAGTTATTATGTATTAAGCCAAACTATTTTTGGTCGCCAAATTTATGCGTTAGGGGGAAACCGTGAGGCGGTTCGTTTATCCGGTATTAATGTAAACCGATTAGAAATAAAGGCTTACGTGATCAATGGTGCGTTTGCTGCAATCGGTGCGGTTATTTTAGTGGGACGATTAAATGCGGCACAGCCAATTGCAGGTACGGGTTATGAATTAGATGCGATTGCAGCAACAGTCATCGGCGGTACAAGTTTAATTGGTGGAATTGGTTCTGTCATCAGTACCTCTATCGGTGCCTTAATTATGGGGGTATTACAAAACGGACTAACATTACTAAATGTTACCTCTTATTTACAGCGATTGATTATTGGGCTAGTTATCGTCCTTGCCGTATTTTTAGATCAAGTTCGTCGTGGAGAAGTTTCGATGAGCCATTTTAAATCTATTTTCTTTAGAAGAAGTTAAATCATTAGGAGAAAACTATGGCATATTATTTAGGTATTGATTGTGGCGGAACCTTTATTAAAGCCATGTTATTGGACAGTGTTGGAAATATTCTCTCGTCATCAAGACAAAACTCCCCAATTATAAGTAAAAAGGAAGGTTATGCCGAAAGGGATATGGCTAAATTATGGCTAGATTGTGTCAAAGTCATAAAGACGGTTATAGCTCAAGCTAATATCAGCCCGAAACAAATTAAATCTATTGGAATATCTGCTCAGGGTAAGGGCGTATTTCTATTAGATAAGGAAAAGAAACCTTTAGGAAATGCGATTCTTTCCTCGGATCAAAGAGCGCGTAATATTGTCAAAAATTGGGAAAAAGAGCATATTCATCATTGGCTCTATCCGAAGACTTATCAGCCACTCTGGGCAGGTCATCCGGTCTCAATTCTACGTTGGTTGAAAGAAAATAATCCCGATCGTTATAAAAATATTGGTACAGTTTTGATGTCCCATGACTATCTTCGATTTTGTTTAACAGGTGAACTACATTGTGAAGAAACCAATATTTCTGAATCTAATTTATACAATATGATAACGAAAGATTATGATATTGAAATTACGAGTAAATTAGGTATTGCTGAAATATACGACAAACTCCCACCATTGGTAAAATCAAATCAAATAATCGGTTATATCACACGAGAAGCGGCAGAATTATCCGGTTTAGAAGTAGGCACTCCCGTAGTCGGAGGATTATTTGATGTTGTTGCTTCAACATTATGTGCAAATCTCACTGATGAAAACAAGCTTTGTGCGATTTTAGGCACTTGGCATATTGTTAGTGGAATAACAACACATTTTGCAGATGAACAACAAAGACTGGTTCACGGCCGTTATCCGGAAACGGATAAACTGATTATTCATGACGACAGTCCTACTTCTATTGCAAATTTAGAATGGTTCATTGAACAATGTGCCCCCTTAACTTATGAAAAAATTAATGTTCTTGTAGATAGTGTAAAACCGGAATCAAATTCAATTTTGTTCATTCCATTTTTATATGGATCGAATGCAGGAAATATAAAAGCCGGATTCTATGGAATCCAGTCCCACCACACAAAATCAGATTTATTACGTGCAATTTATGAAGGCGTTATTTTCAGCTTAATGACTCACATAGAAAATATGAAGAAAAAGTTTCCTCATACTCAAAAATTACACATCATGGGAGGAATAACAAAATCACAAATATGGCTACAAATGTTAGCTGATATTACGGGAATGACATTAGAAATTTCCGAAATAGAGGAGCCTGGCTGCTTGGGTGCAATATTAGTTGCGATGCAAGGTATCGGAATGGACACGAAATGTATCATTAATAAGTTAACTAATATTAAATATATAGAACCAAATAAAGAAAACTATGCCATATATCAACAAAAATATGAAAGTTATACTAAGTTAATCAATGCACTTAAAACCTTATGAGTGATCGCATGACAATAGATAACACTAAAGCAAGTTTCAGAATAAAAAAGTTAGAATTACTTTTAAAGCAAATGGACAAAGTTCACCTACGTGAAGCTTCTGCCATTCTAAATGTTTCAGAGATGACTATTCGTAGAGACTTGGTTTCTACAAAATCAATGAGCTTGTTAGGGGGATACATTATTAACGAAGTAAAAAATAATTATTTTCTCTTAGAACAGCAAGATAAAAATGTAATAGAAAAAATGGAAGTCGGAAAGTTGGCCGTTTCGCTAATTGAAGACGGAGATGTCGTATTTTTTGATTGTGGAACAACTATTACTTCTTTAGCTTCACAGATATCTGATGAAATTAAATTTACAGCAATATGTTGCTCTATTAATACCTTCATGATTTTACAGGAAAAAATAAATTGCAATATTATTTTATGCGGCGGTCATTATTCGAGAGATAATTCATTAGTAACCTCAATTCAAAACTCTTCCGTACTAGACTCGATATGTACAACTAAAGCATTTATCGCAACTTCCGGTGTTGATAAGCAACAAGGGCTCACTTGTTTTAGATTTAGTGAGGCTCAAGTAAAACAAAAAGCGATGGCAAAAACACAAAAGAAAATCCTTGTTTTTGATCATACTAAGTTTAAAAAAGTTCATTCCGCTTATATTGGTCAACTTGATGAGTTTGATCTAATAGTCTGCAATAGACCGATCCCAGAAGAATTTGGAATACCAAACGAAAGGGTTTGGAGGAGATAAATAAGTTAAGAGGCAAGAGATTAATGCAAGATATTCAATCGAAATACGAGAGTTTCTTTTTTAGATTAACTTTATAGGAACGGAGCATATTTTGTTTCGGCGTAAAACGCAGGTAAACACAGAACATACACCAGCCTAATGATCATATACTAAATAAGAAACCCTCCTTATATAACCGATAACTTTTACACTTTTTCTTCTAAAAGTGCGATAGGATTTTCTTCAGTTTTTTCTGTCTCTTCAGTTTGAATAGACATAGCATGGCGTAAGCTTTCTTGGCGAATTTGTTCCGCCATTGCTTTATCACCGGCTTGTTCAAAAACATAAGCAGCCATCATTGTATCGTTAGATTCGAGTTGTTTCGGGCAGGCGATGACTTTCTTAAAAGCCTCTGCCGCTTTAGCAAATTCGTTATTACGCACATATAAATAACCAAGTGCACGATTAATGCCACAGCATTGATTTTCATCAGCGTGTTTAGCTCGCTTTTCCATTATCTTGATTAATTTTGTATTATCAGTCGGCTGTAAACGGGTTATTTGAGTACAAAGTGCCGGACTTAGCGGTGTATTATCACCCCATTTTTTCAATGCTTCTAGGGTGAATTCATAGGCCGATTCGTGATCATTACAATCGATTAAGCGTTGAATTAACGCCACTTTTAAACCTAAATCGTTGCGACGACGGCGAGGCTGCGCCCCCCACCAAGCAAGTAAACCATCCACACCTTCTTCATTCATTTTTTCATCAAGTAAACCATTTTCAGTCTTAACCTGTACAATTTTAAACTCATCGGGCGAATATAAACCTGAGCGCTGAATTAAATCCAAAATGTTATCAAGCGCCTGATAAGCTTTAGATTGCGTATAAATCTCAACCGCTAATTTTAAGACTTCTTTATTTCGATCTGTCATCTCCAACAAGCTGTCTACCGAGCTACGTGCTGCCGGTAATTTATTTTGTTGTAATAGAATTCGGGTACGGGCAATTTCAACAAGTAAATTATCCGAACCGGCAAGTTCGGTTGCTTCAATTAAATAACGGTTTGCGCTAAATTCATCACCACGCTGTTGCGCCGCTTCGGCCGCTTTAATTAGATTTAAAATAGGTTCGTCAGAATGTTTTGCATTCTTACCGATAAGTTTCTCAGCTTTGGTGTAATCCCCCTCGTCCATTTTCATTAAACCTTCAAGGGTTTGTTTTTGTGCTTTAACACGCTTACGGCGAGAAAACCAGCTGTAAGTATTGTTACTTAAACGCAAGAAACGGCTAATAATCCACTCTATGGCATAAACCACCGCAAGGGTAGCAACAAATAAAATCATGAGTGTCGTGATAGACATTTCATAAATATTACCTGCTGTTTCAATACGAACATAACCTTGCTGACCTGAAAGATACGGACCTGCAATCAGTCCCGCAAGTAAAGCCAGCATTAAAAATAGTGTTCTAAACATAGTCTATCCTTATTGTTGAGGCTCAATGGTTGGTTTTTCATCCGCAGAAGATTCATCCTGATTAGCTTGCCCCTCTTTCACATTACTTGATTTTGTCGGTTCGTCAAAAGATTTTTCAGATTCGATCTCAACTTTTTTCACATCCATAGGCGTACGATTGAGATATTTATCAAGTAAGTTCAAACTTTGTAGTTGATTCGGAACATCGACATAAATCGATAATTCCATTAATTCATCAATAGATTTTAAGAAATTCTGTGTTACTTCCGTATTGGTATCAAAATAGCTGCGTACCCAAGTTGCTACCGCATCCAAGGATTGTTTATATAAATCATTTTGTTGACGCGATACCGCCATAATCGCTAACTGTAAACGTAAGCGAATGTTTTCACGCAGATAAATGTCTTGGTTAGGAGCAAGTAATTCTTTTTTATCCGCACCTTGTTTTGGTGTAATTCGGATAAAATGATTCAAAAAAGAAACCGCACTTTTTTCTGCATTAGCCTGCCAATCGTCCAAAGAATCGGACAATTTGGTCGAATCGGAAACATCATCAAAATTAACGTTCAGCAAAGGCAATTCATCCACTGAATTAGCTAGCTGGGAAAGCTGTTGCATTACCGAATTTTGATCAATATTATCCACCGAAAGTAACTGCTTAAGATCTTGGCTAATTGCTGCACGAATCGCTATTGATTCCGAATTATTCACCTTCATTAAAGTTTCATTAGCCAATTTCAATAGAGAAATTCCCGTCTCTACATCACTGTCTAATACTAACTTACGTAACGCATTGTTAAGTAAAAAATCCGCTTCTGAAAATAACCAATCGTTAGGCTGTTGAGCTACTGCTTGCTTACTCACTACTTCAAGTTGGTGACGCAATGCCCCTAACTCCTGATCTTTTGCTAAAACCAATTGCTCAACTTGATTCAACTTATTTTGTGTTGCGGAAATATTTTTTTCAAGAGTCTCAACCTGTTCAGGTTGAACACTCTCCAAAGGAGTTGACGAAACATTAGTAATTTTTCCTTCAAGTGCGGTCAATTTTTGCTGAATTTCACCCACTTGCTGCTGCCCTAAATAATAGCCGGCTCCCCCTACACCTAACGCAATTAAAATAGCCAACAGACTTAGCCCCGTTCCGCTTTTCTTCACAATGGTTTGAACCGGTTGGGAATTTGTTTCAGTTGTGGTCTCAATGGTACTTTCTACAGTATCATCAAGGTTTTCTGCTACTTCATTTGATTTATTTTTCGCCATATTCATTCCTTATTAGGTCATTTAGCTAAGTAATGTCTTCAACAAACTTTGGTTATCCGCTTTTGGAGAGAGGACGACGGTTTGCCAACCTTGGGATTTTGCTACATCGGCAATACGGGCACTCACCGTCACTAACTTACAACTTTTCAGCCAGCTTTGTTCAGCTTCAGGGACAAATTTAATTAATGCATGTAAAATTTCTAAACTGGTGACCACTAATGTATCCACACCGGAACGTTTATAAATACTGCTTTGTTCATCATTATTATAGATTATGGGCTCTCGACGGTAGCATTCCACCGTTTCTACCATTGCCCCTCGTTTTTTTGCTTGTTCAGTAAAATACTCACGCCCGCCATTACCGCGTAAAATTAAAATCTGTTTTCCATTAAGCGGTTGCATTTGAGGAAGAGCAAGCAAACCCTCACTATTTTCTTGTTCAATGGGGTAGCGTATAGATTGTTCGCTTTGACAGGAAAAATGCTGTGCGGTTCTTTGCCCGACAGTAAAGTATTGTAAATCTTCACGCCAATGAAAGCCGACTTCTTTTAGCGTTTTAACGGAAAAATCAACCGCACTTTTAGATACCAAAAAGACATAATCACCGGACTTTAATCGCTCAAGTTTCCTCGGTAGGGTTTCCAGCTCTTTACCACTTTCAAAAGTAAATAAAGGTAAATACAACGCCACCCTACCGGCTTGATTGAGTAAATCAGCCAGCTGTTTTCCACGTTCATCAGGGCGGGTGACAAGAATCGCCATTACTTATCTCCTAATGCATAAACTTTGGCAAGAATACCAGCGGCACCTTGTGCGAGCAGTTTTTCTGCAATTTGAGTGCCTAATTCTTCCGATTTTTCAACCGCACTTTTGCCTTCCGCCCGAATAATTGATGAACCGTCAAGTTCACCAACAAGGGCGCGTAAATAAATCTGACCATTTTCAAGAACCGCATATCCCCCGATAGGCACTTGGCAACCGCCTTGCAAACGTGCATTCATTGCTCGTTCCGCTTTTACACAAAGCGTTGTTTCGTCATCAGCAAGCGGGGCAAGTAACGCCTGAACGAGACGATCATCGGTTCGACATTCAATCCCAACGGCGCCTTGTCCAACCGCCGGCAAAGAAGTTGTCACCTCAATAAAAGATGCAATACGCTCCTTCATCCCCAGACGAATTAGCCCGGCAGCAGCCAAAATGATTGCATCGTATTCTCCATTATCCAGCTTGCTTAATCGAGTCCCCACATTGCCACGTAAAGAACGAATATCTAAATCCGGTCGTAACTTTTTTAATTGGCATTGACGGCGTAAACTTGACGTACCGACAATCGCTCCTTTCGGTAAATCATCAAATAACACATAGCGATTGGAGACAAAGGCATCACGCGGATCTTCACGCTTACAAATAACACTTAGTCCAAGGCCCTCAGGAAATTGCATTGGAACATCTTTCATGGAGTGTACAGCAATATCAGCCCGTTTTTCTAGTAGTGCATTCTCTAATTCTTTGACAAATAAGCCCTTCCCACCAATTTTAGCTAAAGGAGTATCAAGAATGACATCCCCTTTTGTCACCATTGGAACAAGCTCCACCGTTAAGGCTGGGTGGATTTTTTCTAAACGTTCTTTTACAAAATTAGCTTGCCATAACGCGAGCGGACTTTGGCGCGTTGCTATTTTTAGAATAGTTGATGTTGTCATAACTGTTAATATGTCAGCAATTTGCCCTTTATCCTATCACTCTTAGGAAAAAAAGTCAGTTTTCATTTAGCTTTTCTATCAGTTAAATCGTATCTATACAATATAAAAAAGTGATACGAAAAAGGCAGATCCTTCGA
>NZ_MLHS01000051.1 GCF_001999335.1 Rodentibacter sp. Ppn85 | reverse complement strand
AAATGCTGAAAGAGCAGCAGGCACTTAGCCAAGCGATAGGCAATATTGCCGAGGCGACAAGTCGGTATAGCGAGTTACAAGCACAAAGACTTGAAAAAGAAGCGGCAGACGCACAACAGCAGGGCGATAGTCAAACAGCGAAAAGCAAACAAGAGGAAGCGAAGAAATGGCAGACCGGCGGCGAGCATAAACGCAAAGTGGAGGCGCTAACCAATGCGGTTAGCCTTGCTTTAGCGGGCAAATCCTCCGAGGCTGTTGCTGCTGGCGCGGCGTCGCCTTATATCAACGAGCAAATCAAAAAAGTGACCGAAACTATGCCCGGACTGAATATTCCGGCGCATATCCTGTGGGGAGCGATTGAAGCAGAGCTTGCAGGCGGCAAAGCGGCGACCGGTGCGATTGCAGCGGGTGTAGGCGAAGCGAGTGCAGGGATACTTGCTGAAGGAATGTACGGTAAATCGCCAAATGAACTCACAGAGGAAGAGAAGCAGAATATCTTAACCTTAAGCAAAGTGGCGGCAGGGGTAGCGAGTGGTTTAACGGCAACCGGCAATAGCGCGGAGAATCTAGCGACGATTAGCACAGGGATAACCATTGCGGAGAATGCGGTGGAGCATAATTTCTTTGATGTTGACCCTCATCAAGACCGTTTGGACGATATCAAGCTTTTCGCAAGAGTATATTTCAACGGTGATGAAGAAAAAGCTGAAGCCTATTATGACGCAATGCAACAAGGCAAAGCGAAAGGATTTAAAGACAATGTGGTTGAAACGACGGAAGCCATTTTAAATCTAGATGAAACCATAAAATCACTTGCTTATGCTGTCACCCATCCAAACGAAGTCATCGATAAAGTTTATGTATCAATGGATGAATGGAATCAACAATATGAATATGCGGTAAAACACGACCCGGCATTAGCAGGCGAAATGCAAGGCTATATTGTGGGTAACTTTGGTTCAACACCGGTTGGTGGATTAGTTGTTGGTGCAGCTGGGGCGAAGTTGTTGCAGAAATCAGTAGCGTTAGTGAAAAAAGGAGTTGCAAAGACAGGGGTATTACCTAATTGGGCAAATGCTAATTCAAAGTTACCAATTATAGGAAAAATTGAAGGGTATGAAGTTAATAATGCCGTGATAAATGGGGTTTCAGTTAAAATAAATGATTTTAAAGGGGCTACATCAGAATCATTAAATAGATTTAATAATTTTCTAAGTGATTCAGTCGATACAACTAAGGGTAGTGGTATTCGTAATGCGACAAAACCTAAAGATGTACTTATAGAGACTGATTGGAGTGTATTAGTGTCTGAAGCCATAGATGTAAAAATATATGGTAATGGTCGTAGGGTTGCTATATTTAAAGATGGGGAGAAAGCAATATTTAGACCAAGTACAACGGGTCCAATAACAATTGAACTACAACGACCAGACTCTAAAAAAATTATTGAGGTCCGTTATGAAAGATAAATGTTGTTATACAAGACCTTGGTATGATTTTTCTGAGAAATGGTTAGAATTAAAAGAGCAAGATTTTGTTTTATCTAAAATAGAAAAAGAATGGGTGATTAATATTTATCTTGAGTTAATTGATTTGGATAAAAATATTTTTAATTACGAAAATATGAAAAAAAAATGGAATAAGGTAGATTTTCTTGAGTTTGATTATTCAAATGAAATGAGAATGGAAGAGTTTGTAAAAAACTTTTTGAATGAAGCAGAGTATTTTTATTCTATTCCTATTGTTTTTGATAGAAATGAATATATGGATATTGTATGTGGGTTTAAACCTAGTCTTATATCAAAGACAATATCAAATTATAGTAACTATGACAGAGTGTTTGGATCAATGGTATCAGATTATTCTGGTAAGCATTTTATAATAGCTAATAATTTGAAGTTCCTATATATAGTATGTAATGGTCATTTTGTTTTAAGATTTTATAATGAACAATTTATATTGAAAGATAATTGGTCTAAGTTATTAGATAATGATTTGGAAATATATGACTATGACAAAGAATTTTTGATAAATTTTTATGAATATTGGAAATATTGAAGATTAGAATAAAATAATTGCGGAATCTATAGAGTGATCTAGTGAACAATCTGGGTAGATGCACAAAACCTC
>NZ_MLHS01000050.1 GCF_001999335.1 Rodentibacter sp. Ppn85 | reverse complement strand
CGTTAAGCAAATTCAATGGGGCAAAGGAAATAAGGAAAAGCAGGGTGTCTTTTCTTTTGGTTCGTTTTCTTTGGGCAAGCAAAGAAAATGAACTCGCTCTTTCAAGAATTGAAAGAGCGAAATACCATCATATTTAGTGTCTGAAATGCCTCATCCCCGTCAACACCATCACCATGCCGTGTTCGTCCGCCGCATCAATCACTTCCTGATCACGCATTGAGCCACCCGGATGGATCACACACTGAATGCCCACTTTTGCCGCGGCATCAATGCCGTCACGGAACGGAAAGAACGCATCGGAAGCCATTACACAGCCTGAAACTTCTAATCCTTCATCCTGAGCCTTAATACCGGCAATTTTTGCGGAATAAACACGGCTCATTTGGCCTGCGCCAATGCCGATGGTCTGGTTATTTTTGGCGTAAACAATCGCATTGGATTTCACGAACTTCGCTACTTTCCAACAGAATAATAAATCTTTGAGTTCCTGTTCGGTCGGTTGACGTTTGCTCACTACTTTTAAATCGTCCAAACCGACCATGCCTAAATCCGCATCTTGTACCAATAAACCGCCATTTACACGTTTGAAGTCTAAACGCTGAGTACGTTCTTGCCATTCTCCGCATTCAAGCAGTCGGACATTTTTCTTACGTTTTACCACCTCGACAGCTTCCGCTGATACTTTCGGTGCAATAATCACTTCCACAAATTGGCGTTCTACAATTTCAGTCGCGGTTTTTTCGTCCAGTTCACGGTTAAAGGCGATGATTCCACCGAAAGCGGAAGTCGGATCGGTTTGATAGGCACGGTTGTAGGCTTCTAAAATATCTTTTCCTAATGCCACGCCACAAGGATTAGCATGCTTCACAATAACACAAGCGGGCTCATCAAATTCTTTCACGCATTCAAGGGCGGCATCAGTGTCGGCAATATTATTATAAGAAAGCGCTTTACCTTGTAATTGTGTCGCCGTTGCCACGCTCGCTTCTTTTACGTTAAGATCCGCATAAAACGCCGCATTTTGATGAGCATTTTCACCATAACGCATGGTTTGTTTTCGCACAAAATTTAAATTTAAGGTGCGAGGAAATTGACCGCACTTAGCATTAGCATCTTCTTCCGCCGCCACATGATAAGGCTTAACGAGCTGACCAAAATAGTTTGCAATCATTGAATCGTATTGCACTGTATGTTCAAAGGCTTTGATAGCAAGATCAAAGCGGGTTTCCAATGTAAGGCTATTTTGATGTTGATCCATTTCTGCAAGAACAGCATTAAAATCATGATTATTGACAATAATCGCTACATCTTTATGATTTTTCGCCGCCGAACGTACCATGGTCGGCCCGCCTATATCAATATTTTCCACCACTTCTTCCAACGTGCAATTGGGTTTCGCGACAGTTTGTGCAAAAGGATATAAATTCACCACCACCATATCAATGCCTTCAATGCCATGCTGTTGCATGATGGCGTCATCCGTTCCGCGGCGCCCCAAAATTCCACCATGTACTTTGGGATGCAACGTTTTCACACGCCCATCCATCATCTCGGGAAAACCCGTATAGTCAGACACTTCCGTCACGGGCAAACCATTTTGTTCTAACAGTTTTGCCGTGCCGCCGGTAGAAAGCAATTTTACTCCGCGCTGTACAAGCCCTTGGGCAAATTCTACAATACCGGTTTTATCTGAAACACTTAATAAAGCCTGACGAATAGGGCGATCGATCATTACATTTTCCTTTCATAGATAGGTTAAAAAAATAAGCGTGCAAATTATAACGCAAACGGTTGCGTAAATATAGAAAAGATTCAAGAAAAATAAGCGACAAGTAAAGTGCGGTAAGAAATGAAGTCGTTTTAAAAAAGCCCGCATTATGCGGGCTATTTGAGGAGTATAAAGTGTGAAACCTAAAAGTTAGTTTTGCTTAAATTTATTGTCTAATGCCCATGCACCGGCACCTGCAAAAACAAAATAGAAGAAAACAACAGAATAAAGCAATGCCAGTTCACCACTATTTGCGATAGGGAAGAATAAGCTCCCTTTGCCTGCTACGTGCATAAAGAAATAGGCATACGCCATTTGACCGGATAAAATAAAGGCAGCCGCTCTGGTAAACAAGCCTAACAAGACTAAAATACCGCCGACAATTTCAATCACCCCACCGACAATCATTAATGGGTCGGTAACAGCGCCATTGCCACCTGTCATAGAGATTGGAAATTCCCAAAATTTAGCCGTACCGTGCAAGATAAACATATAAGCGACAACAATGCGTAGTAAGGCTAAAACATAAGGACGAAATTTTTCAAGATTGTTCATAAAGTTTCCTTATTAAAAGATAAATTAAAAAGCGTGTAGATCATATCTATTCGCATTTTGTTAAACAAGAGCAAAGTTTGAAAAAGACTTTTTACTTTACGTCAAAAATAATTAATGGATGACAAATTTATTTAGCCAATTTAAAAATGCCTCCGCCTCCATAAAACCGGTTACACGGCTACCTTGTATTTCCTTGCCTGTTTGATCCAAAAATAAAATCGTTGGTAAACCTAACACCTGATAGCGTTCCATTATGGCTTTATTTTCAGGACTGTTTTTTGTCATATCCACTTGGAGCAAAAGTACATTTTCAAACGCATTTTGAACCTGTTTGTTACTGAATGTGTATTGCTCAAATTCTTTACAAGCCACACACCAATCGGCATACAGATCCAGTAATGCAATTCGGTGAGGATTGTTTGCTAGAGCCTCATTTAATTCCTGCAGATTTTGAACGCGCTGAAATTTCACATGAGGAATATCCGTATTATTAACCGCACTTTGAGTAACAAACTGGTTTTGCCAAAGGAAATTTTGTAGAGGCTGCACAGTGACCATTGCACAAACGAAAGCGAATACTTTTACCCCATAGCCCAAGCCATTTTTAGGCATTTGCAAAGCAAACCATACAAAAAAAGTACTCGCTAATAACGCCCATAAACGCGGTTCCCAAGTTTCGGGCAAAATACGAGAAAGCAAAAATACCGGCAATGCAAGCATGACAAAACCAAAACTTTGTTTAACCGTATTCATCCATTCTCCTGATTTTGGCAAAATTTTATTACCGAATAACGTGATAAGCATTAATGGTATGCCCATTCCTAATGCTAACAAATAGAGAGTGACGGCCCCTGTAACAAGATCGCCGCTTTGCGCCACATAAAGCAAAGCACCGGAAAGTGGCGCAGAAGTACAAGGCGAGGCAACCAAACCGGCGATCATCCCCATTAAAAACGCACCACCAAAAGCACCCGATGTTTGCTTTTGGCTCAATGTATTGAGTTTAGTTTGTAAGGCGCTTGGCAACTGTAAAGTAAATACGCCAAACATAGACAATGCGAGCAACATAAACAACACGGAAAGCCCAATCATCACATAAGGATGTTGTAATGCGATTTGAAATGGCAAGCCTATTGCCACAACAGTGAGTCCGAGTAAGGTATAAGTGAGTGCCATACCTTGAACATAAAGAAAACTTAGAGAAAAAGCCCGCAGCATATTCGGACGTTGTTGCTGACCAATTACGATAGAGGAAAGCAATGGCAGCATAGGTAATACACAAGGCGTAAAAGCTAATCCCAGCCCAAGTAAGAAAAAACCGAATACCGCATATTTACTTTGGAACAAACCGGCCGCTAAACGATCTTGTTCCGCTAAAAGTGCGGTTGAATTTTGCGGTGTTTTTTCTTCCACCGAGGCAATAGGCAAATCTCCGACTTTCAATGTTCTGACTTCCGGGGGATAACAAAATCCTTCCGTACATCCTTGATAGGAAACTTCAATACTCTGATTATTCCCAAAGGTTTCAGTGGAAAAATAAGCCACCAAAGGTTTTGTAAAAACGGCGACGCGTCCGAAATAGGGATCGTCGTGTATTTCAGCATTTTGGTTGAAATTCACCGAAAGTTGTTGAGGTGTGGAACTCGCCTTAGCTGTGATTTTTTCTTGGTAAAGGTAGTACCCTTCGGCAATATCCCAACGAACAGATAACTGTTTTTTATCCGATGAAATTTGAGCTGAAATAGGAAAGGCCTCATCAATACTCAAAAAAGCGGGTTTACTATTGAATAACCCTGCTTGACTTGCAAACATGGTAAAAATCAGTGTAAAAAAAAGGACGTATTTTTTCATAGGTGAAAGCATAAATTGAGAGGGGAAAAATTCTAACATAAAGACATTCTAAAAACTAAAAAAGTATGATTTAGATCATAAAAATGAAAAGATCATAAAAAATAACCGCACTTTTCCGTTGTTACAACAATGTTACAAAGATAAAATAGGGCATCACTCAAAGTAAGTAAAGAGAGGGCGAAACATGGCAGTACCACAGATTCTCATTGTTGAAGATGAAATCGTTACTCGCAATACATTGAAAGGAATTTTTGAAGCGGAAGGCTATACCGTTCTTGAAGCGCAAGATGGTGTACAAATGCATGAAATTTTAAAAAATAGCAGAGTTAATTTAATCGTAATGGATATTAATCTACCCGGTAAAAATGGTCTGCTATTGGCACGAGAATTGCGTGAATATGCTAACCTGCCTCTTATGTTCTTAACCGGTCGGGACAATGAGGTGGATAAAATTTTAGGACTGGAAATCGGTGCGGATGATTACCTTACTAAGCCTTTCAATCCTCGCGAATTAACTATTCGTGCCCGCAACTTATTGCATCGTGTGATGTTACAGCATGAAAAAGAGAATAATAGTGAACGCGAGTTTTATCGTTTCAACGGTTGGACATTGGATTTAAACGGTCACAATCTTATCAACCCGGAAGGAGAAACATTTAAATTACCACGTAGCGAATTCCGTGCGATGTTACACTTCTGTGAAAACCCGGGTAAATTACAAACCCGTGAAGAACTATTAAGAAAAATGACCGGGCGTGAATTAAAACCACAAGATCGCACCGTGGATGTAACGATCCGCCGTATTCGCAAACACTTTGAAGATCATCCCGAGACTCCTGAAATTATTGCGACAATTCATGGTGAAGGTTATCGGTTCTGTGGTGAAATTGAATCGTAAAACGCTTCCTTCTCTTCCTTTTTATGGGCGAATCCGATTCGCCCCCAGCCTCAACATTAAAATGTCTTTTCAAAAATAATGGTAAGATTCTGCGTTTTATAATGATAAAGGGTCTTCAAATTATTCTGCTGTTTTCGCCATTCAAAAGTTAATTTAGGCGTAATGCCGTAAAGATGCCAGTCCCGTTTCCATACTTGAGCAAGAAATGTATAAATCTTATCTTTTCGGGTCTTACCAAGAGGAATTATGCCACCAAGTACGGCATCCGATTTAAATTGACGTTGGGTAAACCCAATATTGAGTTTTGTTGAAATTCCCCATTGATATTCTTGCAGCCAGCCTAGCCTGATATTTTTAATCATTGAACTATATTGGCGTTCTAGTAGTTTTTCTTCTGCTAACGCCGTACCGATATACAAAATTTGTTTGGGATTGCGATACCAAATAAAGGTTGTGGAAGCCGTATTAATTCGCCCGGCTTGGGGATTATCTTTAAAAAAATGCCTTTTCTCACTAGAAAGTGATGTTTGATTTTGCCAATTTTGTGATAACCACAGGCTATAGCTTAATTCAATTCCATTTGACCAATGAAATGCCTCTCCACCATACCAACGCTTTTCAAAAAAGGGTTGGATTCGGAAGATAAAATCATTCTTTTTGTAAGCATAACCAAGTAAAGTGCGGTTAGAAATATCATCAAATTGATGATTATCCCAGTAGGTTTTACCGAGAATATCGTTACCTACACTCAAATAATGGGAATTAACTAAATTAAAATCACGATTCACGCCAAAAGAATATCCTACACCTGTGGCTTTTTGAGGTAACATTTTTGAATTTTTGACAAACCCTGTATTTTCAATGACCGGTGAAGAGGAAACATTGTCAACATTATTTGTTTTAAGAAACGCAATACTGCCCTCAACTTGCCAGGCGTTACGCTCATTAATCGCGTCAATATAACGATTAATCCGTTCATAAGCGGAAGCGGGTAAATCTTTAACGCTTTTCACTTTATCCAGTTGCAATCTCGCCGCCCTGTCTTGCCGATCAACAAATAACGCAATGGCTAATTCCATACGGATAGAATCAAGCTCGGGACGTTCGCTAATGATTTGTCTATAAATTTTTATGGCTTGTCCATAATCTTGGCGTAAAAACGCTAACTTAGCTTGGCTGTAATCAAGCAATGTTTTATCAATGTGTGGCTGAGCTTGATACTGCACAAGCAGATTTTGAATATGGGCGGCTTCTCCTTGATAAATAGCCTGCTTGAACGATTCTTCAAGTTCACTTGAATGGACAACGGAACTGACTAAACAGAAAAAAACAATAAAATATCGCATAATAAAAAACTGCCTATGAATTTCTAAAAATCATAGGCAGCCAAACAGGTTAGTAACGGACACCACCAAAAGAGGTATCATAGCTATCATTGTTAAAATCAACGATACCCGCAGCTTCTTTTGCCCCATTACCGAATAATCCGCCTTGATATGTTCCTTTTTCTAACAAGGTAGAAGCGTCTCCCTTAAATTCCGTTCCATTAAGTTGGGTTCTGTGCAACGTAATATCTTGACTACGTCCATCATTTAACAAACTAAATTCGATTTTTCCATCGACAGATTTTTGATCAAAATCTACATTTAATGTTGTTTTTCCACCTCGACTTGGATTGCCTGTCATTCCGCTTACCCAATAGGCATCCCCCACATAAGTTGCCGAACCGGAAGGTAAATTGGTTGCTTTTGTACCTTAAAAGCGGGTTTCTTTTACTGTTTTGGCGTCATTTATCCAAAGACCGTAGAAGGAGTCATTATTATTTTTTCCATAAAACATCAGCGTTTTTTGCTGAAACGTGTCCTTTTGGACTATTCGTCAAATCAATTTTAGTGTCATCAGGTGTCGTTGCAGTACCTGCACCACCACCGCTACCACAAGCAGTCAAAAATCCGGCAAGAATAATAGAAAGCAAATATTTTTTCATAGGAAACCTCTTAAATGAGTGAAATATAGAAATTTTACGGTTTACCAATCTATAAATAAGTAAACAAAGTTAATTTTTCTTATCTATAGCTCTGTTTTCAAGCCTAAAAAACGACAAAATGTGAATAAATGAGTATTCTAGAAGATTAATAATGGCACAGTTATTGGCAGCAGCGGCAGATAAATCAATCGGGCAGCGCATTCAACAAAAAAGAAAAGAATTTGGCTACTCTGCAGAGAGGTTATCGGAATGTATCAATTTATCTCAGCAGCAACTTTCTCGTTATGAACGTGGCGTAAGTAAAATCAATGTAAATCATTTGATTGATATTGCGATCTTTTTTAACACCCCTATCAGTTTTTTTTTTCAAGATTGTATGCCCGAGACATTAATGCAAGAAGAATTAAAAGAAGTGGAAATCAATCAAAAATGGGATAACTTATCCAATGTGCAAAAACAAGCCTTTGTGGCCTTTTTGGATACGCTGGATAAAGGATAATAAAGTCAGTTTTTTAGCATGGTTTCCTTATTTCTAGTTTAAATTCCAATCATTCCTCTATCTTTTAATTACCCGACTTTGCGATCAAGAAATATATTCGGTAAAATCAGCAAAAATTTAAACATATAATAAGTTATGACAAAAAAGAAAGTAAAACCGGATTCAAATACTATCGCCCTTAATAAACGAGCCCGCCATGATTATTTCATTGAAGATGAAATTGAGGCAGGGCTGGAATTACAAGGTTGGGAAGTCAAATCCATGCGTGCGGGCAAGGCAAATATTAGCGACAGCTACATTATTTTCAAAAATGGAGAAGCCTATTTATTTGGGGCGACTATCCAGCCGCTCAGTTTGGCTTCAACCCATGTCGTATGTGATCCTACTCGAACCCGAAAACTCCTACTCAATAAGCGGGAATTAGAGTCTCTTTTTGGTAAAGCCAGTCGTGACGGATTCACTATTGTTGCACTTTCTCTTTACTGGAAAGGTGCTTGGGCAAAAATTAAAATCGGTTTAGCCAAAGGGAAAAAACAACACGATAAACGCGATGACATTAAAGATCGCGAATGGAGAGTAGCAAAAGAGCGAATTATGAAAAATGCCAATCGTGGATAATTTTCTATCTAAAAAAATAAAGTGCGGTCGATTTTTACAATGAAATCGACCGCACTTTTGTTAGACGGATTAAGGTTTGTAAATAAATTCTATACCTTCGTCATCTTCTTCTGTCCAATCATCATCCCAATCGTCATCATCTTCTAATTGATGCTCTGCCAATTGTTCTTGATGATAATCTTCCCATTTAAATTTTACCTCTTCCGGTGCGAGCTGCGGTTCTTCCATTTCTCGCGGATGAGCTTCAATAAAATCCATAATATCACGACATAGTGAAGAAACATTCTTACCTGTTGCCGCTGAGATTAAGTAATACTCTCCATCCCATCCCAAACGTTCGACAATGTCTTTAGCACACTCGTGAGCCTCTTCATCAGTCATCGTATCAATTTTATTGAACACTAGCCAACGCGGTTTCTCAGCTAATTTTTCACTGTATTGGAACAATTCAGATTCGATAATAGCGACATTATCCGCCGGATCAGAACCGTCAATCGGACGAAGATCCACAAGGTGAATAAGCACTCGACAGCGTTCCAAGTGTTTTAGGAAACGAATCCCTAAGCCTGCGCCTTCTGCCGCTCCCTCAATCAATCCCGGAATATCGGCGACGACAAAGCTACGGGCTTCATCCATTTTTACCACACCAAGACTTGGTACCAACGTTGTAAACGGATAATCCGCCACTTTAGGTTTTGCCGCCGATACAGCTCGAATAAAGGTCGACTTGCCCGCATTAGGTAAACCCAGCATCCCCACATCGGCAAGTAACATAAGTTCTAGTAGTAGATCACGCTTTTCCCCCGGCGTTCCCATTGTTTTTTGACGGGGCGCGCGATTAACGGAAGATTTAAAACGGGTATTTCCCAAACCATGATATCCCCCTTTTGCCACCAACATTTTTTGACCATGTTTGGTTAAATCACCTAAGGTTTCTTTTGTATCATTATCAATGGCACGGGTTCCTACGGGTACAAGTAAAATAATATCTTTACCGCGTCGACCGGTACAATCGGAACTGCGACCATTTTCGCCACGTTCCGCAGCAAAACGCTTGTTAAAGCGGTAATCAATTAACGTATTAAGGTTTTCATCGGCAACCAGATAGACATCACCGCCATCACCGCCATCACCGCCATCCGGCCCCCCTTTGGGAATAAATTTCTCACGACGAAAACTGACACAGCCGTTTCCACCGTCTCCTGCTTCCACTCGAATTAGGGATTCATCAATAAACTTCATTAAAATTCTCCAAAATTTGACCGCACTTTTATATTATTTCGCATTGCGCGGTGATAGTAATTTATGTCCGATTGCAGATAAAATTGCTCCACATACTACAACAAATGCCCCGATATAGCTAATGCTATTTAATTCGGGTGCGGCAAAATACTCCGGACTAATAATATGGCTAACATGAGAAAATAAAATCGTGAAAAGCGGTACTAACATCACAACAACACTAACTTTCGAAACATCCCAGCGATTCAACGCCTCGGCATAAGAACCATAACCGATTAATGTATTGAGACAGCAATAAATAAAACAAATTAGCATAAAAGGAGTTAAGTCTTGTACCTGCGAAAACTCAGCCATAGGCGTAAACACAATCACGCAGCCAAAATACATCATTAATAAAATTTGTTGCGAATCAAATTTACGTAGCATTAACTTTTGTGCCATCCCGTATGCAACCCATATTAGCGAAGCTGTAACACTTAAAATAACGCCAATTGAATACTGATTAAGTTCGATAAAAATATTAAGACGATCATTAAAAAACAATCCTAGACCAATTAATAAAAGTAAGATTCCGATTTTTTGGTGTAAACCCAGCTTTTCCTTAAAAATAATCACACTACTGATTAACATCCCAAAAGAGGATAGATGAATGAAAATTTGTGCAACTGAGGGGTCAATATAATTTAACGAATGGCTAAAGAGCAGAAAATTACCGGCTAGTCCAAGTACACCGATGATTGCAAGCCAGGCATATCGTCCAATTTTCCTAAATTCGGGCAATTTCTTTTTATAAGCCAGCAAAATAAAGAGAACAATCGCAGCAACAACAAAACGATACCACACAATGGTTTGCGCATTCATTGCCGATAATACTTGTTTCAATGCGATAGGTAATGATCCCCAAGCCATTGCAGTAATCAATGCAAAAGTAAAGCCTAATAACGGTTGTCGTTTCATAATTACTCGCTTTGTTAGAAATTAAAAAGACAAAAACGCCCTACAAAAATTTTGCAGGGCGTTTCAATCAAATAAGTTTTAAATTATTCAGTAATAATACTTACATATTTACGGCTTTTTTCGCCTTTTACTTCAAATTTAACTTTACCATCTGCAGTTGCAAATAAGGTGTGGTCTCTTCCCATACCCACATTGCTACCGGCATGGAATTTAGTACCACGTTGACGAACGATAATGCTGCCTGCTAATACAGATTCACCACCAAAACGTTTAACACCAAGGCGTTTAGCTTCAGAATCGCGGCCGTTACGAGTTGAACCACCAGCTTTTTTAGTTGCCATCTATTTGATCTCCTCTGAAATTATGCTTGAATCCCAGTGATTTTCACTTCAGTGAACCACTGGCGATGACCTTGTTGTTTACGGCTGTGTTTGCGACGACGGAATTTAACGATTTTCACTTTCTCGCCACGACCTTGTGCAACGACTTCAGCCACTACTTTTGCACCCGCAACCATCGGTGCACCAATTTTAACATCTTCACCGTTAACGACCATCAACACTGAATCGAACTCAACTGTTGCGCCAGTTGCAAGTTCAAGTTTTTCTAAACGAACAACCTGACCTTCGCTCACACGGTGTTGTTTACCGCCACTTTGGAAAACTGCGTACATAAATACTCCGCTTAATTGTGTTTTTCTGCCCTTGGCAGCCCACACTTCAAAATTCATATAAATAGGTCGCAGATTCTATGAGAAAAACGATCTCATAGCAAGAATTTATTTACAATAAAATAAAAAAATTCCCTTTTTCTAACGGATTAATTTTAGAAAAAATAAAAACTCAGGTAAAATATAGCGCACTTTCATTTGGGAACAAGCGTAAAAGATGAAAAAACAAGATTTAATGGATATGCGCGCCATTCAACAATTAGCTGAGCCTGATATGCAAAAAGTCAATCAGAATATTCTTGCTCAACTTGATTCCGACGTTGCACTGGTTAACCAGCTCGGCTTTTACATCGTTCAAGCCGGAGGAAAAAGGATCCGACCGTTGATCGCTGTGCTTGCCGCACGATCTTTAGGTTTCCAAGGAGATAACGCTATTACTTGCGCCACTTTCGTGGAATTTATCCATACCGCTTCGTTATTGCACGATGATGTCGTTGACGAATCGGATATGCGCCGCGGTCGCGCTACCGCAAATGCCGAGTTCGGAAATGCCGCAAGCGTGTTGGTCGGCGATTTTATTTATACGCGAGCATTCCAACTTGTTGCCCAATTGGAATCCTTAAAAATTCTTCGGATCATGGCTGATGCCACCAATGTCCTTGCTGAAGGTGAGGTGCAACAATTAATGAACGTGAACGATCCTCAGACCAGTGAAGCCAATTATATGCGTGTGATCTACAGCAAAACCGCACGTTTATTTGAAGTTGCAGGACAAACTGCCGCAATTGTTGCAAATGCAACGGAAAGCCAAGAAAAAGCCTTACAAGATTATGGACGCTATCTTGGTACGGCATTTCAGCTTGTTGATGATGTGTTAGATTACAGTGCAAGCACACAAGATTTAGGTAAAAACATCGGTGATGATTTAATGGAAGGAAAACCGACTCTACCTTTGTTACACGCCATGCGTCACGGCAGCACCGAACAGTCTGCGTTGATTCGTGAAGCAATTGAACAGGGCGGTAAACGTGAGTACATAAATGAAATATTGGCGATTATGGCGGAACACAAATCACTGGATTATGCAATGGAACGGGCAAAGCAAGAAGCACAAAAAGCCGTTGATGCGATTTCAATTCTGCCGGAAAACCAATACACACAAGCATTAATATCCTTGGCATATTTATCCGTAAATAGAACTTACTAACGATTGAAGTACTTTATCCCTTTTCTACTTTTGAATGATCACTTTATGAATAACGTGAAAACACAAAATACGACTAATTTTCAACCGAGAACACCGAGAAAGAAGGCTCGCACAGATCCTAATGCCCCTTTTGTTCGCGAAAAGTTAGAATTACCGAACGGACACCATAAACTTCTTCTTCACTCTTGTTGCGCCCCCTGTTCCGGTGAAGTGATGGAAGCGATTCTTGCTTCTGGTATTGAATTTACGATTTATTTTTACAACCCGAATATTCATCCGTTAAAAGAATATTTAATCCGCAAAGAAGAAAACATTCGTTTTGCCAAAAAATTCGCTATTCCGTTTATTGATGCGGATTATGATCGCCAAAATTGGTTTGACCGTGCTAAAGGTATGGAATGGGAACCGGAGCGTGGTATTCGCTGTACCATGTGTTTTGATATGCGTTTTGAAAAAGCGGCTGAATATGCACACAAACATGGTTTTCCTGTTTTTACCAGTTGTCTTGGTATCTCCCGTTGGAAAGATATGAACCAAATTAATGGTTGTGGTCACCGTGCGGCTGAAAAATACGATGATGTGATTTACTGGGACTACAACTGGCGCAAAGAAGGCGGCTCACAACGAATGATCGAAATCAGTAAACGTGAACGTTTCTATCAACAAGAATATTGTGGTTGTGTCTATTCGTTACGCGATAGCAATAAATGGCGTGAAGAAACAGGACGTCAAAAAATTGAAATAGGAAAACTGTATTATTCTCCGGATTAAAACACGGGAAAAACTAACCGCACTTCTTCCCAAAATCGCGGTTGGTCTATCAATAGTTTTTATTGAAAATAAACGAAGGAAAAAATGGAAGAGAACCAATTAGAAAAATTACCGACATTTGTCATTAACATACTTAAATATGTATTAAGTACGGCGCTTATCGCACTTTCTATTGTTTTGATCATTGCCTTAGCCAAAATCACTTATTCTCTTGCCTTAATGGTGATAAATCCTTCCACCGTTGTGCCTTATGCTTTAGCAGAGGAAGCCGTAATGTTTTTCTTGTATTTCGGTTTTATCGGCTTAATTGTTCAATATTTTAAAAGCGGCTATCATTTTCCATTACGTTATTTCATTTATGCCGGAATAACGGCGATGCTCCGATTAATAATCGTGAGCCATGAAAATGCAATAGATACTCTTCTATTCGCCGGTGCAATTTTGATTATGGTGCTCGCACTCTGTTTAGTGCTTTATTCCAATAAATTAAAAAATTTCTAGAAATGAAAAACACGACAAACATAGTGTGTTTCAGTTTGATAGGATGGCTAATATAAAAAAAACAAGGCGATTAACCTTGCTTTAATAATTTGGTGGAGATAATCGGGATCGAACCGACGACCTCTTGAATGCCATTCAAGCGCTCTCCCAACTGAGCTATATCCCCAAAAGATGGCGGTATCTTAAATTTTACCGCTATCGCTGTCAACATGAAATTATCTCGAAAAAATCAGACGATTAAATATTAAGCATTTTGAGATTTAATAAAATCAATCGCACGCTGAATACGAGCAATCACACGTTCGCGACCTATTCCCACCAAAGTCACATCCATTGATGGCGATTGCCCTGAACCTGTCACCGCAACACGTAACGGCATACCGACTTTCCCCATTCCGACCTCAAGCTCGGCTGCTGTTTGCTCAATCGCTGCATGAGTCGAATATAAATCCCAAGCAGGAAGTGCGGTCAATTTTTCTTTTACTTTTTCAAGTGCTTCAACGGCTCCCGCTTTGAAATGTTTTTTCGCTGCCGCTTCATCAAAAGTCTCAAACTCTTCAAAGAAATAACGACTGGCAAGTGCCATTTCCCGTAGCGTTTTACAACGATCTGCTAACATTTTGACGATTTCCGCTAAAACAGGCCCATTGGTCGTATCAATGCCAAGATCTTGATATTGCCATTCGAGATGTTTTGCCACATATTCCGCTGGTAACTCACGAATATAATGATGGTTTAACCATAAAAGTTTATCGGTATTAAATGCGCTGGCAGACTTACTCACATGATCCAATTCAAAATATTTGATCATCTCTTCGCGACTAAAAATCTCTTGATCGCCATGTCCCCAGCCTAAACGCACAAGATAGTTGACCAATGCTTCCGGTAAATAACCTTCATCACGATATTGCATCACACTTACTGCGCCATGACGTTTAGAAAGTTTTTGTCCGTCATCACCATTGATCATAGAAACGTGGGCATACACCGGAATCGGTGCTCCAAGGGCTTTTAAGATGTTAATTTGACGTGGTGTGTTATTAATATGATCCTCACCGCGTACCACATGGGTTATTCCCATATCCCAATCATCTACCACCACACAGAAGTTATAGGTCGGCGAACCATCAGTACGGCGAATAATTAAGTCATCTAATTCACTGTTGCTGATTTCAATACGACCACGTACCGCATCATCAAATATGACTGAACCTTCCGTTGGATTTTTAAAGCGTACAACATGAGGATCATCAGGTGAATGGCTGTGATCATGCAAGCAATGACGATCATAACGCGGTTTTTCTTTATTTTTCTCTTGATTATGACGCAAAGCTTCCAGACGTTCTTTAGAACAATAGCAACGATAAGCCAAACCTTGCTCAAGCATTTCATCAATTACTTGGTTATAACGATCAAAACGTTTGGTTTGATAATAAGGACCGTGTTCCCATGCAAGATTAAGCCATTCCATTCCTTCTAAAATAGCCGCCGTTGCTTCCGGTGTTGAGCGTTCTAAATCCGTATCTTCAATACGTAATACAAACTCACCTTGATTGTGTTTTGCAAATAACCAAGAATAGAGCGCCGTACGTGCGCCGCCTACATGTAAATAGCCCGTTGGGCTTGGGGCAAAACGTGTGCGTACTTTTACATTTGGATCTAAATCAAAAGGAGCGTCTAATTTCATTTTATAACCTATATTCAATAAAAAATTACTCGCTATTCTACTACGACTAAACACAGTTCTAAATAAAAAAGCCATTTTTATGTTTATTTTTACAACAATTAAGTTAAATTTTATAAAAAATGATTGACTGAAAATGCATTATCCCTATAATGCCAATCCACAACATTAAGGGCGATTAGCTCAGTTGGGAGAGCACCTCCCTTACAAGGAGGGGGTCACTGGTTCGAGACCGGTATCGCCCACCACTTCTAAAGTGTCTTAATGTTGTAGAGTTTGACCAAGCGGGCGATTAGCTCAGTTGGGAGAGCACCTCCCTTACAAGGAGGGGGTCACTGGTTCGAGACCGGTATCGCCCACCACTTAGTTTAGATTAAGTATTCTTTCCGCTCAAACTTTCCCTTTTATTTAAACGCTATCTTAGTGGGCGATTAGCTCAGTTGGGAGAGCACCTCCCTTACAAGGAGGGGGTCACTGGTTCGAGACCGGTATCGCCCACCACTTAGCTAAGTGTTTAAATAAACCGAAATATAAGACTTAGGTCTTAATATTGTCGGGCGATTAGCTCAGTTGGGAGAGCACCTCCCTTACAAGGAGGGGGTCACTGGTTCGAGACCGGTATCGCCCACCAATTTACTTGTTTAAGTACTTTTTCTTATTTTTACATCATCTAACAAGGCAAAGAACGATTACAAACTTTTCATTTATAACCGTTCTGTTATCAAAAGATTGTTTAAATCGGTTCTAATCCCAGTACTTTACGTCCATTAATACTTGCAATATCTACCATCGCATCTAAATGCGGAAAACGGCAACCTGCCGCAAGCAAACTTAATTCTTGCCATAAATCACCTTCACAAAGCGGCACCATATAATCACAAATATTATCCGTTCCCAGTGCAACGGTAATACCTTCCGGGATCATTTCATCTGCAGGGGTTAATGCATTATGAAACGGCATAAGATCTTCTTTACGGTTACTATCAATCCATGCCATTGGGCAGGCAATCATCATCATTTTTGCCTTACGCATTTTTTCGTAGAGTTTATAACGATATTCTTTTGAATGAGATCCAATTGAAATACCGTGAATCCCCACGACTCGCCCTTCCATCCCATGTTCGATAGTTTTATCGCAAAGTTGTTCGGTTTCTTTTTCACTTGGATTATTAAACTGATCCACATGCACATGGCACATAATACCGAGCGATTTGGCTTTATCGAGCAAAATATCCATCGCTTCAAGGCCACACCCGTAATCTAATTCATCACGGTAAGGCAAGCCGCCAATCATATCGACCATTTCCGAACCAATGTCAAACCATTTCCGTGCCGTCGGTTCAATAACGCCTTTTAAGGTTTGATTCGCAAATTTAAGAATAATATCGTGTTTATAAACTTCACGGGCTTTATGAGCGGCGATAATCGCACGATCCTCACAAATCGGATCAATATCAACAAAGGTACCAAATGCCGTCACGCCTTGAGAAATCATTAATTCAATAGATTGACAAAAACGTGCGTAATAATCATCAACACTGGAAGTACGTTTTACTTCATCTACCAAATCCCACTTTTGTTGTAAATTACTGCTATGATAAATCCCGATTTTTTCCGGAGTCATAGTAAAAGCACGATCGGCATGGGCATGAGCATTTACCCAACCACCTTTTTTAATGATTTCATCACGAATATAAGTTTTAAAACTACGAACATGGCTTTTCATACAAACTCCATAAAAAGAATGAGGACAAAAAGACGAGAAGCGTATTAATTGAAAGGCACGACAAACGTGGCGAGAAGCATTGTAATAATGTTATGAAAAACTCACGGATTTTCATTAATAACATCTTTTCAGTCTTAAGCTGAGGCGAAAGTATAAAGGGTTAAACCTCAAAAAGCTATTCATTTTTATCATAAAACAGGATGAAAATGCTGTTATCACTTATTTATCAAAAAATGAATTTTCCCGCTTAAACATTTCTAAGAACAAACCTAAAGGCGGGCGTTCAGAGGATTGTTCTTGATAAGTGCGGTCAAATTTTTTGTAGTTTCCTTTGCGATCGATATGATATTGCGTGCCATCGGGCTGAACCAACACATTCCAACGATAATTGGAAACAAGCACCCAATCGTCACCGTTTCGTTCAAACAAATTATGCCCTTGCGAATAATCATTGAAAGGATTCTGAACGTTAAACACATTTTTCATCAATGCAGGCAACAAATCCGTATGGCTTGTCAACCCTTTTTCTATTCCCGCCGGTAAGTCTTTCCAATAGACTAATAACGGAACTTGAATCTGATCACGCCCAAAATAATTCGCCAGATCTTTTTTATTTAACGCATTGAAAGTTAAACCGTATTCCGAGGTTACAACGACCAATGTATTTTCTAATGGAACATTCATTAATGCTTGCTCAATCAATTTATCCATCTGCATTAAGCGCTGCCCGTACTCCGAGACATTGCTAATGTTTAAATCAAGATCAAGATAAGCAAACCAAGGATTATCCGCTTTTCTTGCGGCGATAAATTCATTGAAATTTTTGACCGCACTTTCGTTCCCGAATTTGCCTTTTGCCAACTTCATACCGCGGAATAGCGCCTGGCGGAATAAACTCTCTTTAAAATGCGTTGCTGAAAATAAACCGAATTGATATTTTTCCGCTTGTAATTTTTCAACCAATACAGACGGGGTATGGTTACTTAAAATGCTATCCGTATAGCTCGCGTTCAAACCATAAAACAGCCCCACTAAGCCGGTACTTTTCGTATTACCGCTACTGTAATGATTGGTGAATTGTGTCGAAGTAGTTGCAAACTCCGCTAATTTAGGCATTGTTTTAGGAGAAACAGAATCATAACGTAATCCAGAAACTGTAATGAGCAAAATATTCGGTTTCTGTTCCATTGGGGTAAAAGCCAAAGAATGTTTCGGATAATCAATTTTTAGTGCATCCAGTCGCCCCTCCTGCGCTAATGTTTGCGTATATTGCTCACCATCCAATAGCCCGTGTTTTTCTAAAAACGAGCGTGCTGTCATTGGGTAAGAAAGTGGAAAATTAGCGCGTTGCATTGTGATTGGGCGATACAAATAAGCATCCGCCCAAGCATAAATAAGATGAGTAGCGACAAAAGCTGAAGTGAAGAAAATTCCCACCGCCTTCAGCCATTTTTGGCGTTCCAAACTGCGAAGTTTTTCCCAGCTCCAACGGGAAAACAGCATTTGTACTAAGAGAATAATCGGCATTGGTGCAAAAAATATTTGCCAATCCCGTGATATTTCACCATTTTCCGGATTCACCAACAAATTCCATACAACTGACGATAAATGCAAATTGAAACGATGGAATACTTCCGTATCGAATAATAACAAAGTTATGCAAATAGTGGACAAAATCACCGTTAACCCACGAAAAGTGCGGTCATTTTTAACAACAAAACTTAACGGGAATATCACCAATAAATAAATAGCAAAAACACTAAAACTAAAATGCCCAAGCAAACTAACAAAAAAGTAAAGTTTGCCGCCAAGAGTGTCCGGCCAATCAATTAGGAAAGCGTAACGCGCACTGATTAATATGGCGATAATGATATTAAAAAAAGCAAACCAATGCCCCCACGAGATTTTTCGTGAGGTCTCATCACGGTACTGTTTTCCGCTAAACATGCCTTTTTTGAATCGAATCATACTAAAGCGTTTTTACTGCATTAATTAAAGAATTGGAAAAGGCTTGTGCTAAGGCTTCCCGTTGTGTTTGAGGCACACTGGTTATGAGTAAATTACTTGTCATATTACCAAGTGCAATCAGGGATAAATCCACCGGAGCCTTATGTTTTTCGAGTACGGCAATCATATCATTTACAATTGCGCTCAACTGTGCATCAGAATATTTAGAATGTTGCGCCATTTTATTAAAAATAAAAGAAAGAAATTGCTTTATCATACCCGATTATTTTACAGATCATAAATAATTTCTTTTTTCTTGCAGAAATACAGAAAAAGTGCGGTTATAATTTGCCACGTTTTTGAAAGAGGGAAATAAAATGAGCATTACAGTGAATCAAATCGTGCTACATCAACTTATCAAGCAAACTGACGGTGAAAATACGAAAATGGAAAGTACTCTTCGGGAGGAGCTCCTACCCATTACGCCGGAAGTAGAACAAATGATGTTACTGTTACACCAAGCTTATCAGAATAAAGCTAAAGCCTTCGGTATCTTCCAAGAAAATTCGGTATTCGCACAGCATTTGAATCGTTTATTGGAACAAGAAATCGAATTTTTGGGCTTTAGTCAATATGCAACCAAACTTCTCGCTAATGAATTAAGCAAATACAGTTTTGCCGACAGCGGCACGCTTATTCTATGCCACTACAATTTTTTAGCGACAGACTATTTATTTATCGCTATGCTCGACAACCGGCACAGTATGCTGGTGGACGAACACTTAGATATTCGACGCACAGAATATCTCGATATTACACAATTTGATATTGCAGCCAGAGTGAACCTAACGGATTTACAAATTAACGCTAACTCCAATCGTTATTTAACTTTCATTAAGGGACGGGTTGGACGAAAAATCAGTGACTTTTTTATGGATTTCTTAGGTGCAGAAGAAGGGTTGAACCCACAGGTGCAAAATCAATGCCTCTTGCAGGCAGTCAGTGATTATTGTGAACAGGGTGAGCTTAATAAAGAACAAACCCAAGCGGTAAAAAAACAAGTTTTTGACTATTGCAAAGGGCAACTTGCCACAGGGGAGGAAATTGAATTAGCGGAACTTTCCGCTAACATCCCTACTCTAAGCGAGCACCCCTTTGTTTCCTTTGTAGAAAATCAAGATTATGGTTTAGAGGAAAGTATTCCGCCGGTACGTTCCGCGTTAAAATCCCTGACAAAATTCTCCGGTTCAGGTAAGGGAATTACATTAAGTTTTGATGCGGATTTACTCAATACGCGGATTCATTGGGATTCAATGAACGATGAGCTTGTTATCAAAGGGTTGCCGCCAAACTTGAAAGATCAGCTACAAAAAGCCTTAAAATCAAAGAATTAGTTTGGCAAGAGAGTTAACTTTGGGTATTATTTGAAAAAATTGTGAATACAGGTAAAGAAAATGCAATTCAAAACTCTTTTTGGTGCAACGGTATTGGCTCTTAGCCTTTCTGCTTGTTCTACTGTTGAAAAAGTCGTTTATCGTATTGATGTGCCACAAGGCAACTATTTAGAAGCAGCAAGCGTAGCACAAGTTAAACAGGGTATGACAGTTCAACAAGTACAATACCTACTCGGAACGCCTGTCTTAATTGATCCTTACAGCAATTTAACTTGGTATTATGTGTTTTTACAACAACGAGCCTACCAAGCCCCGGAACAACATACTTTTACCGTAAAATTTGATCAACTCGGTGTTGTGACTGAAACAAATCTGGACAAACCATTACCTAAAGTTACGTCACAAAATGAAAACAACACGATTATTGAACGTAACGCTGACACCAATAAAAAATTTTGGTGGAAATTCTGGTAATTTCCTTTTGTTTTACTAAACAATAAGTCATACCAAAAGGTTTAATAATGTCAAAGATTTTATTAGTTGATGATGATACCGAATTAACCGATTTGCTTGCGGAAGTTCTTTCTTTATCGGGTTTTGATATTGATGTTGCTAATAACGGGCAAGAGGCATTAGATAAGCTCAACCAGGATTATTCACTAATCTTGTTAGACGTCATGATGCCTGTATTAAACGGTATCGAAACGCTTAAACGTATCCGACAACAGTCTAATGTTCCCGTAATGATGCTAACCGCCCGTGGAGAAGAAATTGATCGCGTATTAGGATTAGAATTGGGCGCAGACGACTATTTACCAAAACCTTTCAACGATCGCGAATTGATTGCCCGTATTAAAGCAATTTTACGTAGAAGTACAAGATCCGAAGATTTAGAAAACATAAAAAACAAATCGGAAGAAAACAGTTGGACTCATTTCCGTGAGCTAAAACTCCATTCAGGTCATCAACAGGTACTCTATAAAACGCAAGATCTTCTCCTTACTGCATCGGAATTTGCATTACTTGAAGCTCTGATTCGCTCCCAAGGAAAACCCATTACCCGTGAGGAATTAAGTATGAGTGTATTGGGGAAACCTCTTGCACCGTTTGATCGTTCGATTGATATGCATATGTCAAATCTACGCAAAAAATTACCCTCTAGAGAAGACGGATTGCCATGGTTCAGGACTTTACGTGGACGCGGTTATCTTTTAATTAGTAAATAGCTTCTATGCCGAATCGAAAAAAGTTTAGCTTAAATTATCTAACTATCCGTACCTTTACGGCTTTTTGGCTCGCATTTTTTACTATGATGGTATTGTTACTCCTATTACCCTATTTGGATAACCGCTTTTACTCAAATCTTAAAGAATATGAAATTGCTAATTATCAAAAAAAATTGGTAGAATCTATTCGTAATCACAAAATTACGTCACTTCTTTCTGAAGTTCCCTTACTTCCTATTGATCGATTTAGTGAAACCCGCCCGGTTATTTACAATCCCCTGCGCAAAGAATTTTTTGGTGCATTTAGTGAAGAAAAAACCTTTATAGAGTGCTTTGCCGAAACGGCAAATAATTTCTCTCACCCTATGAGAAAAAACTTTGCGGATATTCAGATTGCCGGTCCTTTTCAAGTGTACGTAGATAGCTTTGACGAACCCTTATCACTTTTCTTTATTTCTCATGCCAGTCCTTCTCAGGAAATTATTCGTTACATGATCGATAACCCATTAGTATTATTAATATTAACCTTATTGACTACCACACCATTACTATGGTGGTTTACCTATACCATCGTAAAACCTATCTATCGTCTACAAAAAGCAGCGAACAATGTAGCATTAGGAAACTTTAAAATTGATCCTCAATTAAGCAAAAACGGGCCGTGGGAATTGCGTCAGGTCGGTCAAAGTTTTAACCGAATGGCTGCTGCGATTAATAGTTTAATCTCAAATCAACAAAATCTGTTATCTTCCATTTCTCATGAAATGAAAACGCCATTGACCCGTCTCCAACTTGCCGTAGCACTTATCCGTCATCAAACCGGTAGTAATAGTACTATTCAACGAATAGAGAAAGAAATTACGCGTATGGATAAAATGATTAATGATCTACTACTTCTCTCTCGACAACAGATGAATACACAAACGAAAAGCTCTATCTTTCCGGCTGAACAAGTTTGGCGTAATGTCGTACAAGACGCAATGTTTGAAGCCAAACAAAACCATATTGAATTTGAACAATGCTTTCAATTACCAGATTTCGAGCCATTTTTGAACGGAAATCCGGAGTTATTACAAAGTGCGGTAGAAAATATTGTTAGAAATGCCCTGAAATATACTAAGAGTAAAATCAAACTCAATATTTTTATTCAAGAAGAAAACCTTAAGATCCGAATTGATGACAACGGTTTTGGAGTCCCCCCTGACGAATTTGAAAAAATTTTCCAACCGTTTTATCGTGTTGATGAAGCCCGCTCTCAATCAACCGGCGGTACAGGATTAGGCTTAACTATAGTTTTAAATATTATTAAAGAACACCAAGGTAAGGTATGGGCTGAAAAAAGTGAGCTAGGGGGACTTGCCGTTACTATTGAACTACCGCTTTGGTTGAATAAGTAATAGTAAAAAAATAAAGCGGATAATTCCGCCTTATTTTATTGTTTGATCTTTAATCGTTTTAATCTTAATGCATTCATTAATACAGAAATGGAACTTAATGCCATCGCCGCCCCTGCAATGACTGGGCTTAAATAGCCCAATGCGGCAAGAGGAATCCCAAGAATATTATAAACCAATGCGAAAAAGAGATTTTGTTTGATATTTTTTAATGTAGCTTGCGCAATAAAAATCCCATCGGCAAGCTGGTTTATTGATTGACGCATTAGCGTCGCAGAAGCCGCTTGCTCTGCCACATCAGAACCTGATTTCATCGCAAAACTCACATTTGCCCTCACCAATGCCGCAGCATCATTAATGCCATCGCCAACCATTGCAACAACACGCCCTTTTTGTTGTAAGGCTTGGACTTTTGCCGCTTTATCACGAGGAGCGAGTTTGCCGAATGCGGTCGTAATATTAAGCTGTTGTGCAATATAATCCACAACAGATTGGCGATCACCGCTCATAATAATCACGTCAATATTATTTTGCCGTAATCGTTCAATTGCTCGTTTACTTTCTTCGCGTAATGTGTCGGTTAAGGCAAACGCCCCGGCGATTTCATTATTAATAGAAACTGCCACAATACTTGCAATATCCCATACACCATCAAGTTGACTAGGTAAATAAAAACCACAAAACTCAGGTGTACCCACTTTAATAAAACCAATCCCCTCAATCTCTGCCGAAACACCCTCGCCCACTTCTGTTTTTACAGAAAGTGCGGTCGGTATTGCCAATTTTTTTTCTAACGCTGAACGCACTATTGCCTTTGCGATAGGATGTGTCACATGTTGCTCTACAGCGGCAGCAACACGATACAAATCTTCTTCGGAAATGACCGCACTTTCAGGTTGCCACACTGCCGCGACAGTAAGTTTACCGCTAGTTAATGTGCCTGTTTTATCTAACACAACAGTATTCACATAGGCAGTTTCTTCCATTGCTGCCGCATCTTTAAACCAAATACCGGTATTCACTGCTTTTCCCATTCCCGCCATAATAGCGGCCGGTGTAGCAAGACCTAAGGCACAGGGACATGCGATCACTAACACTGCGACCGAATGAATAATAGCCGTACCAATATCCGCGGTGCGCCACCAAGTCAACCCGAGCGTTACCGTCGCAATAATGAGAACAGCAGGGACAAAAACACCGGCAACTTTATCTGCAAAACGGGCAATCGGTGCTTTTGTGCCTTGCGCTTCAGAAAGCGCTTTCATCATATCGCCAAGCAAGGTTTGAGAACCAAGTTGATTGGCACGATAAGTTAAACTGCCTTCAGTCACCATTGAACCCGCCAATACCATACTTTGAGCTTGCTTCATTTCAGGCATGGATTCACCGGTTAAATGGCTTTCATCACACCACCCTGAGCCAGCTTCAACAACGCCATCAGCAGCAATACGCTCCCCATGATTGGCACGTAATACATCGCCTATTTTCACTTGATCAAGGGGAATAGCTTGCCATGTTTTACCATTCCAAACATTCACTTGTTTCGGGGTAAGTTGTAATAATAACTCTAGACTGTTTAAGCTATGTTTTTTAGTTCGATCTTCTAAAAACTTGCCAAGAGTAACAAAGCCAATCACCATAACGGCTGCTTCAAAATAAATATGATGTAGTGCATCATGCCCTTGTGCGGTGTGATAAAACAACATATAAGAGGAATACAAATAAATAGTTAGTGTACCGCTACTAACAAGAACATCCATATTTGCTAACCCGCCACGGATACTCCCAATCGCACCTCGATAAAACGGAATAGCGAGACCAAATTGCACAATAGTTGCCAGTGTAAATTGCCACATTGGAGGCAACATTAAACGATGATTGCCTATTAACATTCCAATCATTCCAATTAAAAAAGGAATGTTAATTAACAATAATAACCAAAGTCGCCAATGAATTTTTCTGTGCTCTTGCAGAGCAGGTTGCTGAGCGGTTTTTAAAATCCCTTTAAACCCAGTTTTCTGAAGAATATTGAGAATATCCTCCGTAGTTGCCTGTGTCGAATCAAATACTACTTGTGCTTCTTCCACTGCAAAATTCACATTTGCCTGCTCCACAAAATTTTTTTTGTTGAGAACCTTTTCAATTCTGCTGGCACAAGATTGACAAGTCATCCCCTCAATTTGCAGGACAATTTTTTTACTCTGTTGCGTCAAACCCGGCCTCCTCTATAACTTCAATTAACCGGGTGACAGAAACTTTACTCTCATCAAATTGAATATCTGCATAACCTTCAAGAGCAACATCCACTTGCTCTACGCCGTCCAATTCTTTCAATACGCTCGTTACACTTTTTATACAGCCACCACAATGCATTCCTGTTACGGTTAAATGAACATTTTTCATTATTTTCTCCTTGTTTTATATTGAATAAAAAATTAATGTTAGCTACTATAAACCTTAACTTAAGGTAAAGGTCAAGGTGTTTTTCTATGAATATCAGTGAAGCCGCAAAATTAAGCGGTCTTAGCGCAAAACAAATTCGGGATTATGAGAAATTAGGTTTAATTAAACCGGCACAACGAAGCTTGTCCGGCTATCGTCATTATGAAGAAAAAGATATTGAGCGATTACATTTTATTCGTCATTCAAGAGACGTGGGGTTTTCTTTACAACAAATCAGGCAATTACTCGCCCTTCAAGATAACCCAGCCCGTAGCAGCAGTGAAGTAAAAGCATTAACGGCAAAACATATCACGACATTAAAGCAACAAATTAAACAATTAGAAGAAATGGTAGGCAAACTACAACATTGGTACAATATATGCCAAGGCAATGATTGCCCCGAATGTTCAATTTTGGACGGATTAAAAGAGGCAAATTAATAATCCCAACTTTCAGGATCGATGCCTAATTGACGCATAATTTCTTTTGCTTGTTCCGGAATTTCATCATGCCGCTCTTTTATTAAATCAGCATCTGTCGGCAACGGTTGACCGGTAAAAGCATGCAAAAAAGCCTCACAAAGCAACTCACTATTGGTAGCGTGGCGTAGACTTTTTAATTGGCGGCGGGTACGTTCATTGGTTAAAATTTCCAACACCTTAATGGGAATTGACACTGTAATTTTTTTAACCTGCTCGCTTTTCTTTCCGTGTTCCGCATAAGGGCTAATATACTTGCCATTCCAATCTGCCATAAATACCTTACAATCAATAAGAAAATTAAAACTAAATTATGTGTGGCTATTCTAATGAAAAAAGAACCAAATAACAATCTAGACGGCTAAATGACCGCACTTTTGCTACGATATAATCCATTCAAGGTTAATTTTATCCGGCATGATTTCATTGACTGTTTTATCAAAAAATAAAATATGCGTCGGAGAGTGGGTCATCGGTCTCCAGTGAGCAAAATTTTCTTCGTCATTAGGATAGAAACCAATAATTGATTTATTAAAGCCGGAGGCAATATGTATAGTTGAAGTATCAACAGAAATTAACTGCTGACAATATTTAATTAATTCAATTGTATGAAATATTTCTGTTGTAGGATAAACAAAAACATTATCAAACGTTTTCACCAGATTGATCAATTTCTCATTTATATCAGGATAACTTAATAATACAAACTTTTTATCAGGGAAATTATCAGTTAACCTGTGTAAATGCGCTATGATATTTTTATCATGCATTTTTCTTACTGTAGAATTTCCAAAAAAATTTATCGCAATATAATTTTGTAGATGGTTTTCTTTCAAAAACTTAGAAATAGCGGTTGCAGCCTGTTGATTAAAAGGTACATCATATTGTAACTCAATATTTTTGAGTCCTATTTTGTCTAATGCGCTAGCATAAACCTGAGAAAAGTGTTGACCGCTATAAGGAATATTTTGATTAAATAACTTGTAGCCTTCTTTTTGATAACCAATATTTACTTTTGCGTTAATTAAACGTAGTAACAAAAGATCCCTATTTCTCAAAAATATAGTCGGATCGATGATCAGATCATAATTTTCTTTGCGTAACATTAAACCACAACGTATATAATCTTTAATACTTCTTTTTTTCACTAAATAAAGTTGATCAATATATTCATTTTGTGAAAATAAATATTGGTTTTCCAATGTACAAACAAGCCCAATTTTCAAATTAGGGTTCCATTTTTTTAACTCTCGGAAAACAAAAGAACTCACTACATAGTCACCAATTCGACCATCTTGACGAAGAAATAAAATTTTATTTAATGCATACCGAGAGCTATCAAAACGGTTATTTTTATCAATTAAAAAATTTCCAATTAATATCCTTATTTTTTGCAATAACTTCTTTATAT